>WGFJ01000130.1 GCA_015492305.1 Deltaproteobacteria bacterium
TGCATAACCTACTGATCTTGTAACACAGGGCAGATCTGGTTTCAATATATTATCACAAGGCCCACCCTATGGGAAGGGCACGGTCGTTAACCTTTAGGGTGCAAATTGGTTGACAATGGTCCTCAGACATGGTATCTCCTTAACCCACATGAAAGGAGGAGAGGATGGACTGGGAAAGGGAGCTGAGGAGGATAGAGGAGAGGTGTCTGAAGGATAAGGGGGTCGGACCTGAAGATGGACTCTTCATCATAAACTATCCGGAGGAGAGGATCTTTGAGCTCCTTGCCTCCTCTGACAGGGTAAGAAGGGCCTTCAAGGGAGGGGAGATAAGGCTCTGTTCCATAGTCAATGCCAAGTCCGGCCTGTGTCCGGAGGACTGTGCCTTCTGTGCCCAGTCGGTTAGGTACAGCACAAAGGTTGAGACCTACCCCCTCCTTGAACCTGCCGTAATCGTTGAGAGGGCCAAAGAGGCAAGAAAGAGGGGAGCAAGGGAGTTCTCCATAGTCACAAGCGGTAAAGGGGTGAGGGGAAGGGAGGTGGATAGGCTAAAGGAGGCCATAAGGAGGATAGAGGAAGAGACCGATCTTGAGAGCTGCGCATCCCTCGGGATCCTTGATGAGTCCACCCTCAGGGCCCTCAAGGAGGCAGGGCTCCACAGCTACCACCACAACCTTGAAACGGCAAGGTCCTTCTTCCCCAAGATATGCACAACCCACTCATATGAAGAGGATGTGGCCGTTGTAAGGAAGGCAAAGGAGATGGGCTTCCATGTCTGCTGTGGAGGGATCTTCGGCATGGGTGAGACAAGGGAGCAGAGGATCGAGCTTGCCACAACCCTCAAGGAACTGGATGTCGACTCCATACCCATAAACTTCCTGAACCCAAGGCCAGGAACCCCCCTTGAGGGGGCAAACTACCTCACCCCTCTGGAATGCCTCAAGATCATAGCCGCCTTCAGGTTCATGCTCCCCACAAAGGAGATCATCATCTGCGGAGGGAGGGAGGTAAACCTCAGGGACCTGCAGGGACTCATCTTTGCAGCAGGGGCAAACGGTATGATGACGGGAAACTACCTCACCACCCCTGGAAGGGGAACGGACAAGGACCTGCAGATGATAGAGGACCTTGGCCTTTCCGTAAAGGATGGGTGCAGATGAGCATACTCGAGGAGATAAGAAGGATAAAAGAGGCAGGCCTCTACAGGGAGTTCAGGACCATAGAAGATCCCCAGGGACCGAGGGTGAGGATAGGGGGAAGGGAGGTGATCCTCCTTTGCTCAAACAACTACCTTGGCCTTGCATCACACCCTGCCCTTGTAGAGGCTGCAAAGAAGGCCATGGAGACCTACGGCTTTGGTGCCTGTGCATCAAGGCTTGTATCAGGGACCATGAAGCCCCATGTGGAGCTTGAGGAAAGGGTAGCCGATTTCAAGGGTCGTGAAGGGGCGATACTCTTCAACTCAGGCTATCAGGCCAATGTGGGCCTTATCACATCCCTTGCAGGAAGGGGCGACATCATCCTTGCCGACAAGTTCAACCACGCATCCCTTGTGGATGGATGCCTTCTGAGCGGTGCCCTCTTCAAGAGGTATCCCCATGGGGACATGGACTTCCTTGAAGGGCTCCTCAAGAGGCACCATGGAAGGGGAAGGGTCCTCATCGTCACAGATGGGGTCTTCAGCATGGATGGGGATGTGGCACCTCTCAAGGACCTTGTCTGGTTGAAGGAAAGATACGGAGCCACCCTCATCGTGGATGATGCCCATGGAACAGGGGTCCTTGGAAGGGGTGGCAGGGGGAGCCTTGAAGCCCTTGGCATAAAGGACGAGTCCATAATAGAAGTGGGGACCTTTGGAAAGGCCTTTGGCAGCTTCGGTGCCTTTGTGGTGGGCAGAAAGGAGGTCATAGAGCTCTTGAGGAACAGGGCAAGGAGCTTCATATATACAACGGCCCTGCCACCGGCTGTGGCTGCAGCCTCCCTTGCCGCCATCGAGATCGTGGAAAGGGAACCGGAGAGGCGGTCATCCCTCCTTGAAAAGGCCTCCTTTGTAAGGGAGACATTGAGGCAGAGGGGCTTTGACACCCTTGGAAGCAGGACCCACATAATACCCCTCCTCGTAGGTGACCCCAGGGCCTGCATCCGCATGAGTGAAAGGCTCCTTGAAGAGGGCATCTTCATCCAGGCCATAAGACCCCCCACCGTTCCCCTCGGTACATCCAGGTTGAGGATCACTGTTTGTGCGGATCACTCCATGAAGGACCTGGACTACGCGGTAGAGACCATATCCTCCCTCCTGAAAGAGGAGGTCCATGCCCCTTAGGCTCCTCTTCATCCACGGCTGGGCAACGGACAGCAGGGTCTGGCGGTATCAGAAGGCACTGGCAGGGGAGTTTGACCTCTCCTTCATCGATCTTCCTGGCCACGGTGGGAAGAGGGGATGGGAGAGTCCGGATTTTGGTCCTCCAAGAAGGGTCCTTGAAGGCCTTCTCAAGGGGGAAGAGACCCTCTGCATCGGATGGTCCCTTGGGGGGGAGTTACTCCTTTCCCTTGGAGGAGGGCTTCCAGAGAATGTAAGGGGCCTTGTAGTGGTGGGGGCCTCCCCTTCCTTTGTAAGAAGGGAGGGCTTCAACCTGGGCCAGCCAAGGCACAGGGTCTTGAGGATGAAGAAGGAGCTGGAGAAGGACCTTGAAGCCGCCCTTGAGAGGTTCTATGCCCTCAACCTCTCCCCTGGAGAGGACCCCTGTCTCCTCTCACACCTGAAGGAGGCAAAGAAGGGGCTTTCAAGGGATGACCTCCTGATGGCCCTGGAGGCATTGATGGAGGAGGATGTGAGGGATAGACTCCTCTCCATAGATGTCCCGGTGCTTATAATCCACGGTACAGGGGACAGGGTGTGCCCCTACGGGGTTGTGGAGTACATGAAGAAGCGGTTGAGGAAGGTGGTGGTGGAGGCCTTTGAAGGTGCCGGTCACATGCCATTCCTTACGGAACCTGACAGGTTCAATGCCATTGTGAGGTCCTTTGCGAGGGATCTATGGAAGGAAGGCTTGTAAAGGAGAGGATAAAAAGGGCCTTCTCCAGGGGGGCAGGGACCTATGACACCTACGGAGGGTTCCAAAGGGAGGTGGCAGAGGAACTGGCCTCCCTTTTGAAGGAGGAAGGGGGGATGGTCCTTGATGTGGGTTGTGGAACGGGCTTTCTCACAGAGGGCCTTTCCCGTCTCCTTCCAGGGTCAAGGGTCTTTGCCATGGATCTCTCCCATGCCATGGTGAAGACCGCAACAAAGAAGGTGGAAGGGATCATCCCATTGACGGCAGATCTTGAGGACATCCCCTTCAAGGATGATAGTTTCCATCTCCTGGCATCGAGCCTTGCCTATCAGTGGGCAATTGACCTCAGAAAGGCCTTTTCCGAGGCATCAAGGGTCCTGAAGAGGGGAGGATTGTTCATCATCTCCATCCTGGGAAAGGAGAGCCTCAAAGAACTCAGGGAGAGCTACAGGGCTGCAAGGGATGCTACAGGTCTTGATGGCCTTCCACCCCTTATGACCTTTCCATCCGGGGAAAACATCCTTGAGGTCCTGAAAGGGGCGGGTTTCAAGGAGGCAAGGGTCTGGTCCTCGAGAAGGGAAAGGTCCTACAGGGACATGTGGCACCTCCTGAAGACCCTCAAGGGCATCGGTGCCACAAACCCCTTCCCCCCCGGAGACACATCGCTCAGGAGGTTAAAGACCCTGAAGGAGATGGACAGGGTCTACAGGGAAAGGTTTTCCTGCAAGGGATCGATTACAGCTACCTACGAGGTGATCTTTGCCTGTGGGAGAAAGGGACCTTAAGGAACTCGACAAGAGGTATATATGGCACCCCTTCACCCAGATGAGGGAGTGGCTTGAAGGGGAGCCCATTGTGATAGAAAGGGGTGAAGGCAACTACCTCTTCGATACAGAGGGAAGGAGGTACCTCGATGGTGTATCCTCCATATGGTGCAACATCCATGGCCACAGGAGGAAAGAGATAGACAGTGCCCTAAGGGAGCAGCTTGAAAGGGTGGCCCACTCCACCCTCCTCGGCCTTTCCAACATACCATCCATAGAGCTTGCCGAAAGGCTTGTATCCATAGCACCTGAAGGTCTTACGAAGGTCTTTTACTCTGACAACGGTTCTACAGCCGTTGAGGTGGCCATAAAGATGGCCTTCCACTACTGGCGGCACAAGGGGCAGAGGAGGGACAGGTTTGTGGCCTTTACTGCCTCCTATCACGGCGATACCATAGGATCTGTCAGTGTGGGAGGGATAGAGCTCTTCCACGGCATCTACAGGCCCTTGCTCTTTCCCGTATACAGGGCCCATTACCCTTACTGCTACAGGTGCCACCTGGACAAGACCTATCCCGGGTGCAGCCTTGCGTGCCTTGAGGAGGTGGAGGGTCTCCTCTCATGCCACCACAGGGAGGTGGCGGCAGTGATCATCGAGCCCCTCTTCCAGGGGGCCTCAGGGATGATCGTCTCACCTCCGGGCTTCCTGAGGGGGGTGAGGGAACTCTGCTCAAGGTACGGGGTGCTCCTTATAGCAGATGAGGTGGCAACGGCCTTTGGCAGGACAGGGAGGATGTTTGCCTGCGACCACGAGGGTGTGAGGCCCGATTTCCTCTGTCTGGCAAAGGGTCTTACAGGTGGATACCTTCCCCTTGCAGCCACCCTTACAACAGAGGAGGTCTTCAATGCCTTCCTTGGTGACTACAGTGAGTTCAAGACCTTCTTCCATGGCCACACCTATACAGGGAATCCCCTTGGCTGTGCTGCTGCGTTGGCCAACCTCAGGATCTTCGAAGAAGAGAGGGTCCTTGAGAGGCTCGGAGAAAAGGTCGAGGCCTTCGAAAGGGCCCTTGGATCCCTGAAGGACCTTCCCCATGTGGGGGATGTGAGACACATAGGCCTTGTAGCAGGGATAGAGCTTGTGAGGGACAGGGCCACAAAGGAACCCTATCCCCTTGAAGAGAAGATGGGCTTCAAGGTCTGCAACATCGCAAGGCAGAGGGGACTCCTCCTGAGGCCCCTTGGAAATGTGATAGTCCTCATGCCACCCCTGAGTATCACCGAGAAGGAGGTGGTATGGATGGTGGAAACGGTGAGGGAGGCCATTGAAGAGACGACTAATCGGTCCCCTCGGTCCTGGAGATGAGCCAGTACACGACCCCAAGGACAAAGATGGAGGCAGCAAAGAAGTACTGCCTCTGCATACCCCCTGCCTCCTGGAAGGACGAGAGGAGGAGTTCCCTTATAAGGGCCACCAGAGCAACCCCTACAAAGATCTTTATGGCGAACTTTCCACCTCTAAGGTGCCTCACCTCTGCATCAAGGAGCTCTATCATCACCCAGAGTATGAGCAACGAACCTATGGCACTCAATATACCCTCACTCACCTTGCCCTCGAGTATGTGGCTCACATCGTAGGCAAAGAGCCCCACCACAAGGAAGGATATGGCTATCAGGGCCACCACAAGGACAAGGTTGAGGCCATAGGTGAACCTCTTTGCAAACTCTATGAGGTAACTCTCAAACCTGTAGGAGACAAAAACGGTCCTGAGTTCCTCCTCCCTGTAAGCGCTGGTTATGAGATCGAGGTTCAGATCGAGCATCTTGTTGAGGGATGCTATGTAGGGCATCCTCTCCGATGGTCCCATCTCCTTCTCTATCGTCTCTATCGCGAAGGACCTGACCACATTCATGGCTGCCGTTACATAGTGGACTGCTATACCCACCCTTACATGCCTGTACCCTATCTTCTGCAGATATGAAAGGTAAGACTCATCATACTCCCCTGAAAAGAGCCTCATGAACCACTCCTGGACATGCTCCTTGTGCCTCCTCTTCACATCCTCGTCCGGGAAGAACTTTGATGTCTCCTCATCCTCCATTATGTAATCAAAGAGCCTCTCTGCGAGGGCGGCCTTGTGCCTCTCCATGATCGGATAAAGGGTCTTCAGGTTCTCCACATCCCTCCCTGACACCCTGTAATCCCTTAACATCCTTACCATGTCCATGCTCATTCCTCCTTGCCAGAAATAGGGATTGTGATAGAATGGAAATATACCAGCTTTGATTGACGGATGCCATAAAATTCATGAAGGCCCTCTTTGTAACAGGAACCGATACCGAGATAGGGAAGACCTTTGTTACCGCAGGTATGGCCCTTGCCCTCAAGGAGGAGGGCATCGATGTGGGCTACATGAAGCCGGTGGCCTCCGGCTGCATCGAGAAAGGAGGGAGGGTCCTCTCCCCGGACCTCCTCTTCATAAGGGATCTCCTGTCCCTGAAAGATGATCCAGCCCTTGTAACCCCCTATCCCCTGGTAAAACCCCTTGCCCCGAGCATCGCATCAAGGATGGAAGGGGTGAGGATAGACCCTGGCAGGATAGAGGAGGCCTTTGGCAGGCTCTCAGAACTGCATCCCTTCCTGCTTGTAGAAGGGGTTGGAGGTGTGATGACCCCTATCTGCCGGGAAATGACCGTCCTTGACCTCATAGCCCGCCTACAGCTTCCTGCACTCCTTGTTGTCGGTGCAAGACTTGGGGCCATAAACCACACCCTTTTGAGCATCCTTGCCCTGGAGAGAGGGGACATCCCCTTCATCGGTGTCGTGATAAACAGGTTCAGCCCTGAATGGGATGAATCGGTGGAGACCCTGAAGGATGAACTCCAAGGGCTTGGCATAAGGGTCCTTGGAGAGGTCCCATACCTTGAAGAGGGCATTGCACCTGAGGTGTTCAAACCCATGGTTAAGGCCATACAAAAGGAGGTTAGAGATGATAGACTTCTTTCCAGGCCTTGAAGGTGTTCCTGCTGCAAGATCGAGGATAAGCTACATCGATGGTGAAAGGGGTATCCTTGAGTACAGGGGTATACGGATCGAGGAACTCGTGGAAAGGAGCAGTTTCATAGAGACGGCCTACCTCCTGATCTTCGGCAAACTGCCAACAAAGGAGGAGCTTGAGAGATTCGATTCAGATCTCAGACACCACAGGAGGATAAAGTACAGGATCATCGATCTCATGAAGTGCCTCCCTGAACATGGCCATCCCATGGATGCCCTCCAGGCAACGGTTGCTGCCCTGGGCATGTTCTACCCTGCCAAGGATGTGACCGACGAGGAGACAAACTACTGGTCCGTTGTGAGGCTGGTGGCAAAGCTCCCGACCATCGTGGCAGCCTTTGCAAGGATGAGGCATGGAGATGAAGCGGTCAAGCCAAGGGATGACCTCGATCACTCCTCAAACTTCCTCTACATGCTCACAGAAAGGGAGCCGGATCCTTACATGGCCAGGGTGCTGGACATCTCCCTCATCCTCCATGCGGAACATACGATGAATGCTTCCACCTTCAGCGGCCTTGTGACAGCCTCGACCCTTGCCGACCCTTACACCGTGGTCTCTTCGGCCATCGGGACCCTCACAGGGCCACTCCACGGAGGGGCAAACGAGAGGGTTGTGAGGATGCTGAAGGAGATAGGGACCGTGGAGAGGGCAAAGGGTTATGTGGAGGAGAAGCTGAGGAGGAAGGAAAGGATCATGGGTATGGGTCACAGGGTCTACAAGACCTATGACCCAAGGGCAAGGATACTCCACAGCCTTGCAAGGGAAATGAGGGAGAGATACGGGGAGATGCCTCTCCTTGACATCGCTGAGGAGGTGGACAGGGTTGCAACGGACTACCTCAAGGAAAAGAGGGTCTACCCGAATGTGGACTTCTACTCGGGCATCGTCTATGAGAAGATGGGCATACCTGAGGACCTCTTTACCTCCATATTTGCCATGGCAAGGGTTGTGGGCTGGCTTGCCCACTGGCTCGAACAGCTCAAGGATAACAGGATCTTCAGACCAACCGAGATATATGTGGGGGATCACAACCTCCACTACATACCCATAGAGGAAAGGAGTTGAAGCCATGAAGAGATGGAAAGTCGGTCCCTTTCTGGTCATTGCATCCATCCTCCTTCCTCTCCTGGCCTTCTCCCAGGATGGCGTTGAGATGAAGGTGGGAGATGTCTTTGCCGACAGGGAGAGCGGTTCCCCTGTCCTTGTCCTCACCGACAAGGAGGGGAAGATAGCCCTTCCCATCTACATTGGAGGCAACGAGGCCCAGGCCATACTCCTCGAACTGGGCAGGATAGCAAGGATAAGGCCCCTGACCCATGACCTGCTCTACAACATACTGAAGGTCCTCCACATAAAGGT
This sequence comes from Deltaproteobacteria bacterium, assembly GCA_015492305.1. GTDB lineage: Bacteria > Desulfobacterota > GWC2-55-46 > S146-80 > S146-80 > S146-80. The sequence continues at coordinate 8,233 of WGFJ01000130.1, forward strand.
GGAGAAGGTTGTGGTGAATGACCTGAGGAACGATACCTACTATGCCACCATCTATCTTCTATCCGGGAAGGAGAGGTTTGAGGTAGACAGCCGTCCAAGCGATGCCATAGCCCTTGCAGTGAGGGCAAAGTCACCCATATACGTCCTACCCTCCGTGCTGGAAAAGGCCCCTGTCATCACCCTTAAGAGGGAGGATGTTGTTGAGATGTGGGGCATGGGGCTCCAGGACCTCACCCCTGAGCTTTCCGCCTATTTCGGGATAAAGGATGGAAAGGGTGTACTCATTGCCTATCTGAAGAGGAGGGACCTCCCCTTTTCCCAGGGGGATGTGATACTGAAGATAGGTGGCAAGAGGATAGAGGATATAAAGGGCCTGAGGTCAGAGGCAGGGGACCTGAAGAGGGGGAGCAGGACAACCGTTACCCTCCTGAGAAAGGGAAGGGTCCTTCAGATCCCCTTCTCCATCCCTTAAAAGGGGAGGCAAAGGCCTCCCCCTTATGAACCAGATGCTGCCAGTGGAAGGGCCCCACCTGCCTTGAGCATGGGTATATCCTTTTCGGAGAAGGCAGGCTTCAGCTTTATCTCCAGTTCGCCGTTCACGATGAGCTTCAGTTCACCGGAAAGATCCGAGGTATCAAGGGAGACCTTATCCCCCTGCTTTATCTTATCGTAGTCCTCCTTGTTTTCGAAAAGGAGAGGGAGGATGCCAAAGTTGATGAGGTTTGCAAGGTGGATCCTTGCAAAGGACTTGGCAATGACCGCCCTCACACCGAGGAACCTGGGGCAGAGTCCTGCATGCTCCCTGCTTGAACCCTGACCATAATTCTCCCCTGCCACAATGAAGCCGAATTTCCCGGAATCCCGAAGGGCCTCAGCCCTCCTGGAGAAGGTCGGATCCACCTGAACGAATGTGGCCTGCCTCGCATATTCAGGGACATTTGATCTTAGGGGCAGGAACCTTCCTGCCGGCTGTATGTGGTCTGTGGTTATGTCATCTCCAAGGCGAAGCAGGACCTCGCCCTCCAGCCTCTCAGGAAGGGGATCGAACTCCGGCAGGGGTGCAATGTTTGGACCCCTTATGATCTCCACCTTCTCCGCCTCCTCCGGTGGAAGGGGTGGGATGATGAGGCGGTCGTCCACAACAGGCGGGACTATCTTGAACTTCGGGTACTCTCCAAGGGTCCTTGGATCGGTTATCTCCCCTGTAAGGGCGCAGGCAGCAGCCACTTCAGGGCTTGCAAGATAGACCTTTGCATCCTTTGTGCCTGAGCGGCCCGGGAAGTTCCTGTTGAAGGTCCTCACACTTATGCCTCCACTTGGTGGAGCACCGCCCTGCCCTATGCAGGGACCGCATGTGGCCTCAAGGATCCTCACCCCTGCTGCGATCAAGATCTCAAGATGGCCGGATTTTGCTATCTGCTGGTACACGGAACGGGAACCGGGCGAGAGGAGGACCGATACATTGGGATGGACCGTTTTGCCCCTCAGTATCTCCGCAAATATGGCCAGATCCCTGAAGGAACTGTTTGTACAGCTCCCGACGCATACCTGATCCACCTTCGTCCCTGTAAGCTCTGTGACGGGATGGACATTGCCGGGGCTTGGATCAACGGCAATGAGGGGTTCCAGGGATGAGAGGTCTATCTCTATGGTCTCACTGTAGCTTGCATCCTGGTCTGCAGAGAGGGCAACGAAGTCCTTACCCCTCTTCTGCGCCTCGAGCCACTCCTTTGTTATCTCATCACTCGGGAATATGGATGTGGTTGCACCCGTTTCAGCACCCATGTTGGTGATGGTGGCCCTTTCAGGGACGGTGAGGCTCTTTACCCCTGGACCGCTGTATTCAAAGACCTTTCCAACCCCGCCTTTCACACCAACCCTTCTCAGGAGCTCAAGGATCACATCCTTTGCCGATACCCATGGCTGGAGCTTTCCAGTGAGCCTCACATTCACCACATGGGGCATCTTCAATTTGAAGGGCTTGCCCGCCATGGCGAAGGCCACATCAAGGCCACCGGCACCGATGGCAAGCTGGCCGAGCCCTCCACATGTGGGGGTATGGCTATCGGACCCGAGGAGGGTGGTTCCCGGGACACCGAACCTCTCAAGATGGATCTGATGGCATATGCCGTTGCCAGGCCTTGAGAAGTAGAGGCCGTATCGTGCGGCCACACTCTGGAGGTACCTGTGGTCATCGGGATTCCTGAAGTCCACCTGAAGGGTGTTGTGATCCACATAGCTTACGGAGAGCTTCGTCCTTACCCGGGGCACCCCCAGGGCCTCGAACTGCAGATACGCCATCGTGCCTGTTGCATCCTGGGTGAGGGTCTGATCGATGGTGATGGCTATCTCTTCTCCAGGGACCATCTTTCCGGATACAAGGTGGCTCTCTATGATCTTTTCCGTAATATTCCTGCCCATAGACACCTCCCTGTTTTTATTTCCCCGAGGGGAAAGAATGTTACATTAAAAATCCTGCAAAAGTCAACACCTATTACAGGTCCTGCCACTCTCTGAACTCCATGGCCCCTATAAATTCCCTCTCAAAGAGGGGATTGCCCGAGAGGGGGAGGTAGTGGACCCCCCTTGCAACCCCTTCGGCCTCATCGATGAGACCGGGATCTATGAGGACCTTCTCCACCCCATGGAGTGGACCATCCTCCACAAACTCCACCCTGTCCCTCCAGCCCATGGGTATGATCCCTAACCTGCCAAGATCCACAGGGCTTATGTGGCTCCCGAAGGCCCCTGTAACATAGACCTTTTCCACCTCCTCCACAGAGACCCCCCTCCTTTTCAAAAGGACCCTTATCCCTGCCTCAACCGAGGCCTTTGCAACCTGGAACTCCCTCAGATCCTTCTGGGAAAGGGTGATCTCCCCCCTTGCATCCCTGTAGAGGACAAAGGTCCTCTCACCTCCATCCCCCTTGACCCTGTTGGCTATGTTCGTATCTATCTCATCCCTCCCCTTCATCCTCCCGTCCCTGTCAAGGATGCCTGCAAGGAGCATCTCTGAGACTGCCTCTATGAGGCCTGAACCGCATATGCCCCTCGGGGCAACACCACCGATCACATCGATCTCCACCCTCTCATCACCTATCCTCACCCCTGAGATGGCCCCTTCCTCGGCCACCATGCCCCACCCTATATTACCCCCTTCAAAGGCAGGGCCAGCAGGTGCAGAGGTGGCCCATATCCCCTCAGGGGTCTTGAGCATGATCTCCGTGTTTGTGCCAAGGTCAAGGGCAACGACCGGTCCCCTTTCCCTGTGGAGGTCAAGATAGAGCATGAAGGCCACCGCATCTCCACCCACGAAGCCACCCACAAGGGGGAAGGTGTAGATCGGGGTGCGGGATGGAAGGTGAAGGCCCAGATCACCGGCAAGACCCTTCCTTCCCTCCTTGAATGCAGGTTTGTATGGGGCCTTCCCGATGGAGAGGGGAGATACCTTGAGGAGGATGTGTTCCATCACCGAGTTTCCGGCAAAGGCAGCCATCTCCACCCTTGCCCTCAGGCCCTCCCTATCGGTTCCAAAGGTATGGACCCCTTCATCAAGCAGTCTTTCGATGAGCCTGTTCACGCCCTCTATAACTGCAAGGTGCAGCACCTCAAGGCCATCTGCCCCTTTGCAGGCCTCTACCCTTGTGAGCACATCCCTTCCATACCTGATCTGGGGGTTCAGGATGGAAGACCTTATCCCCTTTCCCCCTTCCAGATCGAGGAGGGAAGCAACAAGGGTGGTGGTGCCGATATCAAAGGCTATACCAAGACCTCTTCCTGCCAAAGGGACA
>WGFJ01000131.1 GCA_015492305.1 Deltaproteobacteria bacterium
CCCTCAGATGGGTTGTAATCCACCACCTTACCCCTTATCTCCTCACCTGCGTAAAGGTTTGTCCCAAAGAGAACCGTAAGAGCGATAACCAGAAGTCCTATCCCTTTGATCATGCCTTTCATCCTTTCTACCCCCTTTTTTGTGTTTTACCCTTTATATATCCAAATTCCATGCCAAAACCAGAAGACCCCAGAAATACCCTGAAATAAAAGGAAAGATCCAGAGGGAGGGGAAGCTGGAGGGCCATCCCTTTTGTTTCACCCATGAAACAGGGCACCCATCCCTCCCGGAAGAAGGCCATGGAGAAAGGAGATATTGCGTTTCAATTCTGAAATATTTTTGCCCATGAAACACGAGAGATTCACCCTTTACAAAGGCCATTCCATCTGCTAATCTTCCCTTTAATCTCCAGAGAGGTGAGGGTATGCAACGGCTCAGGATAGGACTGGCACAGATCAACCCCACGGTGGGGGCCATCAAGGAGAATGTCAGGAAGGTGATGGAGTATGTGGAGAAGGCAAGAGGTCTCGATGTCGATATAGTGGCCTTCCCGGAGATGGTCCTCACAGGCTATCCCCCTGAGGATCTCCTGCTGAAACCACAGTTCATAGAGGACAACATAAGACACCTTAAGGAGATGGCTTCAAATATAAAGGACATCACCGCCATCGTTGGCTTTGTGGATGCAAAGGAGGACATATACAACGCAGCAGCCATCATCAGCTCTGGAAGGATCGCAGGGGTGTATCACAAGATGTACCTGCCAAACTACGGGGTCTTTGATGAGGAGAGGTATTTTCAGGCAGGGAGGAAGCCCATTGTCATTGAGTTCAACGGCACCCTCATCGGTGTGAGCATATGTGAAGACATATGGTATCCCGAAGGACCTGCCCTCTACGAGGCCCTTGAAGGGGCAGAGGTGGTTATAAACATAAATGCCTCACCATTCCATGTAGGGAAGTGGAAGTTCAGGGAGAGGATGCTTGCCACAAGGGCCTCTGATAATGCCGCAATAGTGGCCTATGTGAACATGGTTGGCGGACAGGACGAACTCGTCTTCGACGGTCACAGCATGGTCTTCAATGAAAAGGGAGAACTCATAGCAAGGGGAAGGCCCTTCGAAGAAGAGCTCATAGTTGTAGACCTCGATGTGGAGGCCGTGTTCAGAGGAAGGCTCCATGATCCAAGGAGAAGGAAGGAGAAGCTCTTCCTTGAGGAGGGCGAGGTAGAAAGGGTGAAGGTGGACCAGATAAAGGAAGGAAAAAGGGCCCTGCCGCCCCGTGAGGCCCATCCACCAGAAAGCGATGTGGAAGAGGTCTACAAGGCCCTCATCCTCGGCACAAGGGATTATGTGAGGAAGAACGGCTTTGAGAAGGTCGTTATAGGTCTGAGTGGGGGGATAGACTCATCCCTCACAGCCGTAGTGGCTGTGGATGCCCTTGGTAAGGAAAATGTGACAGGTGTATTCATGCCATCGCCCTTTACAAGGAAGGAGAGCGGGGAGGATGTGATGGCCCTTGTGGAAAACCTTGGTATCGATTTCCTGACCCTGCCCATCAACAGGGTCTTCATGTCCTACCTCCAGCTCCTGAAGGCGCCCTTCGCAGACCTGAGACCGGATGTCACGGAAGAGAACATCCAGGCAAGGATAAGGGGCAACATCCTCATGGCCCTCTCCAATAAGTTCGGGTGGCTCGTCCTTACAACGGGCAATAAAAGCGAGGTAAGCGTTGGTTATGCCACCCTCTATGGAGATACAGCAGGGGGGTTTGCCGTCCTGAAGGATGTCCAGAAGACGATGGTCTATGAACTCGCGAGGTACAGGAATTCCATAGGGGAAGGCCCTGTCATACCCGAAAGGGTCCTTGTCAAGGAACCATCGGCAGAACTGAGGCACAACCAGAAGGACACGGACACACTGCCGCCCTATTCGATCCTCGATCCCATACTCAAGGCCTATGTGGAGGAGGACAGATCATTCAACGAGATAGTCTCCATGGGCTTTGACGAGGAACTGGTAAAGAAGGTCATAAGGATGGTGGACAGATCAGAGTACAAGAGGCGTCAGGCCCCGCCCGGTATAAAGATAACCCCCAGGGCCTTCGGGAAGGACAGGAGGATGCCCATAACAAACCTGTATGAAAGTTATTAATACGAAAGTTGCTAAAGGTTCATACCCTGCCTACCGATATAGTCTTAACGGAGAGCCATGGTCATGATGACGGACCAGAGAAAAAAGGTAAGACTCACAACAAAGCTCGAGGTGGTCATAAACGAGACCGTCCACGGTTACGCCCTTGATATGAGTGAAGACGGCATGTTCATCTATACCCATGTCCCCTTTCCGGAGAAGCGTGTGATCACGCTCAGGTTCTCCCTGAAGGATGGTGAGCCCCCTGTTGTAACCAGGGCTGTTGTAAGGTATGTCCAGGAAGGGGTGGGGATCGGGGTAAAGTTCCTCAATCCAAGGATTGAAGACCAGGTACGGATAAAGAGGTTCCTGGAAGAGGCCTTGAAATCCCCGGATTTCCACGACCATGTGAAGGAGAGGAAGAAGGTCCTCCTCATAGATGACTCCCCTACCTCCAGGAATGTCTACAAGAACAAGCTTGTCTTCATGGGCTTCAAGGTCCTGGAGGCATCCGACGGGATGGAGGCCCTCAAGATCCTGAACAGGGAGAGGCCGGATCTGCTGCTTCTCGACCTCAAGATGGAGGGCATGGATGGCATCAAGTTCCTCCAGATAATCAGGACAAAGGAGGAGTGGAAGGATCTGAAGGTCATAGTCCTTTCCGGAAGGATGACACCCCAGGAGGCAGAGAGGGTTACCGCCCTTGGTGTCGAGGATGTCCTGCCGAAGATGCTCACCACCCCCAACAAACTGGCCGAGACGGTGAAGAGGGTAATTGAAGGATAGGGAGCTGAGGCAGAAGGCAAGGGAGATATTCTTCGCTGCCATAGAGGCTGTCCATCCATCAAAGGTCCTCAAGAGGGTCTGCACCCTCCAGAAGGAGACACTCAGGATAATGGGAAGGGAGTTCGACCTCTCTTCCTTTGAGGGGATCTATGTTGTGGGTGCAGGAAAGGGGTCCGCAGCCATGGCAAGGTCCCTTGAGGAGGTGATGGGGGATAGGATAAGGGAGGGGATGGTGGTCACAAAGTACGGCCACAGTGAGAGGACAGAGAGGATAAGGGTCCTTGAAGCAGGCCACCCCATCCCCGATGAAAGCGGTGTTGAAGCCACCTCAAGGATACTGGAACTCCTTTCGAAGACCACAGAGAGGGACCTTGTAATATGCCTTCTTTCAGGCGGTGGTTCGGCCCTCCTCACAGCGCCTGAAGAGGGGATATCCCTTTCTGACATCAAGGAACTGACAAGGGTCCTTCTCCTTCGGGGGGTCGATATAAAGGAGATGAACACCCTGAGAAAACACCTGTCCAGGGTGAAGGGGGGCAAGCTCGCAAAGAGGGCCTTCCCCTCGCAGGTCCTATCCCTCATCATCTCCGATGTCGTAGGGGATGACCTATCCTCCATAGCCTCCGGGCCCACATATCCAGATCCCACCACCTTCAGAGATTGCCTTGACATCATAGAAAGGTATGATCTGGAAGGAGAGGTGCCTCCCTCCATACTCAAACACCTGAAAAGGGGAAGGGAGGGAAAGGTTGAGGAGACCCTCAAGGAAGGAGACCCGGTCTTTTCACGGGTCACAAACATAATCATCGGGAACAACCTGATGGCCCTTGAGGCTGCAAAGAGGAAGGCCGAAGGGCTTGGCTTCAGGTCCATAATCCTCTCCTCCATGGTGGAAGGGGAGGCAAGGGAGGTTGCAAAGGTCCACACAGCCATCCTCAAAGAGGTGATAAAGACGGGAAATCCTGTGGAAAGGCCTGCCTGTATACTGTCAGGTGGTGAGACCACCGTGACGGTAAGGGGCAACGGTAAGGGGGGAAGGAATCAGGAGTTTGCCCTTGCCGCGGCCCTTGAGATCGTGGGGCTTGAAGGTGTCCTTGTGCTTGGGGCAGGGACGGATGGAACGGACGGGCCAACCGATGCGGCTGGTGCCTTTGCGGATGGGTCTACGGTGAGAAGGGGAGAGGAGGCCGGTCTCGACCCCCTCTCCTACCTCCGCAGAAATGACTCTTACAACTTCTTCAAGCCCCTCTCCGATCTCTTTGTAACAGGTCCAACGGGCACAAATGTGATGGACCTGAGGATCATGCTTGTCAGTTAGCCCTTCCACAGTCCGTGGAGGTTGCAGTACTCCCGTGCCTCAACCTCCTTTGCCTCGATCTCAAACTCCGCTTCAGGGCTCTCACCGGGGTTGAGGAACTTGATGTAACTCTTCCCATCGGCGATCAATTCGACCCACTCTATGTAATGGGACTCCTCCATGGGATGGGGGACTGAACCAACCTTCACCTTTACCCCCTTCTCTGTCCTCTCTATGACAGGTACATGCTTCTCCTTTCCCTGATCCTCTGTCTTCTCCTTCAGGAGTTCCATGGGCTGTCCACAGCAAACCAGCTGTCCACCACCAACATGGAGGACCTCCACGATATTGCCACAGACACTGCACTTATATACCTCTCTTCTTGCCTTGACGGTCATGGTTCTACCTCCTCAATCGTTATTTTCCAAGGATACCCTTCCATTGATGGAGGTGCTCCTCCTCATCAGAAAGGATCTCTTCCAGCAGAAGCCTTGTTGTTGGATCACCCTCTTCAGCGCAGAGCCTTATGTGCTCCTTATACAGCCTTATGGCCAGTTCCTCACCTTCTATATCATCTGCTATCATCTCCTTCAGGCTTCCACCCCTCTTTATCTTCTTCGGCATATTCGTGGGCACCCCGCCAAGGGCAACTATCCTCTCTGCGAGCCTTTCGGCATGTTTCATCTCCACAAGGGCCGTTGACTTGAATATGTCCACAATAGCCGGGCTCTCCATGCCCTCTGCCTCGTAGTGGTGCCCCATGTACTGCATGATGGCTGCAAGCTCGTAGGCTCTGTCCTCGTTCAGGGCATCTATTATCCGCTTGCTCATTCTGATACCTCCTGGATCTTCAGGAACGTTATGGAGGGGCAGGAAAGGCCTGCCCCTCCTCGAATCAGGCCACCCTGGAGGCGTAACGCCTCTTTGCGTATTCCTCAAGCCCCTCCTGGTCAGGCTTCATGCCTTCCTCGCCCCTCTTCCAGTTTGCAGGGCATACCTCGCCATGCTTCTCGTGGAACTGGATGGCATCGATAACCCTCAGGATCTCATCCACGTTCCTCCCTATGGGAAGGTCGTTCACCGTCATATGCCTGAGGATGCCGTCCCTGTCGATTATGAAAAGACCCCTCAAGGCCACACCGGGCTTCTCGAGGAGCACCCCATAGGCCTTTGATATGCTCTTATCAAGGTCGGATACAAGGGGATACCTTATCTCCCCCACCCCGCCCTTATCCCTTGGGGTGTTCCTCCATGTGTAATGGGAGTACTGGCTATCGACAGAGATGGCTATGACCTCGGCGTTCCTCTCCCTGAACTCCTCGATCCGCTCGTCAAGGGCTATCAATTCGGTGGGGCATACAAAGGTAAAGTCAAGGGGATAGAAAAAGAGTACCACATATTTGCCCCTGTAATCCTTAAGGCTGAGGTCCTTAAAGGATCCATCTGGCATAACAGCAGGGGCGGTGAAGTCCGGTGCTTCCTTCTGTATCCTTGCCTCTCCACACATGGTTTATACCTCCTTGAGTGTTTTTTAGCTATATGAAAGGCTCAGTGATCCCGAATCTCTCCGCATCGCTTGCAGATCCCATACACGATGGTGGCCACATCCTTCACCTTGTAGCCGAGGTCCTGGGCCTTCTTTAAGAGCGCTTCCGGCGGTTCCGCATAGGGCAGGTCATCCACCCTTTCACACCTGATGCAATACACATGGCTGTGGGGTGTGACATCCGGGTCGTAGAGGCTCTTTTCAGGGTGGAGATTCAGCTCTGCCACCTCTCCCATCTCCTTAAGCATCTGCAAGGTGTTGTACACGGTGGTAAGGGAGAGACTCGGGTACTCATCCTTGAGCCTGTTATAGATATCGATGGCGCTCGGATGGGACCTGTCCCCTTCCAGGGATTTCACGATAGCAAGCCTCTGGGGAGTGAGTCTAACCCCCATCTCCCTATACTTTCTGATGATGGTCTTGATATCCATTTATATCAACTCCTAAATTGGATTTATTACAAATATAAAGGAATCGAAACTCCTTGTCAAGAAAAAAATGCACCTTCCGGGCCTATATCTCGCAGTACCCCTTGTCCCCGGATCCGCCCTTGCCGTAGTGCTTCTCAAGGTACTCTATAATGGCATCGTCATCATCGGCTATGATGACATTGCGGTCAGGATCTACAAGGGTGGGAACACCCCTCTGGCCGGAGACCCTCTCAAGCCTTTCCCTCTTTGATTTGTCCCTTGGTTCGTTCCTTATGATGTAGTCGATCCCAAGGTCTGTAAGTTTCGCCCTCACCCTTGCACAGTAAGGGCACTCTTCGATCTGGTAGAGTTCAAGCATGCCAGAACCTCCTCAATATCTTCTTGATAAGATGGAGCTCCTCCCTCTCGATCCTTTTCCTTATATACCTCTTCAGCCAGGCCTTTATCAAGCCCCTGGACGGCGGGAAGACGCAGAGGAAGCCTATAAAGTCGGTCAGTATCCCAGGGGTAAGGAGCAGGGCACCTGCCATCAAGACCAGCAAACCATCGAATATCTCCTCTGTAGGTGGCACGCCTTTGAGGATATTCTCCTGAAACCGGTAGATCACATCCATCCCCTCCATCTTCACCATGTATGCCCCTGCAAGGGCGGTTACAAGTATAAGGGCCACGGTGTTGAAGATACCTATGAGGGTGCCGATCTTGATGAGGATTGCGATCTCTGCCACAGGGAAGATGACAAAGAGGAGAAAGAGCTTGAAGAACATGCATAGATCTTAACATTTACATCCTCAATTTCAAGCCCTTTAAGGTAAAATTTAGAAATTGACAACCCTCAACCTCTATGTTATTAAGGTTACCCAATTTTTCTGGCAAGGAGCCGGATGGTGAGAAACGACATATCCCGCAGCCTCTTCAAAGAGGCGAAAAGGCACATCCCCGGTGGTGTAAACAGCCCTGTAAGGGCCTTTAAGGCCGTCTCAGGGAGCCCTCCTTTCATAGCACGGGCAGAGGGTTCAAGGATATACGATGTTGATGGCAACGAATACATAGACTACGTTGGATCCTGGGGTCCCATGATCCTTGGCCACTGCCACCCGAAGGTCAAGGAGGCCCTCAAGGAGGCGGTGGACAGGGGAACAAGCTACGGAGCGCCAACGGCCCTTGAAGTTGAGCTTGCAAGACTCATCAAGGAGGCCTACCCCTCCATAGAGATGGTGAGGATGGTCAATTCAGGCACTGAAGCCACAATGAGTGCCTTGAGGGTTGCAAGGGCCTTCACAGGCAGGAACAAGATCATAAAGTTCGAAGGCTGCTATCACGGTCACTCAGATTCCCTGCTGGTCAAAGCGGGTTCAGGGGCCACCACCCTCGGGGTACCCACAAGCCCTGGGGTGCCTGCCCATATAGCCGGTGATACCTGCGTGGCGAGGTTCAATGACCTTGAATCGGTGAGGGAGATCATGGAGGCCCACAGGGATGAGGTGGCGGCTGTCATAATCGAACCCATCCCCGGCAACATGGGGGTGATACTTCCTGAAGCCGGCTTCCTCCAGGGCCTCCGGGAGCTGACAGAGCAGCAGGGATCACTCCTCATCTTTGATGAGGTGATGAGCGGTTTCAGGGTTGCCTATGGGGGTGCTCAGGGGCTTTACGGCATAAAACCGGATCTCACCTGCCTCGGAAAGATCATAGGCGGGGGTCTTCCGGTCGGTGCCTTTGGCGGGAGGAGGGATGTGATGGGCCTCCTTGCACCTGAAGGACCTGTATATCAGGCAGGCACACTCTCAGGAAACCCCCTTGCCATGACGGCAGGGATAGAGACGCTCAAGCTCCTGAGGGAAGGGGAGATCTACAGGGACCTTGAGGAAAAGACAGAGAGGCTCTGCAAGGGGCTTGAAGAGGTCCTCAGGGGGAAAGGGGTGCCCTTCCACATAACCCGGGCGGGTTCGATGTTCACCCTCTTCTTCACAGAGGGTCCTGTAAAGGACTACCAGGATGCCCTGAGGAGCGACACATCCCTCTTTGCCAGGTTCCACAAAGGCATGCTTGAAAGGGGTGTCTACCTGCCCCCTTCCCAGTTTGAGGCGGCCTTCCTATCCCTTGCCCACACACAGGAGGACCTAGAAAGGACCATCGAGGCTGCAGGGGAGACGATAGAAGGACTCAGGGAATAAAAGGTTTGACTGCAAAAGGCAGTTGTGCTAAAAGAAGCAGGCAAGTCAGTCGGGGTGATCATAAAGGCCATGGAAACATTGTATGCAACTCTTCGTAATGGTCCTAAACGAAGAAGAACTTCTGGAAGAGGTACTCACCCTCTTTGTGGAGATAGGCGTAAAGGCTACAATCATAGATAGCACCGGAATGGGTAAGGTACTTGTTGAGCGGGTACCTATATTTGCAGGTTTCAAGGACCTCCTCAAGGGAGGTAAACCTCACAACAAGACCATTTTCTCCGTAGTGTCGGAAAGGCTCGCAAAGGCCATACCAGTAGAACTGGAAAAGGCCTTTGGAGAGAGGGCAAAAGGGGCTTACCTCTACTTCTTTGTCCCTGTGAAGAAGGCCTGGGGGGTCGGGGAAGAAGGTTCAGGTGGCAAAGATATATGAGGGGCTTATAAAGCAACTGGCCTTCTACCTTACCGTTGTATTCGAGATAGCCCTCCCCCCGGTAGTTGGCTTTGTGGTGGGAAGTTATGCGGATAGATACCTTGGCACAAGCCCGCTGTTGAGCCTTGTCCTTCTGGCAGGTGGGCTTGGAGCAAGCATAAGGAGGCTCTTGCTTCTGAAGGCGAAGCTGGAGAAGGAGAGATGAGGTTCATCAGGAAGATAGAACTCTTCACCATAGGGTGGATCTCGGTCTTCACCCTCGTCTTTTTATACCTTGGGTGGAAACCTACAAGCCTTTTACTGGGTGGGGTCTTCATGCTCTTCAACTTCCATCTCCTCTCCATGGCATGGAGGTCTTCCTCCTTCCTTCTTTGGCTCCTCATCAAGACCCCCATCTTCTATGGAACCCTGTTCTTCATCCTTGTTAACCCCCACCTCGTCGATGCAAAGGACTTCCTCGTGGGGACAACCACCCTGGTCCTTGCGATCCTCACTTCAACACTCTTCAAGGAGGCAGAGGTCTGAATGGAAGCTAAGGCCCCTTTCACATGGTTCTCCATACTCCCCTTCTACAGGGAGGAATATGCCCACATCTATGGGTCGCTCTTTGTCGCCCTGATCCTTACTGTCACCGGTTACGGTGTATTCAAGAGGATAAGCGACAAGGAAAGGGCCATCCTGCCTGAAGGCAGGTTCCTGTCAAGGGATCTGTATGAGGTGATAATAGAGAATACCCTTGCCTTCATGGCAGAACTGATGGGAGAAGAGAAGGCCAGACAGTTCCTGCCCTTCATAGGGACCCTGTTTATAGTCATACTGGTATCCAACCTGCTTGGTCTGCTCCCGGGCTTTGAGGCCCCCACTGCAAACATCAACACCAATGCTGCCTATGCCCTGGTGGTATTCTTTGCGACCCACTACTATGGCTTCAAGGAGCATGGCACGGGCTATCTCAAGCACTTCCTCGGACCTGTGTGGTGGCTTGCCGTCCTGATAGTCCCCCTTGAGATCATCAGCCACCTCTTCCGGCCTGTCACCCTTTCTTTAAGGCTTTTCGGCAACATGAATGGAGACCACCTCGCCCTGACAATATTCTCAAACCTCATACCCTTCGGGATACCTGTAGTGTTCTTAGGGCTCGGTCTCCTCGTTGCCTTTATCCAGGCCTTCATCTTCGCTCTCTTGGCGGTGCTCTACATAAGTGCAGCCATAGAACACTAAACTCAAGAAAGGAGGGATGAGACGTTGAGGAGATTCTTCAAGTACCTGCTTGCAACCATTCCGATGATCCTGCTTCTTGTTTCCACCGGATACGGACAGGAGGAGGCAGCTGCTTCTGCAGGTGGTAGCTTCCTTCCCCTGGGCAGCGGACTGGCAATAGGTCTTGCTGCACTCGGTGGGGGAGTAGGGCAGGGACTCGCCATATGGGGCGGTCTGATCGGCATTGCCAGGAACCCTGGTGCCAGCGGCAGGATATCCACCTATCTCATCGTGGGTCTTGCCTTCGTAGAGTCCCTTGTTATCTATGCCTTTGTTATCGCCTTTCTTCTCCAGGGAAAGATATGAGGTAGACAGGGGGTATCTTCCTCAGATACCCCCTTCTCTCAACCCATGAAAAGGAGCGAAGAAAAGAGGCTTCCCAGGAGTCCCTTCCCACCGTACCTTGCCTTCTTCATAGACAACCCGTTCCGCCGCCTCCTGATAGATCGCAGGGACTTCCTTACCAAGATGGGCATAAGGGAGGGGGACCGAGTGCTTGAACTCGGCTGCGGTCCTGGCTTCTTCACAGAGATCCTCTCAGAAGTGGTGGGGGAGAAGGGCAGGGTCTACGCCCAGGATGTGGAAGAGAAGATGATGGAGAAACTCAAGAAGAAGCTATCCAGCCTCCCCTTCAGCAATGTGGTGCCCCTCCTTTGCGATTCCGCAGGGCTCGAACTCCCGGACCGGTCCTGCGATGTCGCTTTCTGTGCAAATGTCTTCGAAGAGATATACGAAGAGGGAGGGCTAAAGGAATCCGTAATGGAAGTCGATAGGATATTGAAGGAAGGGGGCCTTGTCATTGTGAAGGAGCACCGCTTTGGAGGCACGAAGAAGGTGATGGAGATGGTGGAGGATCTCTTCCTCTCCCTGGGCTATGGGAAGGAATTCCAGGAGAAGACATGCCTTTCCTACCACATGAGGTTCAGAAAATCTGAAGGGGTTACCCATGGGCAACAGCATACTCGCCCTTGAAAAGGCCATTCCCATCCTGAGGAGGTATGAAGTAAGGGACATGGTAAGGAGGGTGGGCATCATCACCCCTGACAAGGTCTTCCTCAGGGGCTATCCCCTGCGACACCCTGTAAGCATATTCAACCCCGGCTCCCTTGTGGAGGGGAACACCCTCCACCTCTACGCCCGCATAACCGTTGGATACTTCACCTACTCCAGTGCTGTGGTGGAACTCTCCCTCTCTCTGAACGGCATAGGGAAGGAGGAGTTCAGCGATGTCCACTGTGCAAACCTCGAGGTAATACCTGATAACAGGTTCGACATATGGGGTGTTGAAGACCCCAGGGTATACACGGTGGAGGGCAAGAGGGTGATGACCTACTGCGGAAGGACGGTGGCCTACTTCGATGCAAGGGCAAAGGTGGAAAGGACACTGCCCATCACCGCCATCCACGATGGAGAAAGGTGGAAGAAGCTCTGCGTCTTCAGGATGGAAGGGGAACTGAGGGAAAAGGTTGTGAGCGATAAGAATGCCTTCCTCTTCAAGGGTAAAAGCGGTTACAAGCTGTTCCACCGCCTCCACATGGCTGACGACAGGTTCTACCTTGTGGTGAGCGATGTAAAGGGCGATCCCCTCTCTGTGGAGGGATTCACGGAGATGGAGGTCACAAACACCAGGGTGGTTGCAAGGGAGGCCGACTTTGAGGAAAAGATAGGATGGGGGACCCCTCCTGTAAAGGTGAACAACGAGTACCTCGTCCTCCTCCACGGTCTGGAAAGGTACAGGAAGAGCTACAATGTCTTTGCTGCCCTGATAGATGAAGAGGGGGAACTGGTGGCTGCCACCCCTTACTACATAATGGCACCAAGGGAGATCTACGAGGTCTACGGTGACAGGCCCTACACGGTCTTTCCCTGCGGGTGCCAGATCCACAAGGACAGACTCATCGTGACCTACGGAGCAGGGGATACATCGGTAGGTGTGGGGGAGATAGACCTTGAAGAGATCCTGGAGGCACTGGACTTCAGCAGGTTCAGGAACTGAAGGGCCACCTTTGTGGCGGAGTTCTCCCTTGCATACTCCTTCATGGCCCTCTTTATCTTCTTCCTGTAGACCTCATCCTCTATAAGCCTCTCCATCTTCCTTACAAGGTCATCCACACCTGTGTACCTGATAGCCACATCTTCAGGGACCCTTTCGTAGTGCCTTGTGGAAGGGGTCAGGATGGGTACCTGGGTGCCGACGCACTGACACAGGGTGGAGGAGACAACCACCCCTGATGTGTTGCCCTTTGGAAGGAGGTGGATATCGCTTGAAAGAAGCTCCCTGTAGACATCTTCCTCTGCAAGGGGTCTTACCTCCTCCTTCAACCATGGCCTCTTTATGCCGAGAGCATGATCTGCCCTTATAACCCTGTACTCGAAGGAGACCCTTCTGCTCAACCTGTCAAGGGCATCCACGAAGTCCCTGTACTCCCCTTCAGGCTGCCTTCCAAAGGTGATGAAGCGCAGCCCACCCTCTCCAAAGGCCCTCCTGTTCTCCACCACCCTCCCGCATGGAAAGGGTATGATCTCCATATCAACAAGGCCCTTCCAGTCCTTCAGCAGTTCCTCTATGTAGCGATCATCGAATACAACCACCATGTCGAAGATGGATGGATCCCTGTAGCCTATGTCCTTCTTGAAGCCCTCGTGGACGACGAGGACGATAAAGGTCCCCTTCCTCCTGATCTCCGGAAGAATGGCCTCTACCTTTTCCTTTGGAAGGCTTACATAGGATTCGACGATGAGGAGATCAAGATCCTCCCTGAAAAGGGGAGCAGGATCCACACCGCCACCTTCACCTGATGGCGATACCTCTTCGTAGCATCTTACAACGTAGTCCTCATCCTTTCTGACCAGACAGTGGTGCCACCACCTGCTGGCACTCTCTATGGTGGGGGCAAAGATTCTTACCTCATGGCCGAGCCTCATGAACTCCCTGCCTATGAGCTCGGCATGCATCCCCACTCCGCAGGTGGCATTCCACCTGCTCACGATCCCTATCTTCATGGTCCCCCCTCCCCAGGTGATTTCCTACTTAAATTATATTCACCTTCCGGAGGGCTGACAAGGGATCAACCAAGCTTTCCTGAAAGGGGCCTTCCTGCAAGGAGGTGCATGTGGAGGTGGAAGACCGTCTGCCCACCCTCACGGTTGATGTTCATCACCAGTCTGTATCCCTTCTCCTCCACACCCCTTTCCCTTGCTATCTCCTTTGCGGTGGCTACCATCCTTCCGAGGAGTCCCGCATCATCACATTCAGGGAGGGTGGAGTAGTGCCTTTTGGGCATTATGAGGATGTGGATCGGTGCCTGCGGGTTTATATCCTCGATGGCAAGGATAGATTCGTCCTCAAAGACGATCCTGGAAGGAAGCTCCCTCTCTATGATCCTGCAGAATACACACCCTTTCATCCCTTACCCCTTCTCCTTTTCTCCTCTATCCCTGAGATGCCAAACCTTCGTTCAAGCTCCTCGTATACCTCCCCTATATCTACCCCCCTGTAGCCAAGGAGGACAAGGGAGTGGAAGAGAAGGTCTGCAAACTCATGCACCACATCACCATCCCCCCTGGCTGCCTCCATGAACTCCCCTGCCTCCTCCTCCACCTTCGCAAGGATACCTTCAAGACCACCCCTGAAGAGCTGTGCCACATAGGACCCCTCTGGCATCCTTGCCTTTCTATCCATTATCACCTGAAAGACCCTGTCTATTATGGAAGATCCTGAAGGCCTTTCCTCCCCTTCCTTGAGGGGGCTGAAGAAGCATGACCTGTGTCCTGTATGGCAGGCAACCCCTATCTGATCCACCTTTAGGAGCAGGGTATCACCATCACAGTCGTAATAGATGGCCTTCACCTCCTGGAAGTTTCCAGAGGTCTCACCCTTGAGCCACAGCTTCTTCCTCGACCTGCTGTAGTAGTGGGCCCTGCCTGTGGAGAGGGTCCTCTCAAGGGCCTCCCTGTTCATGTAGGCAAGCATGAGGACATCTCCAGTCCTTGCATCCTGCACCACAGCGGGAACAAGTCCCTTTTCATCGAACCTTATGGCCTCAAGACTCGGATCCCTCTTCACCCTTCTGCCCCACATCTTCTTGCTCGAGCCTCACGTTTATACCCATCTCCTTGAGATAGGCCTTGGCCTGGGGAATGGTGTACTCCCCGAAATGGAAGATGGATGCGGCAAGGACAGCGCTGGCACCGGCAAGGAAGGCCTCGTAGAGGTGCTCAAGGTTTCCTGCGCCACCGGAGGCAATGACCGGGATGCCCACAGCCCTGGAGACCCTGTATATGAGGTCCACATCGTATCCTTCCTTTGTCCCGTCCTTATCTATGCTGGTGAGCAGGATCTCGCCTGCACCGAGCTTTTCCACCTCCTCTGCCCACTCCAGGGCATCCCTTCCGGAGTTCTCCCTTCCACCCCTGGTGTAGACATCCCATGAAGGTGCAAGGGCCGCAGGGTTGACAGGGGCGTAGAACTTGAAGCCCTCACCGTAGACCTCGGTGTGGAGATCCCATGTGGTCTCCCTCCTCTTGGCATCTATGGCAACAACGATGCACTGACTCCCGAAGGTCTCTGCAGCCTCTTTGACGAAATCGGGGTTCTCCACGGCTGCCGTGTTTATAGAGACCTTGTCGGCCCCTGCCCGTAACAGGTCCCTTATGTCCTCGATGGTCCTTATCCCCCCACCCACTGTAAGGGGCATGGAGATCTGGGAGGCCGTCCTTTCCACAACATCCAGGATGATCTTCCTCTCCTCATGGGAGGCGGTAATATCAAGGAAGACAAGCTCATCCGCACCCTGATCCTCATAGGCCCTGGCTATCTCGACAGGATCACCTGCATCCTTGAGTTCAACAAACCTGACACCCTTCACCACCCTTCCGTCCTTCACATCGAGACAGGGAATTATCCTCTTTGCAAGCATCTAATCACCTCCCCCAACCTTTTCTTTCAAGGCCTCCAGCGCCTCCTTGAGGGTGAAGGCACCGCTGTAAAGGGCCTTGCCGATGATGACCCCTTCAAGACCCACTATGGAGGCAAGCCTCCTCACATCCTCAATGGATGAGACCCCTCCAGAGGCTATAACAGGTATGGAGATGGCCTCAACCATGGATGAGATGGCCTTTAGATTGGGCCCCTCCATTGTGCCATCCCTGCTTATGTCGGTATAGATGATCACCGATACACCTGCATCTTCCAGCTTCTTTGCCAGATCGACGGCCCTCTCACCGGTGACCTTTCTCCACCCCTCAACGGCAACGAGGCCGTCCTTTGCATCTATCCCAACAGCGATAACCCCTGGAAAGGCCCTGCATGCCTCCTTGACAAAGGAGGGCGACCTCTGGGCTATGGTGCCAAGGATGACCCTCCCTGCCCCCATCTCCACATAGGCCTCTATGGTCTTGAGGTCCCTTATCCCCCCTCCCACCTCCACATGGCCATCAAAGGCCTGGATTATACTGCAGATGGAATCCGCATTTACCGGTCTCCCCTCCACTGCCCCATCTATATCCACCACATGGAGCCAGGAGGCCCCCTCCTCTTTCCATCTTACCGCCATCTCCACAGGGTTATCGGAATAGACAGAGACCCTGTCAAGCCTTCCCTGGAAGAGCCTGACACACCTTCCTCCCTTTATATCTATGGCAGGTATGAGGATCATTATGGCCTCCACCGGGCAAAGTTCTTTAGCAACCTGAGGCCCACCTTCTGACTCTTCTCCGGGTGGAACTGACAGGCAAAGATGTTGTCCCTTGCAATGGCAGATACAAAGTCTATCCCGTAGGATGTCGTGGTTACCGCAACGTCATCTTCTGGCACAACGTAGTAGGAATGGACAAAGTAGAAGTAGGAGCCATCCTCTATACCCTCAAGGATGGGGTGGTCCTTGAGGATCCTTACAGCATTCCACCCCATGTGGGGTATCTTGAGGGGATACCTCCTCTTCACACCGGTTTTGCGGTTCTCTATCTCCTCACTCATATCCCCTCTGAAGCGGACCACCTTTCCTCGCATTATGGCAAGCCCCTTGGATTCGCCAAACTCCTCGCTCCCCTCAAAGAGGATCTGGAGGCCGAGGCATATACCGAGGAAGGGTCTTCCGGATTGGAGGGCCTCCTTGAGCGGCTCTATCAGTCCGTAGGTCTTCAGGTTCTCCATGCAGTCCCTGAAGGCACCCACACCGGGAAGGACTATGTGGGTTGCCTTCCTTATCTCCTCAGGGTCCCTTGTAAGGAGTGCATCGAATCCAACCCTCCTGAAACCGGTTTCAACACTCCTTACATTCCCCATACCGTAGTCAAGGATGGCGATCCTCAACCTCTCACCTCCTCAATCCTTAGAGCTTTCCCTTGGTGGAAGGGATGCCTTCCATCCTTTCATCGATCCTTGAGGCCTCATCGATGGCCCTTCCAAGGGCCTTGAATATGGCCTCTATGGAGTGGTGAGTATTCGTGCCGTAGTGGAGATTCACATGGAGGTCCATCCTTCCTGTATTAGAGAGGGCCCTCAGGAACTCCTCAACCAGTTCAGTATCGAAGTTGCCCACCCTCTCCCCTGCAAGGGTGACATTATACACGAGATAGGGCCTTCCTCCAAGGTCTACCACCACAGAGGCAAGGGCCTCCATCATGGGTATGGTGGCATGGCCATACCTCCTTATCCCCCTCTTCTCACCAAGGGCCCTGCCGATGGCCTCACCAAGGCATATCCCCACATCCTCAACGGTGTGGTGGAAATCCACAGAGGTATCTCCCTCTGCCCTTATGGAGAGGTCGAAGAGGCCATGCTTGGCAAAGAGGGAAAGCATGTGATCGAAGAAGGGGATGGATGTATCTATGGAGTAATCCCCCTTGCCATCAAGGTCTATCTCAACGGATACATCCGTCTCTGTGGTCTTTCTTTCCACCTTTTCCCTTCTACCCATCCGTTCCCTCCATCCTTATGGAAACGCTCCTTCCGTGACCCTCAAGGCCTTCAAGCCCTGCAAGATCTATAGCATACCTGCCGAGCCTTTTCAAACCCTCCTTTGAAAAGGCAAGTATGCTTGAGGCCTTGACAAAGTCCTCAACCCCAAGGGGTGAGGAAAACCTGGCACTCCCACCTGTGGGAAGGGTATGGTTCGGCCCTGCCACGTAGTCCCCTATGGGCTCTGGTGTGTAAGGTCCAAGGAATATGGCCCCTGCATTCTCAACCCTCTCAAGGATGGAGAAGGGGTCCTCCACAAGGAGTTCAAGGTGTTCAGGTGCTATGTCGTTGGCAATGGATATGGCCTCTTCAAGGTCCCTCACCACGATGATGGCTCCATATCTCCTCAGGGAGGCCTCTGCTATGGCCCTTCTCGGCAGGGCTTCAACCTGCCTTTCTATCTCACCCCTCACCTCCTCAGCCATCTTCCTGGAGGTGGTAAGGAGGATGGCCGATGCGAGTTCATCGTGTTCTGCCTGGGAGATCATGTCAGCTGCCATCCAGCTCGCCCTCCCTGTACCATCGTTTACGATGAGGATCTCACTGGGTCCTGCGATCATGTCAATGTCCACATCACCGTAGACGAGCCTCTTGGCTGTGGCCACATAGATGTTGCCAGGTCCTGTTATCTTGTCCACCCTGGGTATGGTCTCTGTACCATAGGCAAAGGCAGCAATGGCCTGGGCACCACCGACCCTGTAAACCCTGTCAACACCGGCTATCCTTGCAGCTGCAAGCAAGAGTGGATCTATACCCTCCCTGGATGGAGGGGTGGCCATGAACACCTCCTTCACACCTGCCACCTTTGCGGGGATGGCGTTCATGAGGACAGTGGATGGGTATATGGCCTTACCACCAGGGGCATAGATACAGACCCTCTTCAGGGGTCTTACCTTCTGGCCAAGGATGATGCCCTCTTCCGTTACAAACCAGGACCTTGGTATAGAGGCCCTGTGAAAGGTCTCTATCCTCCTTGCAGCGATCTCAAGGACCTCCCTCACCTCACGACTTATGCCGGAAAAGGCCCCATCCAATTCATCCTCTGATACAAGGAGGTCCTCCACCCCTATTGAGATCCCGTCGAAACGCCTCGTAAACTCAAGGACCGCCTCATCCCCCCTATCCTTCACGGCCTCGAGGATCTCCTTGACGGTCCCTTCAACATCCTGGGAGAGCCCCTCGCCCCTGAGGACTATCTCCCTTATGGCCTCCTTGAATGATCCCTCTTCAGAGCTCAAGAGCCTTATCATCCTTCATCTCCTTGACCGTCTTTTCAAGGACCTCCAGGATCTCCTTAACCCTCCTGTAGTTCATCTTCAGACTTGCCCTGTTTGCTATGAGCCTGGAGGTTACCTCCATTATCTCCTCCACCTCAACAAGACCGTTCTTTCTCAAGGTCTCACCTGTGGACACAAGGTCCACGATCCTCTCCGAGAGTCCAACAAGGGGGGCAAGCTCTATGGACCCATAGAGCCTTATGACCTCCACCTGGATGCCCTTGTTGAGGAAGTACCTCTCCGTTATCCGTGGATACTTTGTGGCCACCCTTATATGCGACCACTGGGAGGGATCGTCCTCTTTTACCATCTCTGCAGGTTCTGCAACCACCATCCTGCAGTAGCCTATGCCAAGGTCAAGGGGTTCGTAGAGATCCTTGCCCTGTTCGAGGAGTACATCCCTACCGGCAACCCCAAGGTCTGCAGCACCGTACTCCACATAGGTGGGGACATCCTGATCCCTCACAACGAGGAACCTCAGACCAAGGTCCTCCCTTTCCGTTATGAGCCTCCTCGGGTCCTCAAGGATGGCAGAACAATCCATCCCTGCCTTTCCGAAGAGTCCTATTGCCTCCTTCAGGACCCTTCCCTTGGGAAGGGCAATGGTTATCCGGTCCTTCATGTCAGCCTCTTTATCTTTGCCCCGAGGGCAGAGAACTTCTCCTCTATCCTTTCGTATCCCCTGTCAAGGTGGTAGACACGGGATATCTCGGTGATCCCTTCCGCCGCAAGGCCTGCTATTACAAGGGATGCACTTGCCCTGAGATCGGTTGCCATAACAGGTGCACCGCTCAGCCTCTCCACCCCCCTCACAATGGCACTGTGCCCCTCTATCCTTATGTCTGCTCCCATCCTTTTCAACTCGCTCACATGCATGAAGCGGTTTTCAAAGACCGTCTCGGTGATCACACTCGTGCCCTTTGAAAGGGACATGAGGGCCATGAACTGGGCCTGCATGTCCGTTGGAAAACCCGGATAGGGAAGGGTGGTTACATCCGTCCCCATGATGGGTCCATCACCCTTTACCGTCACACACCCCTCACCCTCCTCTATGGAGATCCCGGCCTCCCTCAACTTTACCACAACGGCATCCATATACCGGAGAGGACAGTTCCTTATCCGTATCTCCCCACCGGTTATCCCCGCTGCCACCATGTATGTCCCAGCCTCGATCCTGTCTGGCATGATGGCATGGTCAAAGGGCCTGAGTTCCCTGACCCCCTCCACGGTCACGATACTTGTTCCTGCCCCTTTGATGGAGGCCCCCATCTTCTCAAGGACCCTTGCCAGCTCAACCACCTCGGGTTCGCAGGCCGCATTCTCTATGACGGTCCTCCCCTCGGCAAGGACAGCGGCCATCATTATGTTCTCCGTCCCGGTGACGGTTGGGATGTCGAAGTATATCCTCCCTCCCCTGAGACGATCCGCCCTGCCTATGACATAGCCATGCTCCACCTTCACATCCACCCCAAGCCTCTTCAAACCCATGAGGTGCAGGTCTATGGGTCTTGCCCCGATGGCGCATCCCCCGGGCATGGAGACCCTTGCCTCCTTACACCTGGCAATGAGGGGGCCCAGGACAAGGACAGAGGCCCTCATGGTCTTCACAAGCTCGTAAGGGGCCTCCACAGAGGTTATCCTTGAGGTATCTATGGAGAGGGTCCTCCCGTCTATCTCCTCTATCCTTGCCCCAAGGTGGGAGAGGAGGGTCTTTACCGTATCTATGTCCCTCAGTCTCGGGACATTCCTCACAACACTTCTGCCTGGAGAAAGGAGGGATGCCACAAGGACAGGGAGGGCAGCATTCTTTGCCCCGCTTATCTCAACCTCTCCCTTGAGCCTCACACCACCTTCTATAAGGATCCTCTCCACTCAAAGACCCCTTGCAATGACCACCCTCTCCACACCACCGTAATCCCTGCGAAACCCTATGGAAGAGTACCTCCCGTCCCTCTCTATGAGTTCCCTGACAGCCAGGGCCTGGCCATTGCCTATCTCCATGAGGAGCCACCCACCCTTCCTGAGGTAATGGGGTGCCTTCCTCACCACATCCCTTATGACGGAAAGGCCATCGGGTCCTCCATCTATGGCCTCTAAAGGCTCATGGTCCCTGATCTCGGGCTGGAGCCTTCCGATCTCACGGGTCGGGATGTAGGGAGGATTGGAAATGATGAGGTCAAAGGGCCTTGATCCCTTTATGGCATCGAAGCCCCGCCCCTGAATGAGCCTTATCCTGTCAGAGACCCTGTGGTGAGAGGCATTTCTCCTTGCATAGCAGAGGGCCTTCCGTGATATGTCCACACTCCATACCTCCGCCCCTCCCTTTGCAAGGGGTACCGCAATGTTGCCACTCCCTGTCCCTATCTCAAGGACCCTCCTTCCCCCGATCCGGTCAAGCAGTCTCAGTGCCTCTTCAACGAGGATCTCTGTTTCAGGCCTTGGTATGAGAACGCCGGGGCCCACCTCAAACTCAAGGGACCAGAACTCCCATCTCCCAAGGATGTACTGGAGGGGTTCCCTTCTTCCCCTCCTCTCAAGGGCCCTGTAGAAGGCCTCAACCTCGTTCACCTTAAGGACCCTTTCAGGGTGGGCATAGAGGAAGGCCCTGTCCACGCCAAGGATATGGGATAGGAGCACCTCTGCCTCCATGGTGGGGTTTGCTATACCCCTTGCCCTGAGGTAGTCGGTGCCCCTGCGGATCGAATCAGAGACCCTTTCTGCAAGACCTATCAACTCCTTGCCTCCACAAGGAGACCCTCTTCCTTCAGGGCCTCCCTCTGCCTGTAAGCTATGAGGGCATCGATGATCTCATCCAGTTCACCCTCAAGGATCTCATCCAGCTTGTAGAGGGTAAGGTTTATCCTGTGGTCCGTTACCCTTCCCTGGGGGAAGTTGTAGGTCCTTATCCTCTCACTCCTCTCCCCTGTCCCTACCTGGCTCTTCCTCTTCTGTGCTATCTCCCTTCGCTGCTCCTCCCTTTTCATATCAAGGAGCCTTGCAGCAAGGACCTTCATGGCCTTTGCCTTGTTCCTGTGCTGGGACCTCTCATCCTGGCAGGTAACCACTATCCCTGTGGGGATATGGGTTATCCTCACTGCAGAGTCTGTGGTGTTGACACTCTGACCACCATGGCCAGAGGACCTGAAGACATCCACCCTTATATCCTCGGGGTTTATCTCCACATCCACCTCCTCTGCCTCAAGGAGGACCGCCACTGTTGCTGTGGATGTGTGGATCCTGCCCTGGGCCTCTGTCTCAGGGACCCTCTGCACCCTGTGGACCCCGCTTTCGTACTTAAGCCTTCCATAGGCACCCTTCCCTTCCACAAGGGCTATAACCTCTTTGAAACCACCGATGCCGGTTGGATGCTGGCTCAGTATCTCCACCTTCCACCCTCTCTTGAGGGCATACCTGGTGTACATCCTGAAGAGATCAGCCGCAAAGAGGGCTGCCTCTTCACCTCCGGTCCCTGCCCTTATCTCCAGGACCACATTCTTCTCATCATCAGGATCCTTCGGGAGAAGGAGGAGCCTCAGCCTCTCCTCAAGGTCCCTCCTCTTCTCCTCAAGGGACTCGATCTCGGCCTTGGCAAGCTCCTTCAGCTCTTTGTCCTCTTCCATGAGGAGTTCCCTGTTCGCCTCTATCTCTTCCTTCACCTTCCTGTAGAGCCTGTAGGTCTCCACTATGGGGGCGATCTGGAGGTGCTCCTTCAGGATAGACTGGTACCTCTCCCTGTCAGCTATGATCTTGGGATCACTGAGCAGGGCCTCAAGTTCCCTGTATCTCTTCTCTATGCCATCAAGCCTGTCAAACATCTCAGAGCCTCTTGAACTCCTCCCTTATCTCATCGGGTCTTCCGCAGGTCATCTCCCCCTCCGGGCACCTGCCCCTCACACACCCGGGTCCTGCCTTCTCGAAGATGGTAGGAGCCACCTTCTTCACAAGGCTGAGCATCCTCTTGGCCATCTCCCTTATCTCCCACTGCGCCCTTTCGCAGCACCGCAGGCTGAAGAAGTGGAGGAGTTCTCTGGCATTCATGGTTACTATGATCTTCGTCTCGGCAGCATTGGGCAGTATGTACCTTGCATCCTCCTGGGGTATCCCCCTCTCAAGGAGCCACCTGTAGGTCTCAAAGAGCTCTGCCACCATCCTGTCAAACCTCTCTCTGAGCTCACTGTCAGACCCTATTGTTGGAGGGGTGATGTATTCAAGCCTCTCTCTGAAGGCTACATACCGCTGGCTCTGCTGGGAATAGGATGCTATCCTGTGTCGGACAAGTTGATGGCTTGTAGCCCTTGAGATCCCTTCTATACCGAAGGTAAAACTTGCATGCTCAAGGACGGAGAAGTGACCGAGTTTGATGATCTTCTTCAGGAGCTTCCTTGCCGAGGCCTCTGTCAGCCTTTCCTTTAACCCTTCTATGCCCGTATCCGAGTAACAGAGTCTTGCCGCAAGGGCTACAGTCCTTTCTGGATCAGGGGTGTACTGGAGGAGAGAAACCCGTGGCCCATCTCTCAGGGGGGTCATTACCCCTCCGTCATGCCATACTTCCTGCGGAACCTCTCCACCCTTCCTGCGGTATCAACGAGCTTCTGCTTCCCTGTGAAGAAGGGATGGCAATTGGAGCATATCTCCACCCTGATCGTCCCGGGTCTGGTGGATCTGGTCTTTATCTCAAAACCACAGGCACACTTTATGATTGTCTCACCGTACTGGGGATGGATACCTTCCTTCATTCTATCCTCCTCTCAAAAGATGTAAAGGCCCTCCCCAAAGGGACAGACCTTTCTGAAATGATACCAACTGTCCCTTACATGGTGCAAGGAAATTTTTTATCAGGTTCTGTCTTCCAGGGTCGGATAAAAGGCTCAGAGAGTCCCTTCCCTAACGCCCCATGGCATCGAGGAACTCCCTGTTCGTATCCGTCTCCGAGATCTTCTCTATGAGGAACTCCATGGCCTCTATGGGGTTCATAGGCTGGAGGACCTTCCTAAGGATCCAGATCTTGGCAAGCTCCTCCTCTGTAAGGAGGAGTTCTTCCTTCCTTGTTCCGGACCTGTTTATGTCTATGGCAGGGAATATGCGTCTTTCCGCAAGCTTCCTGTCAAGGTGGACCTCCATGTTACCCGTCCCCTTGAACTCCTCGAAGATGACCTCATCCATCCTGCTGCCCGTTTCTATGAGGGCGGTAGCTATTATGGTGAGGCTTCCACCCTCTTCCACATTCCTTGCAGCGCCGAAGAACCTCTTTGGTTTCTGAAGGGCATTGGAATCAAGCCCTCCTGAAAGGACCTTCCCGCTTGGAGGCACAACGGTGTTGTAGGCCCTTGCAAGCCTTGTGATGCTGTCAAGGAGGATCACCACATCCTTCTGGTGCTCCACAAGCCTCTTGGCCTTCTCAAGGACCATCTCTGCCACCTGAACATGCCTGTGGGCAGGCTCATCAAAGGTGGAGCTTATCACCTCACCCTTGACGGATCTCTGCATGTCCGTGACCTCCTCTGGCCTCTCATCGATAAGGAGGACGATGAGGACGATCTCAGGGTGGTTCTTCGTTATACTGTTGGCTATCTTCTGGAGAAGCATGGTCTTGCCCGCCCTTGGGGGTGAGACAATCAGACCCCTCTGGCCCTTCCCTATGGGTGTGAAGAGGTCCATGATCCTCATGGAGAGGTCACTCTTTGGCGGGGTCTCAAGCTTGATCCTCTCCTGTGGATAGAGGGGGGTGAGGTTGTCAAAGAGTATCTTCTCCCTTGCCACCTCTGGAGGCTCGTTGTTTATCCTCTCCACCTTGAGGAGGGCAAAGTATCTCTCCCCCTCCTTGGGAGGCCTTATCTGACCCGAGACTATATCACCTGTCCGGAGCCCGAACCTGCGGATCTGCGATGGGGAGACATAGATGTCATCAGGACCGGGCAGGTAGTTATAGTCAGGGGATCTCAGAAATCCAAAGCCATCGGGAAGGATCTCCAGGACACCCTCACCGTATATGACACCGTTTTTCTCTGTCTGGGCCTGGAGGAGGGCAAAGATGAGCTCCTGCTTGGTCATACCCGTTGCCCCCTCGATGTTGTACTCCTTTGCGAGGGCAGCAAGTTCGTTTATCTTTTTCTCCTTAAGTTCTTTCAGATGCATGATTCACCTCTTTAGATCTTGGTATGTTGTGGATTTTAAAGGACAGATCCTCTCCGTTGCCGAAGTATTATCCGATCCCTGTTAAGAAACCATCGAGGATAATGACTGGATTACAAAAGAGGAGTCCGACACCATCACAAGGCTCTTACAGATAAAGGAGGTGAGCACCTCTTTCTATTTTTACATCCACCTTCTTGGAAAACTTTCTCCTGCAGGTGTGATTGTTTGATGAGCACAGTGGTGGCTCTACTACTATAGGCAAAAATCCTCGATTTGTCAAGCCTCAATCCAGGATATACCTCAAAGGGTTCACATGACGACCCTTTACAACCACCTCATAGTGGAGATGAGGACCCGTGCTCCTTCCCGTGTTACCCATCCTGCCGATCTCCTGCCCCCTTTTTACCCTCTGACCCTTTTTGACAAGGATCTTTGAGAGATGGCCGTATTTGGTGACGATGCCATATCCATGGTTTATGACTATGTACTTCCCGAGGAGTCTGTCCCTCCCCACCTTCTCCACGATCCCGTCCCCGGGGGCCACAACCGGTGTGCCGGACATGTTGGAGATATCCAGACCCCGGTGGAAGTGTTTCCTCCCTGTAAAGGGTGAGATCCTGTATCCAAAGCTTGAGGCGATCCATCCCTTTGCTGGCCTTATGGAGGGGATAGAGGCAAGGCGGGTCTTCTGGCTGAGGAGGTAGCCATGGAGTTCATCGAAACTCCTCTTCTCCTCCTCTATCTCATCCCTTATTAGGGAGATCCTCTTCTCCAGTCCCTTGATAAGGGCCTTGCTGTCCTCCGTGTTCAGGGAAAGGTCCTCCCTTTCAGAGGCCCCTCCGATGCCAAGGAACTCTTTCCCTTCCTTACCATCTCCAAGATCGGCCATGATCCTGAGCTTTCTTCCGAAGGTCTTAAGCCTTATGAGTTCATCCTCCAGATCGGAGATCTTCCC
>WGFJ01000132.1 GCA_015492305.1 Deltaproteobacteria bacterium
GCTATCTCTGCATTCTCTATGATCTGGGAAAGTATCTCCTTTCCGGTGGGAGACTCCTCCCTCTGGTGGGCCTCTTTAAGGGCCTTTATCACATCCTCACCAAGGAAGGTATTGGCCTCTATACAGAGGTCCCTTACCCGCTTTACGATATCAGAGGTCTGTATCTGCCTCATCCTTCACCAAGCCTCACCTCTTCTATCAGGGACCTCACCGATTCGGCCGAGCGGTTGAGGGCCTTCCTCTCCTCCTCTGTGAGTCTTACCTCTATGATCCCCTCAACCCCGTTCTTCCCGAGCTTGACAGGTACACCAAGGAATATCCCCTCTATGCCGTACTCTCCCTGGAGGTATACGGAGCAGGGTATGATCCTCTTCTTGTCCTTGATTATGGCCTCTGCCATCTCCATCACAGAGGCCGATGGTGCATAGTAGGCGCTGCCCGTCTTCAGGAGACTCACGATCTCACCGCCTGCCTTCCTTGTCCTTTCCACTATGGCATCTATCCTCTCCTTCGGGAGGAGCTGGGTTACAGGGATGCCTGCAACGGTGGTGTAATCGGCAAGGGGGACCATCTCATCGCCATGACTCCCCATGACAAGGGCATGGACATCCTCCACCGAACAGTTGAGTTCCATTGCCACGAAGGCCCTTAGCCTTGCGGAGTCAAGGGCCCCTGCCATGCCTATGACCCTCTCACGGGGAAGGCCGCTTACCTCCTTTGCCACATAGGCCATGGCATCAAGGGGGTTGGTCACTATTATGAAGATGGCTTCAGGTGAGTATTTTATGGCCTGCTCTACTATGGATCTTACGATGGGGGTGTTTGCGGCGAGGAGATCGCTCCTGCTCATCCCGGGTTTTCTGGGCAGGCCGGCTGTTACGATCACCAGGTGGGAGCCTTCTGTATCCTTGTAATCCGTTGTGCCTGTTATCCTTGCATCGAAGTCCTCAATAGGGGAGGCCTCCATAAGGTCAAGGGCCTTTCCCTGGGGTACACCATCGACGATATCCACGAGGACTATGTCACCCAGTTCCTTTGTTGCAGCCCATAGAGCAGCGTGGGCACCCACATGCCCTGCCCCTACGATGGTGATCTTCTTTCTGTCCATAACCCTCTCCTTTCTTTAGGTTTCAGGGAGAAGGATAATGTATACTGTATACAAAAGCCTTTCTCCCTGTCAAGGACAAAATCCTGGTCTCACGGGTAGGTGAAGGGCTCTATTCCCTTGTATCTGTAAGGCTTTAATCCCCTTTGAGCAGTTGTAGCCTCCTCTGGATCCTGTTTTTCACCCACCGGGGGTCCCACCACTCCACAGGGTTTACGTAGACCCCCTCCACAAGGATGGCAAAGTGAAGGTGATCCCCTCCTGCAAGCCCTGTCTCCCCGGTCCTTCCGAGGGTGTCTCCCTTTTCAACCATATCCCCTTCCTTCACATCTATGGAGCTCAGGTGGGAGTACAGGGAGAAGAGACCAAGGCCGTGATCGATGATGACCGTATTCCCGTAGATGCCGTTGTAGCCAGCAAAGACGACCCTTCCCCTGTTTGAGGCAGGTACAGGGGCCTTCTTGACAGAGGCAAGGTCGTAACCGAGGTGATAGGCCTCATCCACCTTTTTCCCCTTGTAGTAGTAGCTCCTGAAGTCTGCAAAGTTTGCCTCCACCTTTGCATTCCTGAGGTATATAAAGGCCCCTTTCCAGAGAGGCTCCGGGGAGGATCCAGAGGCTATCTCCCGGATCCTCTCTTCGTTCCTCTTCCTCAGGTCGTGGTTTACGAGGATGAAGTCCTTGAGGAGGTCTCCACTGCTCTCAAGGCCCGAGGCGGATATGATCTCTGGAAGCTTCCTCTCAAGGAATCCATCCCCTACCTTTATCCTTCTGCTTCTGTAAAGCTTTGGCTTTACAAGTATGGACAGTCCCTTCTTTGACTCGTTTCCTGCCCGATCCTTTGCCACTATGAAGACAGGCCTTCCCCTCTTGAGGTTGTAGGGGTAGGAGAAGAGGGCAATGTATGCGGGTTCGTCCCTGAAAGGGTTCCTGTAGGCCTTGAAACGATGATCGCCTACCTCTATCCATGCCTCCTTTACATCCTCAGACGTCCTGAAGACAACCGCCTCTGTTCCCCCCTGAAGCACCACATGATCGGTGCTGAGGACCTCTATAGAGGGGGGTGTAGGGTCTATGGTTACCCTGTATTCTGCCCTTTTCAGGTTTCCCTTTCCCATCCATAGGTAGGAGCCATCCTCAGCGGTTATTATGAGCTTTCCCCCTGTTCCCCTTATCCCGGATTTGAGGGGTTCGAAAGGGACCTCTATGTTGAGGAGTGTGGGTAGCTTCTCCTTCGAGTAGTTGGCCGAAAAGATGGGGGTCTTCTTGCCGTTGCTGTAGATGACCTCTATCCGCTTTATGCCCCTTCCCCTGTCGATGATCCTTATATTCAGGCTGTTTCTCAGTCCAAGGTAGGGTGTCT
This sequence comes from Deltaproteobacteria bacterium, assembly GCA_015492305.1. Taxonomy (GTDB): domain Bacteria; phylum Desulfobacterota; class GWC2-55-46; order S146-80; family S146-80; genus S146-80. Next base: position 2,468 of record WGFJ01000132.1, read on the forward strand.
GGTTCACCCACTGGATGGATGGAGGGCTCCACTCAAGGTAGGTGAGGGAAAGGTATGAGAGAAGGCCCAGCACAACCAGCACAATGACTGCTTTCTTATACATCTCAAGACTCCTTCCATCAGAAATGGGGTATAAGTATATCCATTTTGATCCACCTCTTCAAGGGTGGTCTATAAGGGCGTAAAGGATGAGGGTATTGAGGAGATAGAGGGCTATTATGGCCATCCCATCCCAGCTCACCCTCATGAAGGCCTTCTTTTCAGACCTATAGGTGAGCCCCACAATGGCTACTGCCGTCATCATTATGGCGGATATCCCTGAGACCACATGGTCAGGAGAGACCCTTGAAAGGAGCGGTGCCTCTGTGAAAAAGAGGTCATCTATGGCAAGGATGTTCATGTTAAAGAGGTTGCTGCCGAAGAGGTTCCCTATGGCCATGTCCACCGCACCTATCTTCAGGGCCGATAGGGAGACAACCACCTCTGGAAGGGATGTGGAGAGGGCTATGAAGATGTTCCCCACAAAGGTCCCTCCAAGGCCTGTTACCTCTGCAAGCTCTGCCCCTATGAAGGGGAGCCATGTCCCTGCTCCCACTATCACGGTGGCATGGATTCCATACATGACATAGGCCCTCTTCAGGGGGATCTCCCCGTAGAGGACCGCCTCTATCCGTTTACCGATGAACCTCTCGATCTTCTTCATCTCGAAGCGGTATATGACCCTCATGGCCAGAAGGTAGGTGAGGATGATGACAGGGACATACAGGCCCACATAGCTTCCTCCTATGAGACCTTCCGAGTAGAGGAAGAGGTTTGCCGTCACAATGGACAGGAGGATGATACCGAATCCCCCTGACAGGATGTGACCCCTTTCTGCCCTGGAGAATATGGGACCCGGGCCATAGACGATATCAAGGATGGCAACTATCAGGATGTTGAAGACACTGCTGCCCATCACATCCCCCACCGCTATCTCAGGGGCAGAGGCAATGGTGACGGAACTTACCCCGGTTATGAGTTCAGGCAGGGAGGTTGCCCCTGCCATGAGGAGGACACCGATCCATGTCCTGCCAAGGCCTGTCTTTTCAGCGATCACATCCCCGTATTTCGACAGGTTGTAGCCAGAGTAGATGATAAGGGATGTGCAGAAAAGAAACTTAAGCCATGGTACTATCATATGCCTTCCAAGAGGTAGACACCTATAAGGAGTATCCCTGTCACCGTGTATACCCGGATTACGGCCCTCATATGGGTGAGGAGTTCCCTTTTCCTGTCGTATTCCCTGTAGAGACCATAGGCTGCCCTGAAGCCGTAGATGGATGGCATCAGGCAGAGGAGGCCCAGGAAAGGGATCCCCCCTTCCTTTATCCCTCCCAGTATGAGGAACAGGGTGAGGGCAAGGAGGGCAAACAGGCCGTATCTCATCCTCTCCCTTCCGAACCTTGCCACGAGGTTCATCTTCCCCGTCTTCCTGTCCACCTCGCAATCGGGAAACTGGTTCACAAAGAGGATGGATGCAACCAGGATCGAGAGGGGGAGGGAGGCAAAGAGGGCATCCATGCTGAAGGCCCCTGTCTGGATGTAATAGGAACCGATTACAGGGAGGATTCCAAAGTCAAGGGCAACAAGGACCTCTCCAAGCCCCTTTCCGCTGAGAAAGAGGGGAGGTGCGGAGTAGAAGAAACCTGTAAAAAGGCCAAATAGCCCTATAGGTATGAGCCACAGGCGGCCATTGAGGGCAATGAAGAGGCCAATGATGGTGCCTGTTGTAAGGAGGCTCATCCCCCACCTGAATACCCTCTCCGGAGGGACAAGGCCCTTCTGTATCACCCTGCTCCCACCTGCGTAGGGTGTTAGGGGATCAGGGTCCATATCATCTGTGCCTCTCAGGTGGTCGAAGTAGTCATTTATGAGGTTCATGCCTCCGTGGTAGGCTATGCCTGCAAGGAGGGTTAGAAGAAGGTAGAGGACCCCTATTCTCCTTCCCTCCCCGTATGCCACGGCAACCCCCAGGAATATGGGTATTGCAATGGCCGGAAAGAACTGCGGCCTTGAAGCGGTGATAAAGGTCTTGAGATCCTTCATGAACCCCCGGTGCATTATATGACATCAGGACCTCCCTTTGTAGGAAAAAGTATTGCAATGGCCTACCCTCGGTAATAAAATCTACTCATGACCTTTATCCTTTTCCTCCTCTTCCTCCTCCTCCTTTCCCTCCAGCCTGCTTACGGGGGGGAGCATCCCTTCCTCTATGGCTATGAGGCCTTCAAGGAAGGAAGATACCAGGAGGCCCTCTCCCGACTTGACAGCCTTCAGGAGAAGGATATCCTTTATGAATATGCCCTCTACTTCAAGGGCCTTACCCTCTTGAAGATGGGGGACTACAGGAGGGCAGAGAGGACCTTCAGGACCTTCCTTGAGAGATACCCTGACTCGGTCTTTAGAACAAGGGCCACCCTCAAACTCGCAGAGACCCTGTTCCTTAAAGGGGACATGGAGAAGGCAAGGTCCACCCTTAAAGGCCTTGAAAGGGAAAGCTGGGAGGCCATGTATCTCATGGCAAGGGGCCTGGAGAGGGAAGGGGACATGGATGGGGCCTTTGATATCTATCTAAGGCTCTGGAGGGATCATCCTTGGGAGGCGAAGGGGGTGGATGAGGTGGTGAGGCGTTTCAAAGAAAGGGGTTATACCATAAGTCCTTCAGACCAGGTAAGGAGGATAGAAAACCTCTACAGGGCCATGACAGGGGCTATAGAGAAGGGTAAGATAAAGGACAGGGCCATCTCCGAACTGAAGTCCCTCGACCTCTCGGCCCTTGGAAGGGACCTCCTCATGAGGGCTGGAAGGCTCTCCTACAGGCTTGGTGCCCTTTCCTTCGGGAGGAAGATCTTTCAGGCCCTCCTCCGGATGGTTAAGGGAGATGAAAGGGCCGAGGCCCTCTATTACCTCTCCCTTATATGCTACAGGAAGGGGGAAAGGGGATGTGCTGAAACCTTTCTTAAGGAGCTTATCACGTCCTTTCCAGACTACAGGACAAAGGCACTCTACCTCCTTTCAAGGCTAAGAAAGGATGAAGGGAGGCTTCAAGAGGCCCTTTCCATCCTCGAGGGGCTTTACAGGGATGGGTCTTCCAGTCCTGCAGTCATTTGGGATCTTGCATGGGTCAATTATACCCTCAAGAGGTACGCCGAATCCATAAGGTACCTCGAGGTCCTCAAGGGCTTCCCCTCCGCGAGGGACAAGGCCCTTTACTGGCTTGGAAGGATACACCTTAAGATGGACAGGAGAAGGGGTATGGCCTTCCTCAGGGAACTTGTGGCCTCTGGCAGGGTATCCTATTACACCTTTATGGCAGAGGAAAGGCTTAGGGCCATGGGAAGATGGTATCCAGAGGGACCTCTGGATCTGAAGGTAGATGGCCTGGCTGGATCCGGCACCGGCCCCTTCAAAAGGGCAAAGGTCCTCGTGGAGCTTGGCCTTTCTGACCTTGCAAGGGATGAGATCCTGAAGAGGCTTGAAGGGATGAAGGACCCCCTGGAGAGGCTAAAAGGCATCCACCTCCTTGAGGAGATAGGTGCCTACTACGATGCCATAGGTCTTTCCACCCCTTACCTTGAAAGGGCAGGGAATCCTCTAAAGACCCTATACTTGAGGTATGCCTATCCCAGGGGCTACAGGGAAGAGGTATACAGAAAGGCCAGGGCTTCAGGTGTTGATCCCCTTCTCGTATACGCCGTTATAAGGGAGGAGAGTCACTTCCATCCCAGATTGACATCCCCTGCCCATGCCGTGGGGCTCATGCAGATCATCCCATCTACAGGCAGGTATCTTGCAAGGATTGAAGGCCGCAAGGCCCCTGACCTCTTTGATCCTGAGGAGAACATAGCCCTTGGAGTTGCCTATATGAATCGCCTCCTCAAAGACTTCAATGGCAACATCATACTTGCCCTTGCAGCATATAACGGTGGTCCTGGTAATCTCAGGAGATGGCTGGATGTCAAAGAGGGTCTGGAGGTGGATGAGTTCCTGGAAGAGGTGCCCTACGACGAGACCAGGAGGTATGTGAAGAAGGTGATAAAGAGTTACTACATCTACAGGCTCCTCTACAGGGATGGCTGAAATAATACTCCTTGGAACAGGCACAGGTGTTCCCTCCCTTAAAAGGGCCGGGAGTTCCTGTCTCCTCAGCCTTGGGGACAGCCGCATCCTCGTTGATATAGGCCAGGGGGTATTGAGGAGGCTCCTTGAGGCAGGTCTTACCTGTAAGGATATAGACCTCATACTCATCACCCATACCCATCCGGACCATGTGGCAGACCTCGTTCCGTTCCTCTTTGGGGCAAAGTACTTCTCCGATCCAAGGAGGAAGGACCTCTACCTTGGAGGTGGATGGGGGCTCAGGGGCTTTGTGGAGGACCTGAACCGGGTCTTTGGAGGGAGTCTCCTGCCGGACCTTTACAGACTCAGGATCAAGGAGATGGGCAGAAGGTCCCTGTGGCACTGGAAGGGGATATCGATAGAGTCCTTTCCGGTGAGGCACAGGGACAATAGCAGGGGCTACAGGATAAGGGGTGGAGGGAAGGATATCGCCTTCTCCGGGGATGCGGGATACTCTGATGATCTCATCCTCCTTGCAAAGGGGGCTGATACGTTCATATGCGAGGCATCCCTGCCAGAGGGGATGGAGGTGGAGGGACACCTTACCCCATCCCTTGCTGGAAGGGTTGCCCGGGAGGCGGGTGTGAGAAGGCTCATACTTACCCATTTCTATCCCGAGGTTGAAGGGGGACCTCTGCTGGACAGGGTAAAGGAGAACTTCTCTGGAGAGGTAATAGTGGGGGAAGACCTCCTGAAGATCCCCCTTTAGTTTGAAAAACCGCAGACCGATATGGTAACCTGAAACCATCCCGGATAGGGGTCTGTCTGATGCCTTTTAAAAGGAGTCTCCTCACAAAGGTAAACTTCGTTTACTACCTTTTCCTCCTCACCAGTGTGGTGATCTTTGGCCTTTCTGCCTTTCTCTACCTCCAGATCAACAGGCGGAGCCACATCCTTTACAAAGACATCGAGAGGATAGAGGCCCTTCAGGCCCTGAGAGGGGACCTCAACAGGCTTCAGTCCCATCTGTATGAAGGTGATCAAAGGGGTTTTGACAGCCTCCTTTCCGGCCTTGAGAGAAAGGCCCTTCTGACAGGTCTTCCCGTGGAGGAGATCTCGGCTCTGAGGGCCTTGGACAGAGGTACCTCCCTGAAGAGGGTCTCCTCCCTCACGGTCAAGGTGGATGACCTTATTGGCAAAGGGGTCCAGGAACTCTGGGCAACCTTTGAGAAGGAGAAGCGATGGCTTTCCGGTGTCTTCCTCTTCTACCTCCTCCTTAGCCTCTCTGGCTCGCTCTTCATAATCCTTGGTTACTATATAAACCTGAAGAAGGTCTTAAGGCCTGTGGAGGAACTCACAAGGGCTGCACGTGCCTTTGCAGATGGCAGGAGGGATGTAAAGGTCCCTGTGGTCTCTCAAGACGAACTTGGAGAACTCTCAAGGACCTTTAACCAGATGGCCGAGACCATAAAGACAAAGGAGGATAGCCTTGTAAGACTCAATAACGAGCTTGAAAAAAGGGTGAAGGAGAGGACTGAAGAGCTTGAGAGGGCCTATAAGGAGCTCAAAGAGACCCAGGAGAGGCTCATCCAGGCAGAAAGGCTTGCCCTTGCCGGGGAGTTCTCCTCCAAGGTATCTCACAGCATCCTGACCCCCTTGAGTGCACTCGTTGTGAACCTGCAGACCCTGCAGAGTTGCTTCAAGGGCGGGGAATGCCCTGGCAGTGTGGAGGAGTGTAGGAAGACCCTGAAGCTTATGGAAGAGGAGCTTAAGAGGATATGCCATACCGTGAGAAGGTATGGCAGGTTTGCAAGGTCTCCCCAGCCCCTTAAAAGAGAGGAGGTGTCCATAGGGGATGTGATCAACGAGGCCCTGCTCCTCATCTTCAACAAGGCTGAGAGGGCAGGGGTGAGCATAGAGAGGAGGTACCATGATATCCCGAAGGTGAATGTCGACAGGGACAGGATGAGGGAGGTCTTCCTGAACCTGAGCGACAATGCCATAGATGCCATGGAGGAAGGTGGGAACCTGGTCTTCGAGACCTCCTTTGAGGGGGGGAAGGTGGCTATAAGGGTCTCTGACAATGGATGCGGAATGGATGAGAGGACCCTCAAGGACCTCTTCCTTCCCTTCAGGTCGACCAAACCTTCCGGCCTTGGTCTTGGTATGAGCATCGTCAAGCAGATCGTGGAGGCCCATGGAGGAGAGATCCTCTGCGAGAGCCTTCCTGGCAAAGGCACCACCTTTACCATACTCTTGCCGGTGGAAGGGGAAGGATCATGACACCAACACTCCTGATAGTCGAAGATGACAGGGACTTCAGGGAAAGCCTTGAGACCTTTCTGAAGAAGCAGGTCGGCTTTGAGACCCTTGCTGTGCCGAATGGCAGGGAAGCCATTGCCATCATGAGACAGAGGGAGGTGGATATCGTCCTTTCCGATATCGTTATGCCCGGGGTGGATGGCATGGGCCTCCTTGAATGGGTGGTAAACAACAGGCCTGACACGATGGTTATCATCCTTACCGCCTACGGTGATATAGATGGTGCTGTTGAGGCCATCAAGAAGGGTGCCTATGACTACCTGACTAAACCCCCTGACCTTCCGAGGCTGGAGAACACCATAAAGAGGGCCTACGAGAAGAGACAGCTCCTCTTTGAGAACAGGTTGCTCAGGAGGAGCCTGGATGAGAACATCTTCAAGTCCATAGTTGGGGTCAGTGAGGCCATAAAGGAGGTGGTGGAAAAGATAAAGAGGTATGCACCCCTTGATACAAACGTCCTTATCACAGGTGAGACAGGGACGGGAAAGGACTTCATAGCGAGGACCCTCCACTCTCTGAGCCCGAGGGCTGATAGACCCTTTATAAAGGTGAGTTGTGCGGCCCTTCCTGAAAGCCTCCTTGAAAGCGAACTCTTCGGTTTTGAGAAGGGAAGTTTCACAGGGGCAAACCACTCCAAGAAGGGTAGGTTTGAGATGGCCCATGGAGGGACCATCCTCCTCAATGAGGTAGAATCCCTGAGCCTTCCCATCCAGGCAAAGCTCCTACGGGTCATAGAGGAGAAGGAGTTTGAAAGGATAGGGGGTACAAAGACCCTGAAGGCCGATGTCCGCATAATCGCCGCCTCCAACAGGGAACTGATGGGCCTGATAGAAGAGGGTGCCTTCAGGGAGGATCTCTACTACCGGCTCAAGGTCCTCACCATAGAACTGCCCCCCTTGAGGGAGAGGAAGGAGGATATCCCCCTTCTCCTCCACCATTACCTCTCCCTCTACTCCAAGACACTGGGGAAGGAGATAAAGGGCTTCACAAAGGAGGCCATAAGGTCCCTTACCGAATATCCCTGGCCAGGGAATGTGAGGGAACTCCAGAACCTTGTGGAACTCCTTGCCATAGAGGCAAGGTCCCAGCTCATAGACAGGAACGACCTTCCACCCCACATACTGGTTGGTGGACTTCCCGGAGGTGAGAAGCTCGTCTTTGAGCCAGGGACCCCCCTTGCAGAGATGGAGAAGAAGGCCATCCTCTATACCCTCCGGCTCACCCATGGAAACAAGAAGAGGGCCGCTGAACTCCTCGGGATAGGACTCAAGACCCTTTACAGGAAACTTTCCAAGATGGATTTGTCAGAATGACAAACTTTTTCCCTCCGTCTCTGACCCTGTTTGTCATAATGACAAAAATGGCCTTCACCCTTCCATCCCCTCTCCTCTAACAGGCTGTAATATCTACCCTTTTGTTTCTGGCACGTCTCTTGCATTACTTCTGGACATGATACTCCTCGTTTCCGATAGGTCCGAGGCAGTGAGGGAGATAGAGACCGCCTTAAAGGAGAGAGGAATAGGGGTAACACTTATCTCAACAGGGGAGTTTGATCGGGAAGAGATAAAGGGGAAGGGCCTTGTCATATACCACACAGAGGACCTTAACGAAGGGGATGTGGTCAATATCACTATGGCCAAGAAGGAGGGTATTCCCCTTGTCCTTGTAATCCCTTATCTTTCGGAGGACAGGTTGAAAGAGGTCTCAAGGCTCTGGAAGGGTGGGTACCTCAAGGATTGTCTCATAAAACCTATCAAGATGAAAGATCTCCTGAAGTATATCCCTCAGGGTCATTGAGAAGAAGGGGGGTGAAAGGCGATCCAAATAGAGAGATCTTAAAAGAACCCTTTAGGGGTAAAGGAGGTGTGATTGATGGCAAGATACGGTATGGTAATGGACATGAGGAGGTGTATAGGCTGCCATGCCTGTGAGGTGGCCTGTAAGGTGGAGAACAAGGTTCCCCTTGGTGTGTGGAGGACCCAGGTGAGGTACTTCGAGAAGGGGAAGTACCCAAACACGAGGCGTTACTTCTTCCTCCACATCTGTGACCAGTGCTCAAAGCCTGCCTGCGTTGAGGCCTCAAGGAACAACGGCGTGGGTGCCTTCTACCAGACCGAAGACGGCGTTGTCCTCATCGACCTCAAGAAACTCACCCAGGGAAGGACAAAGAAGCAGATAGAGACAGAGGTCCAGGCGGCCATAGAGGCCTGCCATGCAGAGGCCATCTTCGTGGATCCCATCACAGGGCTTCCCGGAAAGTGCACCTTCTGCTACCACAGGCTCCAGGCCGGTCTCGTCCCTGCATGTGTGCAGACCTGTGTCGGGAGGGCAAGGGTCTTTGGTGACTTCGATGATCCCAACAGCGAGGTCTCAAGGCTTGCTGCCCAGCACCCTGCAAGGGCGATGCATCCGAGCGAGGATGCCGATGTCGGCGTGGTCTACCTCTACCAGGAGGGCAACCTCATGGATGGTGGCGCAATGCCAGGTTTCAGGCAGATAGATCCGCAGGACTTCGAGACGGGCAAGCTCTCCCTTAACACAAGCCCATCCTGGAGGCCACCCAGGCCAGGCCGCTTCGGAACGGGTGAGTAAAACATAAGGAGGTGAGGATAGATGGAGCTTACGAGAAGAAACTTCGTGAAACTCGGACTTACTGCAGGCACAACCCTTGCCGTTGAGGATAGCCTTGGCCTATTTGCAAGGGCCATGGAGATGAAGCTTGGAGGGGATGGAAGGCTTGTAGACCCTTCTGAGGACCTCACAAAGGGCAGGAGATACGACAAGGTGGTTCCCTATACCTGCCTTGCCTGTAACATCGAGGACGGTGGGCTTGCCTACATAAAGAACGGGAGGATAGAGAAACTCGAGGGCAACCCCAAGCATCCCTCCACCAGGGGAAGGCTCTGTCCAAAAGGCAACGCAGGTCTCTACCATGTCTATGACCCTGACAGGATCCTTTATCCTCTGAGGAGGACGGGTCCAAGGGGCTCTGGCCAGTGGAAGAGGGTATCATGGGATGAGGCCATAAGTGAGGTGGCAGAAAGGATCGTTGAGGTCCTGGACAAGGGTCATCCCAACGAGATCATGCTAAAGTGGGGAAGGAACAGGATAGGTGGTGCCCTTGTCAGGTTCATGCACACCCTTGGGTCAAACACCATCATAAACCACACATCCATCTGTGAGTCTTCAAAGAAGATAGGCATGGAGCCGACCTGGGGACCGGATATCGAGACCCCTGACTTTGCAAAGTCCAAATACATAATAAACTTTGGCTCCAACATCCTTGAGGCTGCCTACTTCCACAATCCATACTCACAGAGGATAATGGAGGGGTTTGCCGAGAGCGGGACCAAGCTTGTTACCTTCGATGTGAGGCTCTCCAACACGGCAGGCCGTTCCCACGAGTGGTTCCCCATATTCCCTGGCACAGACGGCATAATCGCCCTTGCCATGGGGAATGTGATCCTCCAGGAGGGCCTTGCCGATGAGGAGTTCATAAACGACTGGACGAATGTGACGGTCCAGGAGCTCAAGGAACACTACAGGCAGTTTACCCCTGAGGATGCGGAAAGGGCAAGCAAGGGTCCCTTCGGTGACAAGGGTGGTATCTCAAGGCATGACATCGTAAGGATCGCCAGGGAGTTTGCCTCTGTCAAACCCTACTGCACCACCTACTCCTACAGGGGTCCATGCAAGCATGCCTATGGTTCCTATAACGAGAAGTGTCAGATGATGCTCAACATCCTTGTTGGCAGTGTGGAGAGTAAAGGTGGGTACTGTCTGCCAAGGGGTATGGGCTATAAGCAGCCAGAGCCTGTTCCACCTCCAGGCCATGAACCAAGCTACCTTTCAGCACCGCCCCACTACCCCCTTGCAACCCACAAGGTAAGTCACCTTGTGCCCTTCTGGATAAAGGAGGGGAGGCAGAAGGTCAAGATCTACTTCACCTATTGCGATAACCCCGTCTACACCAACCCCGGTGCAGAGGCGGTGTGGGGTGAGCTTGTCAGGGACGAGAGCCTCATACCCTTCTTTGTCTCCTTCAGTCCCTTCATGTCCGAGACAACGAGGTATGCCGATATCATCCTACCCAACGCCGTCTACCTTGAAAGGTACGAGCCTGAGAGCATGCCCTCAAGCCTCTGGCCCTGGCTCGGTGCAAGGCAGCCTGTTGTGAAACCCATGGGCGAGGCCCAGGAGGTCAGGTGGACCCTGAAGAGGATAATCGACAAGGTCGATCCGGATGGCAAGAGGGGAATGAAGAAGTACTGGAACTTCTCATCCCCTGAAGACTACATCAGACAGCAGTTTGAGGGCATTCCGGGACTCAAGGATGTGGGTGGATGGGAGTTCATCAAGAAGCACGGCGTCTGGCCCATCTACGGTGAACTCAACCCGGCCACAGGAAAGATCTCAGATGCCCTGGGATTCGAGATCAAGGCCGAATACGGACTCCACAAGAAGGAACTCTCCAGGGCTGATATGAGGGGTGCCCGGGTGGACAGGAGGACCGGGACCATCTACAAGAAGGGCAAGCCCATCGGTGTGAGGATAAAGGGCAAGAACTATGTGGGCTTCGGAACCCCGACAAGGAAGATCCATGTGAAGGTGGAGGAGTGGGAGAAATACGGCTTCAACCCCCTTCCGGTCTGGAAGCAGGAGCCCTGGCTTGCCGATATGAAGCCCGATGAGATGGTCCTTACCACCTTCAAGTGGAACGTCCACACCCAGTCGAGGACGGCAAGTATCAAGTGGCTTGCAGAGATCGTCCACAGCAACCCTGCCTGGATAAACGCCGATACTGCGAGGAAGAAGGGGATAAAGGATGGAGACCTCATAAGGATAACCTCTGGTGTGGGCTACATGGTCACCAAGGCAAGGCTCACAGAGGGTATCCATCCAAGGGTGGTTGCCGTATCCACTGCATGTGGCCACTGGGCATACGGGAGGCTTGCCCAGCTCAAGCTGAAGGAGTCCCAGCCCTTCTGGTCGAAGGGCCAGAGGATCCCTGTGCCGGCAAAGCCCGGTGTGGGTCAGGACCCTGACCTCAAGAACGTGTGGTGGAATGACCGTGGTGTCCATCCCAACATGATCATCCCTGCCATTGCAGACCCGATCGGTGGATCCCAGGCCTGGTATTCCACGGTGGTGAAGGTTGAGAAGGCCCGTCCAGGTGATAGATACGGCGATGTAAAGGCCGATCCTGATAAGCACTACGAGTTCTTCAAGATGGGTGAACGCTACGCCTACACCGGTGATCTCCACAGGAAGATGCATCCTGAGGTGAAGATCAACTGGGAGAAGCTACCCAAACCTGAACTCAAGATAGGCCATTGAGGCCTGTCTGCAGGGGGTGTGGTTGAGGCCACACCCCCTTTTTATGTCTTGCCTTCTGGGGAAGTATCGTTTATTATCCCACATGGAGGGTCCAATGGAAGAGCGGTTAGGCATGGAAGAGATAGCAGAGGGAAGGTCGAGACTCTATCTTATCCTGTCAAGGGTGTTTCTTAAGGAGGTTTCACCCGAATTCCTGAGGAGTATGAGGGAGAAGGGATTTGTGGAGTACCTCAAGGGGCTGGGGATAGACCTTGGCGAGGACTTTGCAAACAAGGAGGAGAAGGAACTCCTCGAGGAACTTGCAGCCGAATACACCCAGCTCTTCATCGCCCCTGCCGGTGCTTCTCCCTATGAATCGGTATGGAAAAAAGGCCTTCTCATGCAGGAACCAGCTGCAGAGGCACTTGCCTTCTACAAGAGGTGTGGTTTCAAACTACCTGAGGACTTCAAGGGCTTTCCGGACCAGATAGGGGTTGAGCTTTCCTTCTTGGGCCATCTCACCAGGGAGGAGGCCAGGGCCTGGAAGGAGGGAGATGAAAGGCTTGCCACGGAGGTGATGAAGCTTGAGAGGGAGTTTCTGAAGAAGCATCTGAGGAAATGGGTCTTTGACTTCCTTGATTGTGTCATGGCCATTACAAAGCTTCCCTTCTACCGTGAGATGGCAAGGCTTACAAAGGAGTTCCTCAAGGGGGAGATGGAGGACCTGGGGATAAAACTGGACAGGTCTGTGGCCTGAGAAATTCCTTGACACAAAAATACTTCAAGTGTTAAAGAGGTAAAGCCGTGGATATAGAGATCCTCAAGCACCGCTGTCAACCCTTCCTGTACAGAAGGTCAGGGTGTAGGCTCTGCATCGAGGCCTGTCCCCAGGGCTGTATAACCTTCCCCCAGGATTCACCCTCCATCGATGAAGAGAAGTGCACAAGCTGTGGTATCTGCACATCTGCCTGCCCAAGCGGGGCATTCAGGGTAAAGGGTTTCGATGATATAGCACTGTGGGAGAGATTGAAGGGACTTACCGAGGGAAAGGAATATGTAGTCCTTACCTGTTCTAATGAAGAAGAGGTGAGGAGTGCAAGGCTTAAGAGAGGGTCTGCCCTTGTGGGCTTCTCCTGTGTGGGCCTTATAAAGGATGCCCACATCCTTGGTCTATTCCTTTCCGGAGTAAAAGGGGTCACTATAAGGAAGGCCTGTAAGGATTGCACATCGCCCCAGGGCAGCAAGGTGGTCCTCCGGACAGTGGAGAATGTAAAGACCCTCCTTGAGGCCCTGGGTGTGGAAGGTGAGATCTCTTTAACCCCTGATCTCCCGGAGGTGGAGGAGGGGGTTGTGGTTGATATGGAAAGGATAGAATCCAAGCCCCATTACTCCAGAAGGGAGTTTTTAAGCCTTTTCAGGGACAGGGTGAAGGATCTCAAAGAGGAACTCGAAGAAGATGAAGAGGAAGAGGATGAGTATCAGGAGGTGCGCTTCCTTCCTGATGAGGACCTCCCTGAAGGGAGGAGGCTCCTCATAAATCTATTGAAAGGGGGTGAGAGGGGTTTAGAGGCTACCCTGGAGAGGGGATCCTATCCCATCTACGAGATGGAGATAGACGATAGATGTACCCTTTGCAACATCTGTGACCTTTTCTGTCCCACAGGTGCCATCAACAGGGTGGATGAGGATAAGGGGGTAAGGATAGACTTCACCCCTGCCTTCTGCGTGTCCTGCTATCAGTGTGAAGATCTATGCCCGGAAGGCACGCTCCATGCAAGGCATGGGGTGCCCCTTGGAAACCTCGTAAGGGATGAGGCTGTAACCCTGCACAGCAGGGACAAGATGCCCTGTTCGTCCTGTGGGAAGCTCTTCCTCCCCAGAGGTGAAGAGACTGTGTGTATGTCCTGTGACAAGAAGAGGAAGCGGGAGGAGCTGTTTTTCGCCATGATCGGGGTGGAAGATTAAGACAACATCACTCTACAGGAGGTGGACATGAAGAAGATCCTGTTCGTTGCCCTCTCGGTGGCCATATCCTTGGTGCTCATTTCGGGTACAGGCGAGGCTGCCAAGAAGGCAAAGTATGTGGGCTACAAGAAGTGTGGAGGATGCCATAAGAGCCAGAGGGATTCATGGAAGAAGACAAAGCACGCAAAGGCATTTGAGAGCCTTAAGCCCGGAAAGGCGGTAGAGGCAAAGAAGAAGGCCGGTCTCGATCCCAACAAGGACTATACCAAGGACGATAAGTGCCTTACCTGCCACACCACTGGCTACAAGCAAAGGGGTGGTTACAAGAAGGGCATCTCCAAGACGAAGGCAAAGTACCTTGTTGGTGTTACCTGTGAGATGTGTCACGGTGCTGGAGACAAGTACAGGAGGCTCCACAGGGATGCAGGAAACAAGTTCAAGAAGACTGGCAAGCCCACCCCAAGGGCCCAGCTTGACAAGCTCGGCATGAATGTGTCCACAGAGGCCATCAAGAACGCCTGCTTCTCCTGCCATATGAACTACGAAGGGTCTGGATGGGCAGGTGCAAAGGAACCATACACCCCATTCACCCCGAAGGTGGACCCCAAGTACAAGTTCGACTTTGATAAGTTCGTTAGGGATGAGAAGGCTATGCACAAGCACTTCAAGCTGAAGGGTGTCTTTAAAGGTGAGCCCAAGTTCAAGTACCATGACGAGTTCCAGGAGAAGGCCCAGGCAGGCAAAGAATAATGAAAAAGGAGTGTGACGATGGCTATTATTGAGACCATCAGGTCCCAGTGGAAGGTCATCCTCGCAAGTGTGGTGGTCACCGTAGTTGTGATATTTGGGGTCTGGGGTGGTGAGAGGTTTCTGAGTTCCACCACCTTCTGCCTTTCATGCCACTCCATGAGCTATCCTGCCGAGGAACTCAAGGAGTCGGGCCATTACGGTCCTCTCGGGGTAAACCCCGAGTGCCAGGACTGTCACCTTCCACCGAGCTTTATCAAGCGGGTCGAATCCCACATCATTGATGGCACAAGGGCGATCATAGGGGAGCTTACAAAGGACCTGAGCACGAAGGAGAAGTTCGACGAGTACAGGCTGGAGTTTGCCCACAATGCGAGGATGAACCTCAAGAAGTGGGATAGTGCTTCCTGCAGGAGGTGTCACAAGAAACCCATGCCTCCAACTGAAGAGGCTGCTGCAGAGCACAAGAAGATGGAGACCGAGGGTAAGACCTGCATAGACTGCCATCAGAACCTCGTTCATGAAGAGGTTCCTGAAGAGGATCTTGATCAGGCCATGAAGCTTGGAAAGATAGTCCTGAAGGAAGAGGCTGAAGAGGAAGAGGAAGAGTAGAAGGTCTCCGGAGCATGAAAAAGAAGGGCCTGCATTTGCAGGCCCTTCTTGTTTTTGAAGGTAAGGCAGGCCTTAGACCACCTTCTTCACAAGGAGTTCGTAGTGGTCATCCACCTTTTCCATCCTCAGTATCTCCTGGCCATCGTTTCTTAGGCTCGACGGCACATTCCTTATGGGTTCTCCATCATCAAGGTAGAGCAGAAGGGTCTCACCCTCTTCCATCTCTTCGAGCTTTATCTTTGCCTTTACATAGTTGATGGGGCACTTCACACCCCTAAGGTCCATGAATGCCGTTGCCCCTTCCCTCGAAGGCCCTTTTTCTTCCTCCTTTTCCTCCTCCTTCTCAGCCCTGAACCTCAGGGAGTCATCAAGGGACTGGTAGAGCCCTTCTACCCGCCTTACAAGGTCCTCGACGAATCCAAGGCCTTCCTTAAGCCCTTCCTCATCAAGGAGGCCGGAAAGGAACTGGGCTCCCTTCTTCTGGAGGCCCCTGAACCCTTCGGGTAGAAGCCCCTTATCCACAAATTGTTTCTCGAAGACCCTGAAGGCCTCAAGGTCATCTGTTGGTTCCACTCCCCTGACGATAAGGAGGGCCTTGGCAGCAGACAGAAGGGCCTTGTATAGCTCTTCCCCTGCATCCTTGTCGATCTTCCCTACCATGGCATCCCTTGCTGCCTCAAGGTGCCTCTTTGCATCGTTTATGTCAGACTCGATCATATCGAATACCCCCGCACCACACTCCCCGGGACCAAGGCCGGCAAGGGAAAACTCCTCCTTTGCACCCCAGTCCATGTAGTAGTCCCTTGCCTCCTCGTATTGGGGAAGTCTGGCATATCTTGTCACTATCTCCTTCAGATCTCCTTCCTTCCTCTCCAGGAAGGAGTGGAAGTCCTCCCCTTCTTTCCTTCCCTCTGCAAAGGACCTTAGGATCTCCTTCATGCAGGAGGGGATTGCCTTTGCAGGGACAAACCCAAAGGGCTTGCCAAGCCTTGTATGCCCTTCTTCCACCTTACCTCCAAGGAGGACCTCGTAATGGGGAGCCATCCTTCCATCTCCCCTCCTTGCAGCACCGTGGAGCCCTATTGTGCCTACTGGATGCTGACCGCATGAATTCGGGCACCCACTTATCTTTATCTCCACCCCCTGAAGGTCATCAAGGGGCAGATCGCTCCTCTTCAATTCATCGGAGAGGACAAGGGCCATATTCTTTGAAAGGCATATACCGAGGTTGCATGTGGCAGCCCCCGGGCAGCACAGGACATCATCCACCCTTCCCGCTCCCTTTTCGGCAAGGCCTATGCCTTTCAGGTCCATATAGAGGGCTGGCAGTTCGTCGGTCCGCAACCATCTTATCACCATGTTCTGGTTATGGGTGGTCCTTATGCTCCCCTCGCCGTAGTCCCTGACGATCCTGGCGAGGTTTTTCAGGTCTCCTGAGGTTATATCCCCTACGGTAAGCCTTATCTTTGCGTAGTAGAACCCTTCCTGCTTCTGGGGTCTTACATTCCACCTCTTCCACTCCTCAAAGGCCGCCCTCTCCGAGGGAGGAAGCCCCTTCACCTTCACAGGTGCTTCCAGATCCCTCAAAAGGGGTAGGGGCTTTGGATCGAGTCTCTTGGCAGGGTCCTTTTTCAGTTCTTCAAGTTCCTGCCTGTAAAGCTCTGTGAACCTCTGGTGGCCGTATCTCTCCATGACGAACCTCAGCCTTGCCCTGTGCTTGTTCCTCCTGTTGCCATGCTCGTAGAAGAGGTTCATCACCGCCTCAGCTACATAAAGGGCATCCTCCTTTGGTATGAACTCCTCTATCAGGTCGGCCACCCTGGAGTGTGCACCCATTCCACCTGCCGCGTATACAGCAAAGCCCTCGACCTCTTTTCCGTCGATAACCCTCTTTTTGGCTATGAATCCTACATCATTTACCGTGGCAAGGGCACAGTCATCACTGCACCCTGAAAAGGCTATCTTGAACTTCCTCGGGAGGTTGAAGGCCTTTGGATGGCTCAGGAAGTACTCGGTAAGGGCTATCGCAAAGGGTGCCACATCGAAGGCCTCCCTGTTGCAGACCCCTGCATCAGGACAGGCTGTAACATTCCTTACCGTATTCCCCCCTCCTCCCTTTGTGGTAAGCCCCACCTCAGCAAGGCCCTTCATCACCTCCGGGGTATCCTCTATTTTCACCCAGTGGATCTGGAAGTCCTGCCTTGTGGTAACATGGGGGATACCGTTTCCATACCTTTCGGAAAGCTCAGCTATCCTCTCCATCTGCTCGGGTGTAAGACCCCCAGCAGGGACCTTGATCCTCACCATATAGGTGGTCTGACCCCTCTGGGCATACACTCCCCTTGAGACCCTGAAGGGTTTGAATCTGTCTGGAGGCACCTCACCCTTCAGGAACCTCTCTACCTCCTGCCTGTAGAAGTCTATATCCTTGAGGACCTCTTCAGGGATCTTGTAGAAACCTTTTGTGGTCTTTATCATCGGATCACCTTCAGGTTTGTCTATTCTATCACAAGAGGTTTTTCGAAATCAAAGGCCTAAAGGCCACCGAGCCTCAGGGCAACGGCAAGGAAGGCGATAAGCAGGGCCATGAGGAGGTTGCCCCTGCCTATCCACCTCGATATGTTACCGTAGTAAGAGGAGTTCCTTGCCTTTGGTCCGAAGACGAAGTCGTGAAGGAAACTCGTTGCCACGATGATGGCAACAAATACGAGCTTGACAATGAGGGTCTTTCCATAAGGCCCTTGGTAGAAACCCCCATCAAGGAGCCTTTCAAGAGGTATACCCATGAGGTGAAGGTTCAAAGGACCTGTCAAAAGGAGAAGGGCAATGGCTATCCATCCCCAGAACCTGAACCTTGTCCCCACCACCTGGTATATACGGGACCTTTCCTTTGGATCTTCTATACCTTTAAGAAAAGGAGCAATAACAAGGGTAAGGAAGAGCATCCCCCCGATCCAGAATATGGCAGCTATGATGTGTAGCCATATGGAGAACTTAAGCATCCATCTTCCTCTCTGAGAAGATTTTAGAAGAGAAATTTTAGCAGCATTGTACGGAGATGTAAAGACCTTCATCCCCCTCTGAAGGGCCTAACACGGAAGAATTTAAATGAAGAAAGGAGATTTGACTTGACATACCTTCAAGATTGGATTAGGATTATAATCCCTTTAAAGACCCTAAAGGACGGGGTTGGATGAGAAGGCAGGTCTTCATGATCCTCTTGATGGGTCTCTTATCCCTTTTCATGGCCCATGGGGCCCTTTCCCTTGGAAAGGGGAGGGTGGACAAGAAAGACATCGCCGAGGAGATCAGGAAGCGGATACAGGCCCAACTGATCCGCTTGGGCATACCCGATCCCCTCAGCCCACCTGCCACAAGGGGCTTTGAGGACCTTCCCCTTGCCCTCAGATACCTGCCAAGAGATCCCTACGGATATCCTGACTGGACCAGGGCGATGGAGGATGGCCTCTTGCTGCCCCGGGACTATATCTATGGGCCTGAAGAACTGGGGAAGGAGAGGCACTACGACAAGGATGTGGTAATAAAGGTGAAGGACGAGGTCCTGGGAGATGTCATCTTCTCCCACAGGAAGCACAACTACTGGCTTTCCTGTGACAACTGTCATCCTTACCCTTTCAAGGAGAAGAGGGGAGAGACCAAGTTCACCATGTATGACAACTGGAAGGGAAAATACTGTGGGCTCTGCCACGGGAAGGTGGCCTTCATGCTCAGAGGTATCGATAACTGCCTGCGCTGCCACACCCTGAGAAGGAACTGATAAGAGGCGTTGGTGTAACCGATTATGTAATGTTCTGGAGACCCTTCATAGCGGCCCTCCAGTACCCGATCCATTAGGCTCAGGGGGTTCCCATGTACAGGATGATGATTATCCTTGTGATGCTGATAGGTGGGATCCTGGTGTCTACCGTCTACACCCAGGAAGGCACGAGGCTCCTTGAGTACGGGGATATAGTGATGAACAGTAAGCAGGAGGCCATGAAAAAGGCCAAGGTGAAGCTCGTTGTCTTCCCCCACTGGTTCCACCGCATAAGGTACAAGTGCAAGGCATGCCATCCAAAACTCTTTGTAATGGAGAGGGGTGCCAACGATATCGATATGGATAAGATCATGAGAGGGGAGTACTGTGGCCGGTGTCACAACGGTATAGTGGCATGGGAACCCCTCTACTGTGACAGGTGTCACATCTATGAACCTCCAGGGGAGAGGTAGGTGGTGGTTATGAGATGGCCATTTATCCCTTTCTTTCTTCTGATCTCTCTCCTCTCAGGGTGTGTGCCCCCATCCCCGGAAAAGGGTGGGGTAGAGGTCCCTCAGGGAAAGGTCTCTGCTGAGGGGGAGAGGCCGGCAGGACCTGACAAAGGCCTGGCAGAGAAGGTCGCCCCGGAAGTGCCGGAGGTGAAGGAGGCTGCACCGGCTCCCCTGCCACAGCCTGTGGTCCAGCCCCCTCAGGTGGCTACCGTACCTCCTGAGGAGCCCGGAGAGCTGGAGTACATCCCTGTGATAGATCCGAAGAATCCAAGGAGTATGCTCTACCTTGGTGCAGCGGGAAGGCTGGCTGGTAGGGGTGGTTCTCCTGAGATGCCAGCCAGTGAGGTCATCCGGAGGGGGAGGGGATGGCACCCAGCGGTCCTTGCTGCAGAGGGGCTGCCCAAAGATAGATTCGGCTTTGTTGACTGGGCAGAGGCAACGAGAAAGGGGCTCCTTGATCCCAAACCCTTCATCGAGCCAGGTATGAAGGAGCCGCCACCTTTCAAGTTCAATGTGGTGATAAAGACGAAGTCCGAGTCGGTCAACAACGTCCTCTTCCCCCACGAGATGCACACCTGGTGGCTCGGCTGTGACGCATGCCATCCTGCCATCTTCCTTCCAAAGGCCGGGTTCAACGACATGACCATGGTGAGTATGGTGGAGGAAGGCAGGTGGTGTGGCAAGTGCCACGGTAAGGTGGCCTTTCCCCTTCAGGACTGTGCGAGGTGCCACACCGTGCCAAGGGAGGGTGCGGCACAACCTGTCCCTGCCACAGGGAAGGAATAAAAACCTCTTAGCCCCCTTTTCGCTTTGGTCTGTGGACCAGTACCCCTGGTGGGATGGTATCCCTTGGCTGGGAATGGCATCTCATGCAATCGGCAAAGGTGAAAGAGACCTTGCCGTGACAGTGACCGCAGAACTGTCCCCGTGCCATGTCCTTCATCCATATGTCGTTTTCCCCGAGTTTGTCCTTGAATATCAGGGGATGGCAGACCGAGCACCGTATCCAGGAAGAGTGGATCTTGTGATCGAACAGGACGTTCTGGACGGACTTCCCCTTCGTGATGAAGAGGATCTTGTTGTCCCTAATACCCTCTTCGTCCTTGCCTTCCAGGGAGGGGATGGGCTTGAAGACGCCCCTTCTCTTTAGCTCAAGCCAGTCTATGAAGCCGAAGCGGTCCCTGGGTATCCTCCCTTCGGGAAGCTTCTTATAGTTCCATTCCGCCCCCAGTTGCCGGGCGATCTTCTGGACCTTTTCATGATCGAGCCTTTCAGGTTCCCTTAGCCTTTCCGCCTCAGGCCTTCCTGCAAGGTGGCACCTCCTGCAGTTTGACCTTGCATCGAAGGCTATCTTCCCGTTGTGGCATACACCGCACAACCTGCCCTTCTCGATCTTTTCCTGGGTGATCTCGTTCACCCACCTCTTCATCACGAATATCTTGTTGTGGCAGACCTTGCACTGGAACCATATCCGATGGATCCAGTGGGGATAGATCACGGGGGGAAGACCTCTTTCTGCCATCTCCTTCTCATACCTGCGCATCACAAAGTTGCCCAGGAACTCCTCTTCACGGCTCCATCTCATGGCTTCAAGGAGTCTCTTCCTCTCCTTCTCGGACTCTGTCCTTATGATCCTGTTTATCCTCTCCAGAAGATCCCTTCCCCCTTTGAAGCGGAAGCGGTACATGGTGACCATGGAGCTTGCTATGTCAAGGAGGAACATCCTCTCCTCGAAGCCCTTGTCCTTGGCCAGGGCCTCCTCCACAAGGGCCTCCGCCTCCGATAGGAGGGTGTCCTTGTGGGATACCACAAGGGATTCGAGCCTCTTCAGATCACGATTCCTGTAGCTTTCTATGAACTGTTCCTTGAAGGATTTCGATTGGGCATGCAGGATGGCTGGAATGAGAAGGGCCGTAAGAAAGATCGTGAGTGCCGGAAGCCTCATGATCCCTTGAGCACCCTTTCTATGTAGAGGAGGATCTCGTCAATGACCCTGTCGGAGAGTTTCTTGCTGAAGATCAACATCCTTCGGTCCTTTCCTCCTGCATTGCCCCTCACGTAATCTACCAGCCTCTTCCTCGTCAGCTTGAGGGATGTGAGGTCGGCCGGTCTTGCTGGGAGGTTTTTAGAGGCCCAACCGTTGCCCTTTCCCTCCTCTCCATGACAGGAGGAGCAGAACTTCGTGTAGTAGATCCGACCCCTTTCCAGAGGGTCCGTCCTGAACCTCCGTTCCTTCTCCTGAGGGGTTGGTCCTTTCAGGGGCCCCTTGTCCCTTTCCAGTGTCCTGATGTAGGCTATGACATCCCTTATATCTTCAGGGGAGAGTTGGGAGATCCATCCGGGCATCATGAGGA
>WGFJ01000133.1 GCA_015492305.1 Deltaproteobacteria bacterium
CGCTATACCATGGACACCGAGCCTGAGGACAATGCTTCCCTCAGATGGATTGTAATCCACCACCTTACCCCTTATCTCCTCACCTGCGTAGAGGTTTGTCCCAAAGAGAACCGTAAGAGCGATAACCAGAAGTCCTATCCCTTTGATCATGCCTTTCATCCTTTCTACCCCCTTTTTTGTGTTTTACCCTTCATATATCCAAATTCCATGCCAAAACCAGAAGAGCCCGGAAATGCCCTGAAATAAAAGAAAGATCCAGAGGGGGAGGTGGAGGCTATGTTTCGGATGTGAAACATCCCCTGCCTTCACCTTCAGGGCAAAGGCAGGGGATGTCAATAGGGGTGTTTCATTCCTGAAATGGTCTGGCAGGATGAAACTACGATGAGTAACGGGTTGCCGTCTCCTTCTTTATACCCAGCTTCTTCATCCTCCTCCACAGGGTTGGCCTGCTTATCTTCAGCCTTTCAGCGCACTCCTTCATCTTCCATCCACACTCATTCAGGACCCTTATCAGGGCTTCCCTCTCAAGGGCCTCAAGGGGCCTTTCCGATTCAGCAGCCCTCTCCACGATGGATCGATGCCTTGCATACTCCCGCACATCTTCAGGGAGGTGTTCGGGAAGGATAAACCTCTCGTTACACCTCACAAAGGCATGTTCGATTATGTGCTCAAGTTCCCTTATATTCCCTGGGTAGTTATAGACCATGAGGATATCCATCGCCCTCTGGGATATGTCGAGGATGTTCTTCTCCATCTCCTTGTTGAACTTGTTTATGAAGTGCTTTACAAGGAGGGGAATGTCATCCCTTCTCTCCCTCAGAGGGGGGAGCTTGATGGGCACCACCTTCAATCTGTAGTAGAGGTCTTCCCTGAACTTACCCTCCTCAACCAGCTTCTTCAGATCCCTGTTGGTTGCTGCGATGACCCTTACATCCACCTTGATGGTCTTCGTTCCACCTACCCGTTCAAACTCCGATTCCTGCAGTACCCTCAACAACCTCAACTGGGTGTGGAGCGGTATATCCCCTATCTCATCCAGGAAGATCGTGCCCTTATCGGCAAGCTCGAATCTGCCGGGTTTGTCGGCAAGGGCCCCTGTAAAGGCCCCCTTCACATGGCCGAAGAGTTCGCTCTCCAGGACACCCTCTGCAAGGGCGGCACAGTTCAGTTTTATAAAGGGCATATTCTTCCTTGGACTCTTGTAGTGGATGGCCCTTGCTATGAGCTCCTTGCCGGTGCCACTCTCCCCCTCTATGAGGACCGTTGTCTTTGTGGGGGCCACCTCGTAGAGGAGTTCAAATATCTCCTGCATCTTGTAGTTCTTTCCGATGATGCCTTCAAAGGAGTACCTCTCAGCCAGTTCTTCCCTCAGTTCCTTGACAAGGGAAACATCCCTGAATATCTCAACAGCCCCTATGATCTCCCCTTTCTCATCCCTTATGGGGGAGACATTAACGCTGAGGGTGAGGAGCCTCCCATCCTTTCCGATGGTCACCTCCCTGTTCAATACATTCTCACCGGACCTCATTGCCATACCCATGAGGCAGCAAAGGGAACATTCACTGTGGCTCAGGATGTCCTTACACTTTACACCCTCTACCTTCTGGTACTCTATGGCCGAGAAGAGCTCCTTTGCGGCCCTGTTCATGTAGAGTATCTCCCTTGAGGCGGAGATGACAACAACACCATCAGACAGGCTGTTGAGGATGGTATCGCTGTTTATGAGCACCTCCTTGGGCGGCACCTGTTTCAACATTGAAAACCTCCTTTGAAAAGTCTCTGCTAATTAAGATAAGGCATAGATATCCCTCTGGTCAAGGATTGTTTCAATTGTGAAAAACATTTAATCCATCCATGGGGTTAAGGAGTGGCAGGAATGGAGATTCTCTGTTACTATTTATATTAGACCCCTGATGAGGGAAATATACCCTGTGAGGAGGCGGGCTATGGGAAAGAAGATGAGATACATCCGCTGGTTTGAGGATATCGGGATCGAGGATGTCCCCCTTGTAGGGGGCAAAAACGCCTCCCTGGGCGAGATGTACAGGGAACTCACCCCCAAGGGGGTGAAGATACCAAACGGCTTTGCCATAACAGCTGAAGGGTACTGGCATGTCATAGAATCGTCAGGGATCCTTAATGAACTGAAGGAAACCCTGAAGGGTCTTGATAAGAGGGATGTGGCCGACCTTGCGGAGCGGGGGAAGAGGGCCCGGGATCTTATCATCAGTGCAGGTATCCCTGATGATCTCTGGCAGGAGATAAAGGATGCCTACGACAGGCTCTGCCAGCAGTACGGGCCTGATACGGATGTGGCTGTGAGGAGTTCCGCCACCGCTGAGGACCTTCCTACCGCATCCTTTGCAGGTCAGCAGGAGACCTACCTCAACATCCGTGGTTACCATGCCCTGAAAGAGGCCTGTAGCAAGTGTTTTGCCTCCCTCTTCACTGACAGGGCCATCTCCTACCGGATAGATAAGGGTTTTGACCACTTCAAGGTGGCCCTGTCGGTAGGTGTCATGAAGATGGTCCGTTCCGACCTTGCCACAAGTGGAGTCATGTTCACCATAGACACGGAGACAGGTTTCCGCGATGTGGTCTTCATAACGGCCTCCTATGGACTTGGTGAGAACATCGTCCAGGGAGCCGTCAACCCTGATGAATACTACGTGTTCAAGCCCACCTTCAGGAAGGGCTTCAGGGCCATAATAAGGAAGAACCTCGGTGACAAGAAGATCAAGATGATCTACGGGCGGGGAGGCCTGAAGAACCTCACCAGGAATGTAGAGGTCCCTGAAGCGGATCGAAGGAGGTTCTGCCTTACCGACGATGAGATCCTTACCCTGGCAGGCTACGGTATCACCATAGAGGACCACTACTCAGCGAAGGCAGGCAGGCACCAGCCAATGGACATAGAGTGGGCAAAGGACGGGATCACAGGGGATCTATTCGTTGTCCAGGCAAGGCCTGAGACGGTCCAGTCCCAGAAGGCGCTGGATCTCCTTGAGGTATACCACCTTGATAGGAAGGGGCCCATCCTGGTCCGTGGGAAGAGTGTGGGAGAGAAGATCGCCTCCGGGAAGGCAAGGGTGATCCCTGATGTGGCCCATCTCCACACCTTCAGACCTGGAGAGGTGCTTGTGGCGGATACAACAACCCCTGACTGGGAACCTGTGATGAAGACGGCTGCTGCCATCGTGACGAACAGGGGCGGGAGGACGTGCCATGCCGCCATCGTGAGCCGGGAACTGGGGATACCTGCCGTGGTTGGAACGGGTAATGCCACAGAGAGGATAAAGACGGGGCAGGCCGTGACGGTAAGCTGTGCAGAGGGCGATGAAGGTGTTGTATACGATGGACTCCTTCCCTTCCATGTGGAGAAGGTCAGTCTCAGCCAGTTGAAGAGGCCGAGGACAAAGATCATGATGAACCTCGGTAACCCTGAAGAGGCCTTCTCCCTCTCGATGATTCCAAACGATGGAATAGGCCTTGCCCGGATGGAGTTCATCATAAACAGCTACATAAAGATCCATCCCATGGCCCTTGTCCACCCGGAAAGGGTGGAGGACGAGGCGGTAAGAAAGGAGATAGAGGAACTCACCTACGGTTACGAGAACAAGGAGGACTACTTCGTGGAGAAGCTTGCCCATGGTGTTGGGACCATAGCGGCTGCCTTCTATCCGAAGCCCGTCATCGTCCGCATGAGCGACTTCAAGACGAATGAGTATGCAAGCCTGATAGGCGGGAGGTACTTCGAGCCAGAGGAGGACAACCCCATGATAGGCTTCCGCGGGGCCTCCAGATACTACGATGAGAGGTACAGGGAGGGTTTTGCCCTCGAATGTAAGGCCATGAAGAAGGTAAGGGACGAGATGGGCCTAAAGAACCTCATCATCATGATCCCCTTCTGCAGGAGGGTGGAGGAGGGGAAGAAGGTCCTTGCCGAGATGGAGAGGAACGGCCTCAAGAGGGGGGAAGACGGGCTTGAGGTATACGTCATGTGCGAGATACCGAACAACGTGATCCTCATCGATGAGTTCAGCAGGATCTTTGACGGCTTCTCCATAGGTTCCAATGATCTGACCCAGCTCACCCTCGGTGTTGACCGGGATTCAGAGCTCGTTGCCCCCATCTTTGATGAACGTGATCCAGGGGTTATGCGGATGATCTCCATGGCCATCCGGGGTGCAAAGAGGAACCACCGCCATGTGGGTATATGCGGTCAGGCACCGAGTGACTATCCAGAGTTTGCGGAATTCCTTGTGAAGGAGGGAATCGATTCCATATCCCTAAACCCCGACTCGGTAATGAAGATAACCCTCAGGGTGAAGGAGATGGAAGAGAGACTTGAAGGTAAGGTCCAGCAGGGTCATTGAAAGGGTCCGCAGGGGCAGGAGGCACATAAAGGACCTTGGGCCCGGCATCATCACCGGAGGGGCTGGAGACGATCCTGCTGGCATCGTGACCTACACGACTGTAGGCGCCTCCACAGGGTTTTCCCTCCTCTGGCTTATGCTACTCTCCACCCCTATGATGATCGCCCTCCAGGACATGGCCGCCCGCCTTGCGGTGATAACAGGAAAGAGCCTCCCGGAGATCGTTCAGACCTTCCATTCAAGGAGTCTTTCCCTCTTCATGGTGATGGTTCTGGCC
>WGFJ01000134.1 GCA_015492305.1 Deltaproteobacteria bacterium
AAACTCTATAAGCCCTGCAAAGTCCCTTGATGTGTAGGGCCTCTTCATGGCCTCAAGGATCCTGTCGCTTCCACTCTGGAGTGGTATATGGAGATGATGGCAGAAGATCTCGCTCCCAGCGATGATCTCTATGATCCCCCTGTCCAGTTCCATGGGTTCCAGGGAGCTTATCCTGAACCTCACACCCCTGTCCCGGTACCTCCTTTCAACCTCCTTGAGAAGGGAGAAGAGACCCCTCTGGTATCCAAGATCGATCCCGTAAGAGCCTATATGGATACCGGTGAGGACTATCTCCTTGAAGCCCTTTCCTATGAGTCCATCGATACCCCTGAAGACCTCGTCCATGGGAAGGCTCCTGCCCCTTCCCCTTGCATAGGGTATGATGCAGTATGAGCAGAAGGCATCGCATCCGTCCTGGATCTTGAAGAAGGCCCTGGTCCTTCCAAAGATACCTGTGCCCTTTGGTGCACCAAAATCAGAGATCCTCCTCATGTCGCTTACCATCACTGCCGGTCCCCTGCCCTCCCTGAAGTCCCTCAACCTCTTCCACAGATCCTCCTTCTCCCTGTTCCCGATCACACAGTCAACACCTATGGCCTTCACCTCCTGTGGATACACCTGGGCATAGCATCCGGTAGCCACTACGAGGGCAGAGGGGTTCATCCTCCTGAACCTCCTGATCATCTGTCTTGCCTGGTAATCGGTCTTCCCTGTGACGGTGCAGGTATTCACGACGAAGATCTCCGTCTCAGGGGATGGAGGGACCACCTCAAAGCCCGCCTTTATGGCCTCTTCCCGGATGATGGCAGAGTCGTACTGGTTTGATTTGCATCCAAAGGTATGGATCGTTACCTTGATCTCTCTCATCCCTTCCATGGACCCCTTATCCATCCTCCACCTATCACCTCTTCCCCCCTGTAGAGGACCGCTGCCTGTCCAGGGGTGATCGCCTTTTGAGGCTCATCAAAGAGGATGTAGAGCCTGTCCCCCTTCTTATCAATCCAGGAGGGCACACCTCCATGCCTGTACCTGATCTTGCACACGGCCCTCATGGGAAACCTTGCAGAGGGATCGAGGATATTGGCACCTTCTGCCACAAGCCCTTCTGAGTATAGATCCTCTTCCCTGCCCACAATCACCCTTGATCCCTCCACACCCACCACATAAAGGGGGTAACCGGCAGCCACCCCGATGCCCCTCCTCTGACCCACGGTGTACCTGTACACACCCCTGTGGTTTCCAACCACCCTTCCGCTTGTATCGACAATCTCTCCTCCTGAAGGGCCGAGGCGGCTCTCAAGGTAGGACTGGTAATCACCATCAGGGATGAAGCATATCTCCTGACTGTCCCTCTTATGGGCAACCTTAAGTCCCTTTTCCTTTGCGATCTCTCTTACCCTTCCCTTCTCCAGCCATCCAAGGGGGAAGAGGAGCCTTTTCAGCTCATCCTGGGTGAGGGTAAAGAGGAAGTAGGACTGGTCCTTCCTCCTGTCCACCCCTTTGAGAAGCCTGAAGACCTCTCCATCCTTTACAATCCTTGCATAGTGCCCTGTGGCAAGGAAATCCGCCTCAAGCTCAAGGGCCCTTCTCAGCAGGACCCTGAACTTCAGGACCTCGTTGCACTTGAGACAGGGGTTCGGCGTCTCCCCTCTCCTGTAGGAGTCCACAAAGTAGTCCACCACATGCCTTGAGAACTCCTCCTCAAGGTTGAGGACATAGTGTGGTATCCCCAGCGTGTCAGCCACCCTCCTTGCATCGTAAAGGTCTTCGATGGAGCAACAGGAGCCGTAAGAGGTGTCACCAGAGTTGTCGTAGAGCTGCATGGATATGCCGATCACCTCATAGCCTTCCTCAAGAAGGAGGGCAGCCGCCACGGAGCTATCCACCCCGCCACTCATGGCTACCACTACCCTTTTCATCGTCTCTGCCCCGGAGGTCTAAAGGGATTCAGAAGGCTACTTACGCCTTGGAGGCCCTTTTCTTCCTGTAATCCTCTATTGCTGCGTGGAGGGCATCTGCAGCAAGGTTTGAACAGTGCATCTTTATGGGTGGAAGGCCGTCAAGGGCTTCTGCAACGGTCTTGTTCGATATCTTTTCAGCCTCCTCAAGGGTCTTACCCTTGACAAGCTCGGTAACCATCGAGCTTGTAGCTATGGCAGCACCGCAACCAAAGGTCTTGAACTTCACATCCTTGATGACATTACCCTCCACCTTTATATAGAGCTGCATTATGTCACCACATGCGGGATTGCCAACGGTGCCCACCCCATCAGCATCGGGTATCTCCCCCATGTTTCTCGGATTCATAAAGTGATCCATAACCTTCTCGCTGTACATCATGACCTGCTCCTTTCTTAACCCTTCACTTTGGCATAGAGGGGCGACATGCTCCTCAACCTCTCCACTATGGGTGGCAGGATCTCAAGGACATAGTCTATATCCTCATCGGTATTATCCCTGCCCAGGCTGAACCTGACGGAACCATGGGCGATCTCCGGTGGAACACCCATGGCCATCAGCACATGGGAGGGCTCAAGGGAACCAGAGGTACACGCAGAACCAGAGGAAGCTGCAACACCCTTCATGTCCAGGTTCAGGAGGATCGATTCCCCTTCGATATACATGAAGCTCACATTCAGGGTGGTAGGCAACCTCTTTGTGGGATGGCCGTTCAGCTTCACATGCTCTATCCTCTCCATGATCCCCTTCTCAAGTTTGTCCCTGAGCCTTGTGATGTGGGCCACCTCCTCATCCATATCCCTCATGGCAATCTCGCAGGCCTTGCCGAGTGCCACTATCCCTGCCACATTCTCCGTGCCTGCCCTCCTGTTCCTTTCCTGATGGCCACCGTGGATGAGGGGGGTTATCCTCACACCGCGCCTCACATAGAGGGCACCTACACCCTTCGGGGCGTACAATTTATGACCTGAAAGGGAGAGAAGGTCGATGTTCAGCCTCTTCACATCGATAGGGACCTTGCCCACTGCCTGGACAGCATCGCAGTGGAATAGGACCCCCTTCTCCCTTGTTATCTTCCCGATCTCCTCAACAGGAAAGATGGTTCCTGTCTCGTTGTTGGCAAACATGATGGATACAAGGATGGTCTTATCCGTTATGGAGTCCCTCAACTGATCGAGATCGATCATCCCATAAGGGTCAACAGGCAGGAAGGTCACCTCCCACCCTTCCCTCTCCATGAACTTGCATGTATTGAGAACAGAGGGATGCTCCACCGATGTGGTAATGATATGATTGCCCTTTCCTCTGAGGGCATCTGCCACCCCTTTGATGGCAAAGTTGTTGCTCTCGGAACCACAACTCGTAAAGACTATCTCATTTGCTTCACACCCAAGGAGGGCAGCCACCTTCTCCCTTGCCGAATCTATGGCCTTCTTTGGTTCCCTTGCTGCCCAGTGTATGCTCGATGGATTGCCCCATTCATCCTTGAGGTACGGGACCATGGCCTCAAATACCTCTGGATGGACAGGGGTTGTGGCGTTATGGTCAAGGTAGATCCTCTTCAATGTGAATCCTCCATCCAATCTGTGATTTTTTATTACTATACAATCCGTTACCTTCCTGAGTCAAGTCTTTCATAGCCGGACCGCGCCCTACAGGCCGAGATAGGCCTTCCTTAACCCCGCTTTCTCTATCTCATCAGGCCTCCCCTCCCCGACTACCCTCCCCTCGTTGAGTATGTAGACATAGTCAGCTATGGAGAGGACATTTTCCACATTCTGCTCCACAAGGAGGATCGTAACGCCCTCCTCCCGTATCCTGGTAAGGGCAGAGAAGACCTCCTCCACAACCTTTGGAGCAAGGCCCTGACTCGGTTCATCGAGCATCATAAGCTCAGGGGAGGCCATAAGACTCCTTGCAATGGTGAGCATCTGCTGTTCTCCACCACTCAGTGTCCCTGCCCTCTGATCCTGCCTCTCTTCCAGTATGGGGAAGAGGGAGAAGACAAGGCCAAGGTTCCCCTCCATCCTCTCCCTTGCCCTTTTCCTGTATGCACCGAGAAGGAGGTTCTCCTTCACCGTCATGCCGGCAAACACATGCCTTCCCTCAGGGACAAGGGCTATACCCCTGTCCACCTTCCTGTGGGGCGGGAGGTGGAGGATATCCTCATCCCTGTAGAGTATACTGCCCTTCCAGGGCCTTACCGTGCCGAAGATGGACCTGAGAAGGGTTGACTTGCCGGCACCGTTGGGGCCCAGAAGGGCTGTGATAGCCCCTTCCCTGAGGGACATATCCACACCCCAGAGGATCTGAACCGACCCATAACCCGATTCAAGGTCCCTTATCTTCATGTCCTGCCAAGGTAGACCTCAAGGACCCTCTTATCCATGAAAACCTCTCTCGTTGGCCCCTCTACAAGTTTCCTTCCCTGATGAAGCACAACAACCCTTTCTGCAAGGTCCTTAACGGCCCTCATGATGTGTTCCACCATGGCAACAACCGCTATCCCTTCCCTCACCTTTACCTCCCTGAGTATCGAGAGGAAGCCATCCAGTTCTCCTGGTGGCATGCCTGCCATTACCTCATCAAGGAGGAGGAGCTTTGGCCTTCCTGCAAGGGCCCTTGCAACCTCCATAAGCCTCCTCTCCACAGGTGTGAGGCTTTCTGCATCCCTGTCCCTCTTGTCCCACAGGCCGAAGACCTTGAGGTATCCCTCCGCAACCCTGAACCCCTCCTCCACCCCAACAGAAGAACTCCCAAACATGGCCCCGATGGCCACATTCTCCATGACGGTGACCCTCTTGAAGGGCCTTGGTA
Organism: Deltaproteobacteria bacterium; assembly: GCA_015492305.1. GTDB lineage: Bacteria > Desulfobacterota > GWC2-55-46 > S146-80 > S146-80 > S146-80. The sequence goes on from WGFJ01000134.1 coordinate 4,777, forward strand.
TCTGAAAGGTCCTCCCTATGCCAAGGACAGTCCTCCTGAAGGGGGGAAGGGAGGTGACATCCACCCCATCGAATATTATCCTCCCTGTGTCCGGTCTGTACACACCGCTTATGAGGTTGAAGAGGGTGGTCTTCCCACTCCCATTGGGTCCCACTATGCCAAGGATCTCCCCAGCCCTCACTTCAAGGTCCACATCCCTGAGGGCCTGGACCCCTCCAAAACCTTTGGAGACACCTTTCACATCCAGTATCACCCTCAAAGGATCACCCCCCTGAAGGCACTGCCCATCCTCTCCCTGAGGATACCGATTATACCCTGCGGGAAGGCCACGATGATGACGAGTATGAGAGGGGCAAAGAGGAGCAGCTGAAGCCCTGGAAAGGTCACTGCAAGCCAGTACTTGAGTGCCCCGTACACCAGCCCACCTACAAGGGGACCAAGAAGGGTGCCACTTCCTCCCAGAAGGACGATTATGATGGCCTCGATGGTGTAGACAATGTCAAAGACATCGGATGGGAAGACATAGTTCATCTTGAGGGTCCAGGCCGATGCCCCTATCAGGCCTCCGAGGGAGGCACTGATGAAGAAGGCAAGGAGCTTGTACCTTGTGGTGTCTATACCCATGACCCTTGCCGCTTCCTCATCCTCCCTCATGGCAAGGAAGGCATAACCTGCCCTGCTCTTCAGTATCATCAGGGTGATAAAGGCGGCAACAAGGGCTATCCCGTAGAGGATGGAATCTGCCCAGAAGGTGGAGAGGCTGTTGGCCCCCTCTCTTCCAAAGGCCTCTCTCAGGGGTCTGGACACGATGATCCCCATCGAACCACCCCACAGTCCTGTCCCCTCTATCAGATACCTGAGGCCCTCACTCACCCCTATGGTGGCAATGGCAAAGTAGGCCCCTTTAAGCCTCAGGGCAATGGCACCCACTGCAATGGAAAGGAAAGAGGCCATGATGAAGGCAAGGACAAAGCCGGTCGGGACTATCCACCACCCGAGATCCTCGTACAGACTGGAGGCAGCTATAGCCATGCCATAGGAACCTATGGCAAGGAAGGCAACATAACCAAAGTCCACATAACCTGTGAGACCAAGGAATATGTTGAAGACCTGGCCCAGGGCACCGTAAAAGGCAAGGAGGGCCATGGGTTGCCACATGCCCTCCAACAGGAGGCCTGTAAGGAAGAGGGTCCCGTATATGGCAACAACGGGTAGAAAGGGTATATACTGCCTCATCCTCCATTAGCTCCGAGGAGTCCCTCAGGCCTGATCAGCAGGAGGATAAGGAGGATGAGGAAGGCTGCAAAGTAGGTCATACTGAAGGGCTCAAGACCGGGCACAAGGCCAAAAAGGCTGTAAGCACCGTTCTCCACAAGGCCAAAGATAAAGCCCCCGAAGAATGCCCCCCACGGAGAGGAAAGACCTCCAAGTACGGCTATGACAAAGGCCTTGAGGGTATAGATCCCCCCCATGTAGGGATGGATCCCCACAGGTATGAAGAGGGTGAGAAGCGAACCACTTGCCACAGTCAGGGCTATGCCTATGGAGAAGCTCAGTCCGTACATGCCATCCACATTGATACCACAGCAACTTGCGCCCTCCCTATCCTCCATGATGGCCCTTATGGCCATTCCAGACCTTCCCTTCTTGAACCATATGTAAAGGATAAGGGCCATAGATACGCTGGCAAGGAAGGCATAGAGTTTCTCCAGCGGGATGGTGACGAAGGGCAGGTGCAGGCTCCCCACCTCCCAGTTGAACCCCCTGTAATCAGGACCCCAGAGGAGCTTTGCCACCTCTTCAAGGAGGACCCCGAAGGAGAAGGTGGCAAGGAGGGTTGTCAGTTCAGGGGAATCTATGAGCCTCTTTATAACGGTGTAGAAGAAGAGGGCCCCAAGGCCCATGCCAATGATAAATGAGAAGGGGACGGCAAGGAGGGGAGGGATCCCGTAGAGGGTAAAGAGGAAGAAGGCCGTATAGGCACCTACCATTATGAAGGCACCATGACCCACATTAACGATCCTCAGGACCCCGAAGATCAGGCTGAGGCCCATGGTCATCATTCCATAGACCGCCCCAAGTATTGCACCGTTAAGGAGGTTGCCGTAGAGGGCGATCAAGAACGGGGGCATCCTACCTCCCTGGGCATGAGGCCATGGGGTAGCAGGGCCTTGCGGTCTGGGCCTCCTCTGGCCACACTATCTCCTTCCTGCCCTTCTGCCACTGGATGAGGATCATCTTGTGGCCGACCTGTTTCCCTGTCTCAGGGTCTATCTTCCATTCGCCGTAGAAGGGGACAAAGTGGAGCCTGTCCATGGCATCCCTGACCCTGTCCACATCGGTTGTCCCGGCAAGCTCTATGGCCTTCACATAGGCAAGGATGGAGGCCATTGCATTGGCCGCATGGTACTCGGGCTCAAGCCCACCTGACTCCTTCTTAAACTCCCTGATGAACCATTCCTGGGAAGGACCAAAGTAACCAAGGCCTATCCCCTTTGAATTCTCCCTGTTAAACCTGACCCCCTTCTCCCAGTGGGCAGGGGCGATAAATCCATTCGCCTCCTTGCCGAGGGTCTTGGCAAAGGCAGGGAGGGTGGGAGCAACAAGGATGGATGCCGCCTTCACATCTACACCGAGGTCTCCCATCTGCTTTGCCAGGAGCTGACCATCTGCGAAATGTCCTCCCCCGAGGAGGATCTCAGGCCTCCTTGCCTTCATCTCTGTAAGTACAGGGGTGAGATCCTTCACATTCCTTGGGTATGCCCTTTCAAAGACGATCTTCATCCCCTTCTCCTTGAGGTATCCTTTGACACCCATCATCACTGTCCTGGAGAACTCGCTGTCTTCAAAGAGGAGGGCCACCCTCCTTGCCGATGGATCGATGGCCTTAACCATATCCACAACAGACCTCTGATAGCTTGAGGCAGGACCTATGGTCTGAACCACATACCTGAAACCCTGCTCGAAGATCCTGTCACTGGCACCCCCGTGGGACATGTAAAGGGCACCGTACTTTTCCGCCACAGGTGCCCCTGCAAGGGTAAGGCCTGATGAATAGGGGGCAAGGAGGAACCTGACACCATCCACCTTTATCAACCTCTCGACAAGGCTTGTCACATTCTCCTTCTTCGACTCGTCATCGTAGTATACATATCTGATGGGCACCCTCCTGTTCCCTATCCTGACCCCGCCATAGACCTCATTCACCCACTTCTCGGCCACCTTGAAACCTATAAAACCCTGCTCTCCCTCCTTGGCGTACTTTCCGGAAAGGCTTATGGGTCCGCCGATGAGTATGGCCTCACCGGCAGTGGCAATGGATGGAAGGATCAAGAGGATGGAAAGAAGCAAGACCCTGATCTTCATGGTCCACCTCCTTCTTTTGGTCTGGGGTCTTTATATTATGGATGTCAGGCCATGTCAAGGGTTGACTTTTGGAGTAAAGAGGGGTAACCTTCTCTTAGGTGCCGGAGTGGTGGAACGGCAGACGCGGCGGACTCAAAATCCGCTGGGGGCAACCCCGTGTGGGTTCAAATCCCACCTCCGGCACCAAATCCTTGATGAGGTGTGGATATGGGGATAGATGTCCTGCTCAAGGAGGCAAAGACCTTCCCTCCTCCTGACTGGTTCAGGGAGAAGGCATACATAAAGGGGATGGAACAATACCAGAAGCTCTACCAGAGGTCCATAGAAGACCCTGAAGGCTTCTGGTCAGAGATGGCCGAAAACATCTCCTGGCAGAAGAGATGGGAGAAGGTCGTAGAATACGACTTCCACAGACCCTATGTAAAGTGGTTCATCGGTGGGAGACTGAATGCATCCTTCAACTGCCTTGACAGGTTTGTGGAAGGGCCCCAACGGAACAAGGCAGCCCTCATATGGGAGTCGGATGATGGCCACTACAGGACCTTTACCTACCAGCAACTCTTTTACGAGGTCAACAGGTTTGCAAATGTCCTCAAGGAAAAGGGCATATCCAGGGGTGACAGGGTGACCATATACCTTCCCATGATCCCCGAACTCCCCATCGCAATGCTTGCCTGTGCCCGGATAGGGGCTATCCACAATGTGGTATTCGGGGGGTTCAGTGCAAACTCCCTGAGCCAGAGGATCATCGACAGCGGATCAAGGCTCCTCATAACGGCCGATGAGGGTATAAGGGGTGGAAAGAGGATCCCCCTCAAGGAGAATGCAGACGAGGCACTAAAGGCCTGTCCCTCCATCGAGAAGGTGATCGTTGTAAGGAGGACAGGGACCAGGGTAAGGATGGCAGATGGCAGGGACTCCTACTGGGAAGATGAGGTCTCCTCTGCAGGGAACTACTGCGAACCTGTCCATGTGGAAGCCACAGACCCCCTCTTCATCCTCTACACCTCAGGGTCGACAGGAAGGCCCAAGGGCATACTCCACTCCACAGGGGGGTATCTCGTCTACACCCACCTCACCTTCAAGTGGATCTTCGACTACCACGATGAGGACATCCACTTCTGCACTGCCGACATAGGGTGGATCACGGGCCACAGCTACATCGTCTATGGACCCCTTAGCTGTGGGGCCACAAGCCTTATGTTTGAAGGCATACCAACCCATCCCCATCCTGGAAGGTACTGGGAGATAGTGGACAAGCACAGGGTGAACATCCTCTACACGGCACCAACGGTGATAAGGGCACTGATGAGGGAGGGTGAAAGATGGCTGGAAGGTTATGATCTTTCCTCCCTCAAGCTCCTTGGCACTGTGGGCGAGCCCATAAACCCCGAGGCCTGGCTCTGGTACCACAGGTATGTGGGTAAAGGGAGGCTTCCCATAGTGGATACATGGTGGCAGACAGAGACAGGTGGTATCCTCATCACCCCCCTTCCAGGGGCGATGACCCTGAAGCCGGGTTCTGCAAACAGGCCCTTTTTCGGGGTCCTTCCCAAGGTCCTGAGGGAGGATGGCACAGAGGCGGATCGGGATGAAGGTGGATACCTTGTAATAGAGAGGCCATGGCCAGGGATGTTTATGGGGATGTTCGGGGATGAGGAGGGAAAGAGGACAAAGGAGGTCTACTTCAGCCGCTTTCCCGGTCACTACTTTACAGGAGATGGAGCAAGGGTGGACAGGGATGGTGACTTCTGGCTCATGGGGAGGATAGATGATGTCCTCAATGTCTCCGGCCACAGGCTTGGAACGGCAGAGATAGAGTCGGCCCTTGTGGCCCATGATGCAGTGGCAGAGGCCGCTGTTGTTGGCTTTCCCCACGAGATAAAGGGGGAAGGGATCCATGCCTATGTGGTCCTCAAAGAAGGGGTGGAGGCCTCTGAAGACCTGAAGAAGGAACTGACCCTCCATGTGAGAAGGACCATAAGTCCCATAGCAACACCGGACAAGATCCAGTTCTGCAGGGGTCTTCCCAAGACAAGGAGCGGGAAGATCATGAGGAGGGTCCTGAAGAGGATAGCCCGGGGAGAGACAGAGGACCTTGGAGACCTCACAACCCTTGCAGACCCGTCGGTCATAGAAGACCTCATAGCGGGAAGCAGGGGTTAGGAGAGCTCTGGGAGGACCCTGAGGAAGGCGTCAACCACATCGGGATCAAACTGCGTCCCCGAACAGCGCCTGAGTTCCTCCACAGCCTTCTCCCTTCCCGGTGTCTGGCGGTAGGGCCTTTCAGCTGTCATGGAGTCAAAGGTATCGGCAACGGCAAGTATCCTTGCCTGAAGGGGTATCTCCTGTCCCTTCAAACCATCGGGATAGCCCTTACCATCCCATCTCTCGTGGTGGTGCCTTATCCATGGCAGTATGTGCCTTAGATGCTTTATGGGGTACAGCAGTTCCACACCCTTCTCAGGGTGCCTCTTCACTATCTCATACTCCTCTTCGGTAAGCCTTCCAGGTTTATCAAGGAGGACATCGTAGGTGCCTATCTTACCGATATCGTGGAGGAGGCCTGCAATGCGGATGTCCTCTATCCCCTTCTCATCCATCCCCATCTCCTGAGCTATGGCCACTGCATAGCTTGTGACCCTCTCAGAGTGTCCCTTTGTCCATGGGCTCTTTGCATCTATGGCATTTGCCAGGGCTGTGATGATGCCGGTAAAGAGCTCCTTCAGATCTGTAAGGAGCCTTGAGTTCTCAAAGGCCACAGCCACCTGGATGGTAACCCTTTCAAGGGTGCTCAGATCCTCAGGGCTGAAGGCTGCTGGCTTCTTTGAAGCAACATGGAAGACCCCCATCCTCTCCCCCTTCACGGTGATGGGTGCCATTATGTGGGAAAGAAACCCCTCCTTCAGGAGCCTCTCCTCAAAGGGCAGGAGCCCCTCCTCTTCCCTCACATCGGGAATGTAGAGGATCATTCCCGTTTCCATAACCTCTGCAGCCCTTGTATCCCTGCAGGGGACTATGGTATCCCTGATTATGAGCCCCTCTGCAAATCCGGAGGTGTAGGTAAGGAAATCCCTCTCCTTATCCTTCATGGCAAGGGCTGCTATCTCACAGGGAAGGAGCCTTGAGACCATCCTGGTAGAGACCTCCATTATCTCCTCCGGGTTAAGGGTGGAGAGGATCTGCCTGTCTATCTCATGCATCACCTTCATGGTTTCGATGGTACGGGAAAGCCTCATGGTGCTCTCCACCAGATCCCTGTAGAGCCTTCCCTCTTCAAGGGCAAGGGAGACCTGATGTGAGATCCCTTCAAGGAGCTTCTCATCCTTCTCTGTAAGCTCCTTCTCCTCCTCATACACCCCTATGAGGAGGCCAAAGGCCTCCCTCCTTCCATAAAGGGGGATGGATACAAGGGTGCCGGCACCCTTTATCCAGGGATGGATCCTCTCAAGACCTTGTCTATCCTCCCGGGAAAGGTGCAATAGGCAGATGTCCCTCTTCTTTATGCCAAGGAGCCTTATCTCCTTCTCTTTGAGAGGGGTTGTCCTGAAGAAGGGGATGTGCCAGTGTCCAAGACCTGCGGCATGACAGGGTTCAAGGCCATCGCCCTCCCACAGATAGGAAAGACACACCTTAAAGCCCATTGCCCTCCTCACACACCTTGTAACCTCCCTCATGAAGGCATTGATATCCGATGTATGGGCCGTTGCCTCCGAGATGGAGAGGAGATCCTTTGTAAGGGCCACCTCCTTTCTCAGGGCCTCTTCTGCAACCTTGAGGTCCGTCACATCCTCGAAGATATGGATGGAGTAAAGAAAGTTTCCATCATGATCCCTTATGGGGTATAGCCTCACAATGAATCTCCTGCCAGAGGGAAGGGTGACCTCCTCCATCCCCTCCCCTCCTTTCTTCAGGTCCATACACATATCAGCGGGTCTCCCTGATCTGGGGAAGACTTCGTAATAGGGTCTCCCTATGATCTCGGAGAAGGGAAGGCCACAGGAGTCCTTGTAGGCCCTGTTTGCCCTTATTATCCTGAGGTCCCTGTCGTGGATGAGTATGGGGTGGGCTATGGCGTCAAAGGTCTCCTCCCACTGCTTCTTGGCCTCCTGGATCATGGCAGAAAGGTCCTGGAGATCCTCAAGGAGGTTGAGGAAGGCCTTCCGTGTATCCTCAAGGTCCCTTGCCCTCCTCCTCTCCTTCTTCAGTTCTGCCTCAAGGGAGGCTATCCTCTCCTCAAGTCTTCTTATGTACCTTTCATGATCATCCATTACCTTCCAGTCTCTTCCTGAGCTCCTTTATCTCCCTCTTGAGCTCTATCATCTTGAGCTCCCTTCCCACCATGAGTCTGTTCATCCTCTCAAGCTCCTCTATCTTCTCTTCAAGGCTCTTTAAGGTCCTGTTCCTCTCCTCCTCCCTCTCAAGGGCACCTGCAAGGATGCCAAGGAGATAGAGATCATCCGGGGTCGGATCCCGATCATCGGTAAAGACAACGCAAAGGACACCCGCTGTCCTTCCCTCGATCCTTACAGGGTGGCCGATGTAGGTCTTTAATCCATAGGCCTTCACATCAGGGTCTGTCCGAACATAGGGGGTGTCTGGGAGATCCTGTATCACAACAGCCTCCCTTCCACCCTTCCTGATGATGTCATAGCAGATGCGGCCTTCAGGCCTTGAATGGCCCTTGAATCCGGATGGTTCATTCCATATGGCAATGGTCCTGAGGAACCCGCCTTCAAGGCGGCTATAGCGGGCAAACATTCCATTCAGCAGAGAACCTGCTGTCTTGGTGATCTTCCTTGCATTCTCCCCAAAATCGGTTCCGAGTGAAAGGAGGCAGTTGTTTGCGGCCCTCAAGATCTCCTCCTTCCTCCTTACCGCCCTCATGTCCCTTATTATGGCTGTGGCCAGTATCTCACCCTCAACAATCCGTGCAGAGAGGGAAAGGGAAACAGGGATGGTGGTGCCATCCTTCCCCACTGCCTCCATCTCAAGGACCTTTCCGGAAAACCTTAACCTGCCTGTCTTTCTGATCCTCTCTATGGCCTCCCTGTGGGCCTTCTTTAACCTTTCTGGTATGATGATCTCCACATCCCTTCCAAGGGCCTCTTCCTTCGAATACCCGAAGAGCCTCTCAGCCCCTCTGTTCCAGCAGGTGATCACACAGCCCTTGCAGCAGACTATGGCATCTGTAGAGGACTCCACTATCTCCCTGTAGAGATCCTCCTTACATGCCCTGCCTTCCATCCTCTCCCTCCATCAGGCCGCTATGGTCCTGTTCCTCCCTTCCTCTTTGGCCCTGTATAGGGCCCTGTCCGCCTCCCTGACAAGGCCCTCTGGATCGGTAGCATCGACAGGGTAAGAGGCAACACCAAAGCTCATGGTAATCCGACCACCAGGCTGGGTCTCCTGATGGGGGAAATCCTCCCTCTCGATGCCCTTCCTCAACTTCTCGGCCACCTTCAGGGCATCCTCCTTTCCTGTCTGCACAAGTATTATGGTAAACTCCTCACCTCCGTACCTCGCAACCACATCTATGGCCCTCACGCTGTTCTTGAGGAAAAGGGCGATCTCCTTCAGGAGATTATCGCCCTTCAGGTGGCCATGGAGATCGTTATAGTCCTTGAAATGGTCGATGTCGGCCATGATAACAGAAAGGGGATGGGAAAACCTCTTTGCCCTTGAGACCTCCTGCTCGAGTCTCTGCCAGAAGTATCTGTAGTTGAAGAGCCCTGTCAACCCGTCCCGGATGGCAAGCTCCTCTGTAAGCCTCTGAAGCCTCCTTACCTCGTTCAGCTCCCTTTCAAGCTTTGCGTTTGTCTCCTTTAGCTCCCTTGTCCTCTCGTCGACCTTTCTCTCCAGTTCGGAGTAGGCCTCCTCAAGCTTACCGATCATCCTGTTAAACTCTTCGGCAAGCAGGGCAAACTCCCTTACCCCTCTAATGGAAAGTCTGCTCCACCTGCCCGGATGCACCCCCTTGACCCCCTGGACAAGATCCTCTATGGGCCTCCTTATGGACCTCTCAAGGTAGATGATGTAGAAAAGGGCAAAGAGGAAAAGGAGGAAGGTGGCAACGGCAATGGAGATATCCACCCTCCTGAGGATAAGCCTCTGGTGGTCCATGACCTTTTCAAGCTCCCCTCGATCAAAGGCCCTGTATTCATCCATGATCTGACCCATCCTCTTCCCTATCCTCTTCACCTCCATCATGAGTTGCCTGCCTTGGGTGTTGTTAACAGGGTCTTTGATGGATAGTATGGCTTCCACCTTCCCAAGAAGGAGCTGATACTCCCTTTCCAGTTCTGTGAGCAGGGACAGGGCCTCTTTTACCCTGTTCCTCCCGGGTCTTCCGGCGATCTCCCTGAGCCTCTTCAAGGCCCCTTCCACCTCCGCCTTCCTGTGGAGAAAGCCCTCCCTTACCTCCGGGTCACCGGTTATAAGATAGTCACTTGGAGATGTAAGGAGTCTTTCAACAGCGATATCCAGGGTGTAGGAGGCCTCTATCCTTCCTGCCAGTTCCTGGGCCTCCTCCATCCCCTGTGTGAGGAGATGCCTGTCGTAGAGGGCTGTTGCACCTATGATAAGGGAGAGGAAGATCCCCCCGAGGTAGCCAATAAAGAGACTCTGGCGTATGGTAAGGGACATCTATCTCTTTCCTGCACACCTCTGAATCACCCTGATGAGTTCAGAAGGTCCAAAGGGTTTCTGGAGGAATGGGGCCCCTGTAGCATCAAGAAAGTCCTTGAGCCCCTTTTCGAGACCAACAAGGTTCCCGGTGATGAAGATGACCCTGCCCTTGAGCTCAGGTCTCACCTCTGTGACTATCTTGTAGAGTTCCCTGCCATCAAGGCCTGGCATCATTATGTCCATTATCACAAGGTCCGCGTCTTTCAAAAAGTTGAGGGAGTCTACAGGGTCAGATATATACCTCACCCCATAACCCCCGGCAATAAGGGCTTCCTTTATCATCTCCCCCACCATTGGGTCGTCATCCACAACAAGCACGGTCTGCCCCTTCCCTCTCTTCTTCCCATCCACTTCTTCCGAATGGCCCAGGGGCAGCGTGATGGTGAAGGTGGTACCCCTTCCCACCTCGCTTTTCACCTCTATCGTGCCCCCATGGGACCTCACTATCCCGTAGGAGACGGAAAGACCAAGGCCTGTGCCCTTTCCTGGCTCCTTTGTGGTGAAGAAGGGATCGAATATCCTGTTAAGGATATGAGGGGGTATACCACATCCTGTATCCTCAACCTTAACGGTAACTGCCCCTTCACCATAGCCTGTTGAGACAGTGAGGGTCCCCCCTCCCTTCATGGCATGGATGGCGTTGTTTATAAGGTTTATGAGGACCTGCTCGATCTGGTGAGGATCAACGGCAACAGGCGGGATCGTCGGGGTGAGTCTCTTAACACACTTCACACCCCTGCCACCGAGTTTGTAGAGAAAGAGGGAGAGGGTCTTTTCCACAAGCTGGTTCAGATCTGTAGGGACCTTCCTTGGTTCCTTTTCCCGCGCGAACTCAAGGAGTGACTGGACTATACTCTTACACCCAATGGCAGAGTCGTGGATCATCTTAAGCATCCTTCTTTCCCTCTCATCCCCTGCCCTTCCCATGAGCATCTCGGCATAGCCCACCACAGGAACAAGCCTGTTATTGATCTCATGAGCGATGCCAGCCGCTATCTCACCAAGGGTGGCAAGCCTCTCCATGAACCTCATGGTCTGCTCCACCTTCCTCTTCTCCGTCACATCCCTGGCCACAACGAGGAAGTAGAGGATCCTCCTGCCCTTCCTTATGGTGGATAGGTTGCACGAAAACCTTCTCACACCCCTTAAGGGAGTCTCGATCTCCACCTCCAGCATGAGAAGGCCTTCCTTCAAAAGGGAGTTGAGTCTTCCCCTGTTCAGGGGAATCCCGGTTAACAGGGCATAGGGTTTCCCACGGAGTTCCCTTATGTCAAACCCGAAGTCCTCTATGCTCTTGTTGGCAAAGGCGATCCTGCCATCCCTCTCCACCGTCAGGATGAGGTCGCTTGCACTATTCAGGATCTCTTCAAAATAGGACTTCATCTCTTCAAGCTCCTGTGTCCTCTCCCTCACCTTGGCCTCAAGCCTCTCCTCCTCTTCGGCAAACTCGATGAGTATCCCCACGATGAGGGAGAGGAGGCTCAGGACATCGACCTGTCTCGGGTTGAAGAAGTTCTTCCTTGAATGGCTCATGTTTATGACCCCTTTAGGGGTGCTTCCATAGATGGGTATGGTGAGCAATGAGCCTATCCTTACAAAGGTGGGCAGCTTCAGAAAATCCTTATCCCTGTCTACATCGTTGACAACAATGGGCCTTCCCTCCTTCAAGGCCCTGCCAGCTATCCCCTCCCCCACCTTAAGGGATGTCTCACTCCTGCCAGACCCCTCCCCCTTACCAACCTCTATCCTGAGTCTATCCCCCTCAAGGAGCATGATGGAGCAGTTCTCAAGGTGGAGTTCCTCAAAGAGGATGTTTACCACCTCCTCGCATATCTCCCTTACGGTAAACTTCCTGCCAAGGCCCTCTGCAAGACGTCTGAAGACGGAAAGGGCCCTTATCATCTCCTCATAGCTGTGGATCACTTCGGCCATGAAGCCCTTGTAGAGATCAAAATGGCTCATAAGAGACCGTAAAACTCCTTGATGTCACCCTCCATCTCCTTGAGGGTGGAACCGGCCTTCTCCACCACCTCTTCACCTATACCTGACCTCTCCAGTGCCTCAGGGGTAAGGGAGATACCATCACCCCCTGGGTCGTCGAGAGATACAAGTGAGTCTGCAATGCAGACAACAGGCATGTCCTCAGGGCTGTGGTGGAGCTCAACAGATCTTACAAGTTCTCCGGGAAACAGGTATCCCTCAACAAACCATCCACCCACTGTGGTGTGAGGGGCACCAAAGGCCTCCTCCTCCCCCTTGAGCAGATCCTCCCCCTTAAGGCCCCACACCTTTTCATACTCGCTGCCAAGGATCTGGCACATCACAGCCCTTCCAATGTCATGGATGAGACCCGACACAAAGAGGGGTTCCCCTTTCATGCCCATCCCCTCACCGATAAGGAGGGAGGCCATGGCCACCTTGAAGGAGTGGACCCACAGGTGTCTGAGATCCATGTGTCTGAACCTGAGGAGATCAAAGACAGTAACTGAGAGGGCTATGGCCTTGACCATATCAAGGCCAAGGATGTAGATGGCCTGGGAGATGGTATTCACCTTTCTGCTCTGGCCGTAAAAGGCGGCATTGGCCATACCGAGGATCCTTGATGCTATGGATTGGTCATGCTCTATAACCTCTTCCATGTCCCCAGTTGTGGCCCATTCGTTCTCAAGGACCTGCAAGACCTTCTGGTGTATGATGGGGATGGTTGAGACCTCCTTAAGACCCCTCACCCTTGCCTTCAGATCCTCCGCCTCCATACCTATTTATCGGCCTCTTCCTTGCTTCATTTAAGCAAAAAGGGATCATCCTCCCTTCCTGTGATAGTACTCACAGAGTTCCCTGAGACCGCACCTTGGACAATCAGGGGCCTTTGCCTTGCAGGTGTACCTTCCGTGGAGGATCAGGAGGTTTGTTGCCCTTGTCCACCTGTCCTCGGGTATCTGCCTTCGAAGATCCTCCTCGATCCTGTCAGGGTCTTGAGAGGTGGTGAGACCAAGCCTCTGGGCCACCCTCTTTACATGGGTATCGACGGCTATGGCCTGCTTTCCAAAGGCATTGCCAAGGAGTATGTTGGCCGTCTTCCTCCCAACCCCCGGGAGGGTAACAAGGTCTTCAAGGTTATCCGGCACCTTACCGTTGAAATCTTCAACGATCCTTTTACAGCAGTTCACTATCATCCTTGCCTTGTTCCTGTAAAAGCTGATGGGCCTTATGATCTCTTCTATCTCCTTGATATCGGCCTCCGCATAGTCCCTGGCCTCCTTGAACCTCCTGAAGAGTTCAGGGGTCACCCTGTTTACCCTCTCATCCTTACACTGGGCCGAAAGGATGGTGGCCACAAGGAGCTCAAGAGGGGTAGAAAAATTCAATTCTATTCGAGGGTTAGATATTTCTTTTTCAAGTATCTCTATAACTTTTTCTGCCTTCTTCATGTTACCTCCTTGAAGAAGCTGAGGAAGTAAAGTATCCCTGACCAGAGGGTAAGGACCAGGGCGATCCATAGAAGGACATAACCGAGGAGGGCAAAGTCTATGCCAAGGAAGGGATAGTAGATAAGGAGGGAGGTAATTGCCCCTATCTGAAAAAGGGTCTTGTATTTGCCCCATCTACTTGTCCCTACAGCTCTCCCCTCTGAAGCGGCCATACTTCTGAGGCCTGTCACCCCTATCTCCCTTACGATTATGAGGGTAGCCATCCAGGCAGGGACCCTTCCAAGGGGTATGAGCATGATTAGACATGTTGCTACAAGCAGCTTATCAGCGAGGGGATCGAGGAATCTACCCAGCCTTGAATGCTTATCGAACCTCCTTGCAACATAGCCATCGAGCCAGTCAGTAAAGGAGACCGCAACGAAGAGAAGGGCAGAAAAGAGGCCGGTGAATCTACCCGGCGGCGAGTAGAGGAGGACTATAAAAAGGGGAATGGCACAGATCCTTGTTATAGAGAGGACGTTCGGGACAGTCCAGAGCGCACTACTCCCGACATTCAGCCCCTTTAGATAGGAAAAGATGGAAAGCAACTACGATCCCTTATAAACAAGACTCCTTTCTTTAAAGGTTATCTCACAGCCCTTCATAAGTCAAGAAGTGATGCCCGGGGAGGGGATCGAACCCTCACGGGAGAAACTCCCAGGGGATTTTAAGTCCCCTGCGTCTACCTGTTCCGCCACCCGGGCCTATGGATAACTATAACACCCGCCCCTGCCACTGTCAACGAGGAGGGGTCCTCTTCTTCTGGCTCTTCTTCTGGTGGAACTTCCTCGTCTTCAGGCCTTCAAGGATCCTTTCCATCTCCTTCAGCCTTCCCTTGAGCTTCTCATCGTCTGGTTTAAGCTCAACAGCCCTTTTCTGGATCTCTACTGCCTTTTCAAAGTCCCCGGACATGGCATAGGCCTGGGCAAGGGCAGTATAGATATCAGGGTTATCCCTTTCCACCTTCAACAGCGCTTCAAGGATGGACCTTGCCTCTTTGATCCTTCTCACACTGAGGTAAAGGGTTGCAAGTTCAAACCTCTTCTTCCAGTCTGTGTCCT
>WGFJ01000135.1 GCA_015492305.1 Deltaproteobacteria bacterium
CGTCACCAACGGGGTCCTCCTTAAGGACCTCGTCGATGAGGTCATCGATTCCGGGCTTGATGAGGTGGTCCTCTCCCTTGATGGACCGGAGGATGTCCACGACAGGATGAGGGGCGTGAGGGGGACCTTCAGGAAGGCCATGGAGGGCCTCTGGGGACTCAAAGAGATGGGGGAAAAGGGACGCAGGGTTCCACTTGTAAGCATAAACTGCACCATCTATGAGGAGAACTTTCATCGCCTGAAGGAGCTTGTCCCTGTGGCGGAAGCCGCAGGGGCAGGGAGCATAACCTTCCATCATCTCCTCTTCCTCAGCAGGGGTGCATGCGATGACCACAACAGGATCTTTGAGCCAAGGTTCGGCAACAGGTGCAACGACTGGTACGGCTTTGTGAGGGACGAACTCCCCCGTATCGATGTGGACAGGCTCCTGAGGGAGATGGAGGAGATCCAGAGGATGAAGACCCCTGTGAAGGTATCCTTCTATCCGAACTTCACAGAGGATGAGATCAGGAGGTACTACGGGCAATGGGACTTCAGCCCCACCTCTTACTCCGGGAGGTGCAAGAGCCTCTGGATGACTGCCTATATCTTCCCCGATGGATCGGTGAGGCCCTACCACTCCATGGAGTTCATACCCGGCAATATCCGCAGGGAGCGGTTCACAGAGATCTGGAACAACGAAAGGTACAGGGAGTACAGGAGGTTCGTGAAGAGGATAAGGAGGTTTCCCGTCTGCTCCAGGGGATGTACCGAGCTCTACAGGTACTGATCCGTGTCTCAGGCAAGGATACTCCATCTCATCACAAGGCTCGACAGGGGCGGTTCTGCAAAGGTCGTCTTGAGGCTGTCCGAGGGCCTCAGGGACCAGGGCTTCGATGTGAGGATAGCCACAGGTCCCACAAGGGAGCCGGAAGAGGATCTCAAGGGGTTCACCGAGAGGACCTCCATCCCCATCTACACCATCCCCTCCCTTGTAAGGGACATATCCTTCCTCAAGGACCTGAGGGCCTTTTTTGATGTCTTCAGGCTCATAAGGGCTCTATCCCCCACCATCCTCCACACCCACACAACCAAGGCAGGCTTCACAGGCAGGATCATGGGAAGGATCTGCGGGGTGAAGGCCATCGTACACACACCCCACGGCCACATCTTCTACGGCTACGGAGGGAGGGTTGCCTCCCGCCTCTACATCCTCGCCGAGCGGATGGCCTCCATGTTCTGCGACAGGATAGTGGCCCTCACCAATATCGAGAAGGATGACTATATCAGGTTGAAGGTGGCAGGGGCAGAGAAGATATCCGTCATACCTGCCGGAATCGAGTTGGATAATTACCTCAAGGATGGAAGGGATCGCGCCGATATGAGGAGGGAACTCGGTCTTTCCCCCAACACGATCCTTGTTGGATGGGTGGGAAGATTCGAGGAGATAAAGGGCTGTTTCGACTTCCTTGAGGCCGCAGGGGATGTGGCAGGGAGGTTTCAAGAGGTGAGGTTTCTGATGGTAGGTGACGGCCCCCTCAGAGGGGCCATAGAGGAGTGGATCAAGGAGAGGGGTCTGGCGGATAGGGTGATACTTACCGGCTACAGGAGGGACATCCCCAGGGTCATGAAGGCCCTGGATCTCTATGTCCTCACCTCCCTTAACGAGGGGCAGGGGATGGGGATCGTTGAGGCCATGGCTGCGGGAAAACCTGTTGTGGCAACAGGGGTTGGTGGTGTTCCATCCGTTGTCAGGGACGGGGAGACGGGTATACTCGTTCCGCCCGGAAGGGCTGACATGGTGGCCCGGGCCCTGATCCACCTCCTGTCCAACAGGGCCCTTGCAAGGAGGATGGGGGAAGAAGGGCGGAAGAGATCCCTCCTCTTCACCGTGGATGGCATGGTCAGGGCCTATCTCAAGGTCTACAGAGATCTGATGAAGGGATGAAAAGGGTCCTTACCCTCCTCTTTCTCCTTCTCTCCCACAGTGCCTTTGCAGGGGAATGGGTTCCAGGGGTGATCCACCTCCATACGAGGCTTGGAGAGGGTGATGGTGTCTTCACCCCTCTCGAGCTGGTGGAGAAGGTGAGGGAGAAGGGGCTTGGTGTGGCCATCATAAACGACCACGATAACGAACGGGTCGAGTACGGGCTCTTTCCCCTGAGGAGGATCATAAGAAAGGTTGTGGAGAGGAACTCCATAACGAGATACGGTGTTAAGGAGTATCTGAAGGAGATGGAGAAGGCAAGGAGGGCCTATCCCGATGTGATCCTCATCCCCGGGATAGAGGCCGTCCCTGCATACTACTGGGAGAGGGGCCCCCTTGAGGAGGATCCGACCCTGAGGAACTGGCACAAGCACCTCCTCATAATGGGACTCGAGAAGCCAGAGGATATAGAGGGGCTTCCCTCCGTAGGCAGGGGATGGCCTTCGGAGATCGGCTTCGGTTGCCTCCTGGGCCTGTGGCCCCTCATCCTGATCCCTGCAGGTATCTTCCTCATCCGCCTCAAGAGGACCTCCATCATCTCCTTCTCAGGGATGCGGTTCAGGGAGGTGAGAAGGCCCTACAGGTTTGTCGGATACACGGTCCTCGGCCTCTCCATCCTCTTCCTCGTAAACAACTTCCCCTTCTGCAGGCCTCCCTACGATCCCTACCACGGTGACCCTGGCATCGGGCCGTACCAGGAGGTGATAGACTATGTGAGGGAGAGGGGGGGACTTGTCTTCTGGGCCCATCCAGAGGCCACCTTCGACCTGAGTTTCAATGGCATAAGGATCTTCACACCACCCCACCCTGAAGACCTCCTCAGATCAAAGGGATATACGGGATTTGCCGCTCTCCTTGAGGGAAGGGGGATAAGCAGGCCAGGGGGCATATGGGATGGGCTCCTCAAGCAGTACATGGAGGGAGAGAGGGAGAGCCCTGTATGGGCCATAGGGGAGCTCGACTACAGGGAGGGGGACTGGATGGGCGAGACCCAGACGGTCTTCTTCCTTGAGGAGAGGAGCGAAGAGGGGGTCCTCAAGGCCCTTCGTGAAGGCAGGGTCTATGCCGTTACAGGGCTTCCCAACAAGCCAAGGCTCGAACACTTCGAGGTGTGGGACGGGGTCGAGGGAAGGTGGAAGATGATGGGCGATACCGCAGTGGTAAGGAAGAGGGTGAGGATAAGGCTTGCTCTGAACTACCAGGGCAGGAAGGGGCTCACAGTGAGATTGATAAGGGAGGGCAGGGTTGTCAGGACATGGCCCTTGAGGGGAACCCTCAGGGCAGAGTGGGAGGAGCCTGCCCCTCAAAGGACCTACTACAGGATCGATGTGATAGAGAAGGAACCCCTCTTGATAAGCAACCCCATATTTGTTAAAAGGGTGGAATGATCGTTGCCATACACCAGCCCCAGTTCATGCCGTGGCTCGGTTACATCGACAAGATAGACAGGTGCGATGCCTTCGTCTTCCTCGACAATGTTCAGTTCAAGAAGAACGAGTATCAGAACAGGAACAGGATCAAGACCGCCAGTGGATGGCAGTGGCTCACCGTGCCCGTCACCTACAGGTATCCGGAGAGGATAATCGATGTGAGGA
>WGFJ01000136.1 GCA_015492305.1 Deltaproteobacteria bacterium
ATATAAGGGAGGTAACCATCCTGTATCCACATCCACTATCCTTTGCCTCCTTAACTATCAACCCCTCAAGATAGGTCCCTGTCTTCCTCCATACCCTCTTTGGCCTCCTTGACCTGTCCTCAAGGGGACCCTCCCTTGCCCTCCTCACTGTGTGTCTTGATATCCCAAGTATACGAGCGGTCCTTGAAACATTACCCCCCTCCCTCCCAAGCACCTTCCTTATAACCTCCCTTGCCTTTTCAGGTGAAATCTTTCTCAACTCATGATATCCTATCATATGCCCTCCCTCCATCCTGGTAGTCTCTCTGGCTCCCTGAAAAAGGGAACCTTGAGCCTCTTCAATACATACAGGATGGAACGGAGGGCTTCAACCCTCCCATTAACACCACTAAAGTGGTAAGTATGTGTATACCTATCTACGGCCCTTCCTCCTTCCATCTTTACATTGAACAAGGTTTATGTTAGAGATTAAAGGGTTAGCAACACCTACTGCAGGAGAGGATCTATGGCAGGACATTCAAAATGGGCAAACATAAAACACAAGAAGGCAAGGGAGGATGCCAGGAGGGGTAAGCTCTTTACAAAGCTTATCCGGGAGATCACCGTAGCCGCAAAGCTTGGTGGAGGCGATCCTTCAAGCAACCCCCGGCTGAGGACGGCCATTGAGAGGGCCAAGGAAGCAAACATGCCAAGCGAGAATATAGAGAGGGCCATCAAGAGGGGTACCGGCGAGGTGGAGGGTGCAAACTACGAGGAGTGCACCTATGAGGGCTACGGTCCAGGCGGGGTTGCAATCCTCCTTGAGGTGCTTACGGACAACAAGAACAGAACCGTGCCTGAGATCAGGCACATCTTCTCCAAGTACGGGGGGAGCCTTGGTGAGAGTGGCTGTGTCTCATGGATCTTTGAAAAGAAGGGGCTCTTCACCTTCTCCTTCGATGATGTGGATGAGGACTTTCTTATGGAGGCAGCCATAGAGGCAGGGGCCGAGGATGTAAGGGCCGTGCCTGAGGACAGGCTCTACGAGGTCTACACCGATCCCTCAAGCTTCCACAGGGTGAAGGAGATCTTCGATGCCAAGGGCCTCAGGTACACCCTTGCAGAGATCACAATGGTTCCAAAGACAACGGTAAGGGTCACGGGAAGCGATGCCGAGAGGGTCCTGAGGCTTGTGGAGGCCCTTGAGGATCACGATGATGTGCAGCACGCCTATGCCAACTTCGATATCCCCTCTGAAGAGATGGAAAGGCTTTCTGCGTAGATGCGTGTCCTCGGAATAGATCCAGGTTCACTGGTTACAGGGTATGGAATAGTCGAGTCAGATGGCAGTGGAGGGTTCATCCATGTGTGTCACGGAAGCATCAGATGCGGTCCACACCTTTCCATGGAGGAGCGGTTAAAGAGGATCTTCGAGGGCCTGCAGGACCTCATATCATCCCATCGCCCTGAGGCGTTGGCCATAGAGAAGGTCTTTGTGGCAAAGAATGCCTCAAGTGCCCTCAAGCTTGGCCATGTGCGGGGGATCGTGATCCTCTCTGCCATTCAGAAGGGGCTCAAGGTCTTCCAGTACACCCCCATGGAGGTGAAGAAGGCTATTACAGGGTACGGGAGGGCGGAGAAGGGACAGATCCAGTCGGTTGTGAGCAGGTTCCTCGGTGTCCCTGTGGAGGGGAAGGATGCAGGGGATGCCCTTGCAGTGGCCCTGTGCCATCTTTTCACAGAGGGTTTCAGGAAGGCAGTAAAAGACCATCTCAAGGAGGTCAGATGATAGCGCATATAAAGGGTATACTCATATACAAATCCTTTGACCAGGCCATTGTGGATGTGAATGGCATCGGCTATCAGATCCACATACCCCTTACCACCTTCTACCAGTTGCCAGAGGTATATGACCCTGTGAGCCTCAATACCTGCACCCTTCTCAGGGAAAACACCATCGAGATATACGGTTTCCTCACGGCAAAGGAAAGGGAGGTCTTCAAGAGTCTCATAGGGATAGCCGGTGTGGGACCGAGGCTTGCGAGAAACATACTCTCTGGCATAACACCGGATGAGCTATGGGCGGCCGTAAAGAGGAGGGATACCCTGAGGCTGAGCTCCATCCCCGGGGTGGGAAGGAAGACGGCAGAAAGGCTTGTCCTTGAACTTGCAGACAGGATAAGGGATGTGATGGAAGAAGAGGTTGAGGCCATGGGAGGGGTCTTTAAGGATGTGGTCTCAGCCCTTGTAAACCTCGGTTACAAGTCTTCAGAGGCAGAGGCTGCAGTGGAAAGGGTGAGGGAAGAGATCACTGAGGATGAGGGCTTTGAGGAGATACTCAGGAGGTCTCTCAAGATCCTTTCCAGGGCCCTGACCCAGGAGGAGTGAGTGAGGGAGAGGGAGCTTCTTGAAGAGGAGAAGGGGTGGGAGACAAACCTGAGACCCCAGAGCCTGAAGGAGTATATAGGCCAGGAAGATGTAAAGAGAAGCCTTGAGATATTCATAAGGGCTGCAAAGGAGAGGGGAGAGGCCCTTGATCATGTCCTTTGCTACGGTCCTCCAGGTCTTGGCAAGACAACCCTTGCCTATATCCTCTCAAAGGAACTCAACGTAAACATCCGTGTTACATCCGGCCCTGTGATAGAAAGGGCCGGGGATCTTGCAGCCATCCTCACAAACCTTGAAGAGAGGGATATACTCTTCATAGATGAGATCCACAGGCTGAGCAGGGTCGTTGAGGAAGTCCTCTATCCAGCCATGGAGGAGTTCAAGCTTGATCTTGTCATAGGTCAGGGACCGGGGGCAAGATCGGTGAGGATCGATCTTCCCCGCTTCACCCTTGTGGCTGCCACAACAAGGGCTGGTCTCCTCACATCGCCTTTGAGGGACCGTTTCGGTGTCATAGCCCATCTTGAGTTCTACAAACCCGAAGAGTTGAAGGAGATAGTCCTTAGATCTGCAAGGATCCTTGGCATAGGTATAGATCCGGAAGGGGCAATGGAGATAGCAAGGCGTTCCAGGGGTACACCGAGGATTGCAAACAGGCTGCTTAAGAGGGTTCGTGACTATGCCCAGGTGAAGGCAGAGGGGATGATAACAGAGGCCATTGCAAAGGAGGCCCTTGATATGCTCCGGATAGATAGGTGCGGTCTTGACAGGATGGACAGGAAGATACTGCGCACCATAATATACAACTACAGGGGAGGGCCTGTGGGCATAGATGCCCTTTCGGTGACAGTGAACGAGGAGAAGGACACCATAGAGGAGGTATATGAACCCTACCTCATCCAGGAGGGCTACATCATACGGACACCAAGGGGCAGGATGGCCACAGAGAAGGCCTACCACCACCTTGGTATAAGAAAGGGTGAGGGGCCTCCCCTCCAGGAGGAACTCTTCAAGGGATGAAGCTCCTTGTCCATGTGTGCTGTGGTCCATGTGCCATCATCCCCTTTAAGGAACTCCTCTCGAAGGAATGGGAGGTGTGGGGCCTCTTTTACAACCCCAACATCCATCCCTACCATGAGTATGTCAGGCGCCTTGAAGCTGTAAAGAGGCTTCAGTCATTGCTGGACCTGAGGATCATCTACAGCGATGACTACGATATGGAAGGGTTCATCGCCCATGTGGCTCATGATATAAGCAATCGATGCCACTACTGCTACAGGATGAGGCTTGAAAGGACCGCATTGGAGGCAAAGAAGAGGGGCTTTGATGCCTTTTCAACCTCCCTCCTCTACAGCAAGTATCAGGACCACGACCTCATAAAAAGGCTCGGGGAGGAGATCGGGAGGACTCAGGGCATAAGGTTCTTCTATCACGACTTCAGGAAGGGATGGGGCAGGGGAATAAAGCTCTCCAGGAAGATGGGGCTTTACCGCCAGAGGTACTGCGGATGCATATACAGCGCAAGGGAGAGGTCCTGTGAAGGGGGATCTAAATGAGGAAGATCGTTGTGGAGAGGCTTGAACACCTTCCTGTGTACAGACAGAAGGTTGAGATAGTGGAGAGGAAGGGCATAGGACATCCTGATTATATCTGCGATGCCCTTGCAGAGAGGGTTTCACTGGCCCTTTGCAGGGAATACCTTGAGAGATACGGAAGGATCTTCCACTTCAACATAGACAAGGGCCTCCTTGTAGCAGGGAGGGTGGAAAGGAGATTTGGTGGGGGGAGGGTCATAAGACCCATGGAATTCATCCTTGGAGACAGGGCCACCCTTGAGGTTGGAGGGGAGAGGATAGATGTGGAGGGCCTTGCCATCGAGACATCAAGGGCATGGATAAGGGAGAACCTCCGGGGGGTGGACCCTTCAAGGGACATAGGTTTCAGGGTCCTTCTCTCACCTGCCTCTGAGGAGCTTGTATCCATATTCAAGAAGGAAGGCCCCCTTGGTGCCAACGACACATCAGCAGGGGTTGGATATGCCCCCCTCACCATCACAGAGGCGGTGGTATTGAATGTGGAGAGGTATCTGAATTCTCAAGGCTTCAAGAAGAGGTATCCCTTTACCGGAGAGGATGTGAAGGTCATGGGTATGAGGAGGGAGGGGACCCTTTCCCTCACCATAGCGATGCCCCTCCTTGCAAGGTATGTGGAGAGTGAAGATGACTACTTTGCAAAGAAGTCGGAGGTGGAGGAGGATATAAGGGCCTTCTTAAAGGATCCCCTCCAGGGTGTGGACCTGAAAAGGGTGAAGGGAGAGCCCATGAAAAGGATAGAGGCACATCTAAACACCCTTGATGAGAGGGGAAAGGGGCTTGATGGTGTATACCTCTCCCTACTTGGCACCTCTGCAGAGGATGCCGACTCGGGTCAGGTGGGAAGGGGAAACAGGGTGAATGGCATCACATCCCTTAACAGGCCCATGAGCACAGAGGCAGCGGCAGGAAAGAACCCGGTCAGCCATGTGGGAAAGATATACAATATCCTGTCCCACAGGCTTGCAGAGGAGATATTTGAGAAGGTGGGGGGGATGGATGAGGTCTATGTGTGGCTCCTGAGCCAGATAGGCACCCCAATCGACAGCCCCTCCGTCGTTTCTGTGCAGGTTGTGGGTGGCAGACCTGTGAAGGAGTCGGAGATCATGGAGGTGGTGGATGCAAGGCTTTCAAGGATCGAGGAGTTCTGTGAAGAACTCATAGAGGGCAGACACCCTGTGTGTTGAGGAGGTTGGGATGGCCATAAGTGAGTCAAGGAAAAAGAGGTTGAAGGAGATGCTCCTTGAGGAGAAGAGGAGGCTATGGAACGAGTTGAGGGATGACATATTCAGGGATCTCGGGGAGTCCTACCATGATCAATTCACCATCCCCATGGATGTGGAGGACATAGCCCTTGCCGACTACATCGAGGAGACGGGCCTCTCCATAGCCGAGACAAAGAGGGACAGGCTCATCCAGATCGAAGATGCCATAAGGAGGCTCGAGGAGGGTAAATACGGCTTCTGCGAGAGATGCGGCAAGGAGATCGAGGAGGAACGCCTCAAGGTCCTTCCCTTTGCCACCTACTGCAGGAGATGCCAGGAAGAAGAGGAGAAACTAAAGGGCCCGTAATGGGGACCTGAAAGGGTGGCAACTGGAGGGATTTTGAAGATGTCATTTGTACCTTCCTACATACCCCTCTATGAGCGGGGAGAGCTTCAGGGGAGGATCGATAGGGCCCTTGAAATCCTTTCTTCCTGCACCCTCTGCCCCAGGAACTGCAGGGTGGACAGGACCCGCGGTGAGAAAGGGGTCTGCAGGGTCGGGAGGCTTCCCATGGTCTCAAGCTACACCCCCCACTTCGGTGAGGAGAGACCCCTTGTGGGGAGGTATGGATCGGGCACCATCTTCTTTACCTACTGTAACCTTAAGTGTATCTTCTGCCAGAACTACGATATAAGCCATCTTGGCGAGGGGGTAGAGGTGAGCACCGAAGACCTTGCAAACATGATGATCTACCTCCAGAGCCTTGGATGCCACAACATAAACCTTGTAACCCCCACCCATCAGGTGGCACAGATCCTTGAGGCCCTTCCCCTTGCCATAGAGAAGGGCCTTCAGATCCCCCTTGTCTACAACTGTGGCGGATACGAGTCGGTAGAGACCCTGAGGCTCCTCGATGGGGTGATTGACATCTACATGCCCGATTTCAAGTATGGAGACCCTGAGGTTGCCAGACGCTATTCAGCGGCACCGAACTATACGGAGATAGCAAAGGCAGCCATAAAGGAGATGCACAGACAGGTTGGTGATCTTGTCCTTGATGAGAGGGGCATAGCCCAGAGGGGGCTTATAGTGCGCCACCTCGTCCTTCCCCAGGGGCTTGCAGGCACAAGGGAGGTCATGAGGTTCATAGCCCGTGAGATATCGCCAAATACCTATGTGAACATCATGGATCAATACAGGCCCTGCTACAGGGCTGTGGAGTATCCCCCTTTAAACAGGAGGATCACAAGGGAGGAGTACGAGGAGGCGATAAGGATAGCCATGGAGGAGGGTATAAAGAGGCTCGACGGTGTGGATGAGGGCTACATAAAAAGGGTTTTGGAGGGATGGGAGTGAGGGAAGAGGTGATAAAGGAACATGGCCTTACCCTTGAGGAGTACAGAAGGATCGTTGAGATCCTTGGAAGGGAACCGGATCTCCTTGAACTTGGCATCTTTTCGGTTATGTGGAGCGAGCATTGCAGCTACAAGAGCTCAAGGGTCCATCTCAGGGAGTTGCCCACAGAGGGACCCCAGGTTATCCAGGGGCCAGGGGAAAACGCCGGGGTTGTGGATATAGGGGATGGACTTGCCGTGGTATTCAAGATGGAGAGCCACAACCATCCATCCTATATCGAGCCCTTTCAGGGTGCAGCGACTGGTGTTGGTGGCATACTGAGGGATATATTCACCATGGGGGCCAGGCCTGTGGCCATCCTCGATGCCCTGAGGTTCGGGGAGGCAGGCCATCCCAAGACGGGCTACCTTGTAAAAGGGGTGGTTTCAGGGATTGCCTGGTACGGAAACTGTGTCGGAGTGCCAACGGTGGGTGGAGACCTCTACCTCAACCCCTCATACAACGGGAACTGCCTTGTAAATGTTATGTGCGTTGGAATTGCCAGAAAGGACAGGATCTTCAGGGGCAGGGCAGGAGGGGAGGGGAACCCTGTGCTCTACGTGGGTTCCAAGACAGGGAGGGATGGGATCCACGGGGCCACCATGGCCTCCGATGTCTTTGGAGAAGGCGGTGAGGAGAGGAGGCCAACCGTCCAGGTTGGAGACCCCTTTACAGAGAAGCTTCTCCTTGAGGCCTGTCTCGAGGCCTTTAAGACAGGTGCAGTGGTTGGTATCCAGGACATGGGGGCAGCAGGCCTTACGTCTTCCTCTGTCGAGATGGCCGGAAGGGGTGGAGTGGGGATAGAACTGGACCTTGACCGTGTTCCAAGGAGGGAGGAGGGCATGACACCTTACGAGGTGATGCTCTCCGAGTCACAGGAGAGGATGCTCCTTGTTGTGGATAGGGAGAGGGTTGAGGAGGTGGAAAGGATCTTCAGGAAGTGGGGACTGGAGGTGTCCATCATAGGCAGGGTGATAGGGGAACCCCTATTGAGGATAAAGGAGGGGGATAAGGAGGTTGCCACCCTCTCGATCTCGGCCCTTACCGAGGGTGCACCGAGATATGAGAGGCCCTTGAAAAGGCCTTCCTATCTCGAGGAGACCCCTTTCTTTAAGATTGAGGATCTGCCCCTGCCTTCCGATATGAATGGGGTCTTACTTAAACTCCTTTCCTCCCCAACCATTGCAAGCAAGAGATGGATATACAGGCAGTACGACCACATGGTGAGGATATCCACCGTTGTAAGGCCTGGTTCCGATAGCGCTGTTGTGAGGATAAAGGGGACAAGGAAGGCCCTTGCCCTTTCTGTGGACTGCAACAGCAGGTACTGTTACCTCGATCCCAGGGTGGGAGGGATGATAGCCGTTGCAGAGGCTGCAAGGAATGTGGCTGTATCCGGTGGAAGGCCCCTTGCCATAACGGATTGCCTCAACTTTGGAAGCCCCGAGAACCCCGAGATCATGTGGCAGTTCAGGGAATCCATCATCGGCATAAAGGAGGCCTGCCTTGAGCTTTCAACCCCTGTTGTTAGTGGTAATGTGAGTTTCTACAACGAGACCTCCGGAAAGGCCATACATCCAACCCCCATGGTGGGGATGGTTGGCCTGGTGGAGGACCTCTCCCACATAACCACCCAGTGGTTCAAGGAAGAGGGTGATATAATCGTCCTCATAGGGGAGACCCTGGAGGAGATAGGGGGAAGTGAGTACCTTGCAGTGATCCACGGGATGGAGAAGGGGGTCCCACCCCGTATCAACCTCAAGAGGGAAAGGGCGGTTATAGAGGCTTGTCTTGAGGCCATAAGGGGTGGTATAATCAAATCTGCCCACGACTGTTCTGATGGAGGCCTTGCCGTTGCCCTTGCAGAGTCTTCCATATCTTCGGAGGACCCCCTTGGGGTGGAGATCGATGTCGATCCTTCCATAAGGGTCGATGCCTTCCTCTTTGGAGAATCCCAGTCAAGGATTGTGGTGAGTATAGATGAGAAGGATCTTCCCACCCTTGAGGGGATCTTGGAAAGGAGAGGTCTTCCACACACCATACTTGGAAGGGTGAGGGGCAGGAGGTTCAGGATCGGAAACCTCATCGATCTTCCCCTGGATCTCCTGAAGGAGGCATGGGAAAGAGGCCTTGAGAGGGTGATATAGGATGTGCGGCATATTTGGCATATTCGGCCATCCAGAGGCAGCAAACATGACGTACCTTGGACTCTATGCCCTCCAGCACAGGGGGCAGGAGGGTGCAGGTATAGTATCATCTGATGGGAGGAATCTCTACTCCCACAAGGATACAGGGCTTGTGGCAGACATATTCACTGCCGATGTGATTGAGAGACTTCCTGGCTTTGCTGCCATAGGCCATGTGAGGTATTCAACAACCGGGGAGAGCCTCATCCAGAATGTGCAGCCCATAATGGTGAACTATGCAAGGGGGGGTATGGCTGTTGCCCACAACGGAAACCTTGTGAATGCGGCAACTGTGAGGGAGAGGCTTGAAAGGAGGGGTTCCATATTCCAGTCCGATACGGATACGGAGATCATAGTCCACCTTATTGCCCGGTCCAGGGCCTCTTCCCTTGTTGACAGGATAGTGGAGGCCCTTCGAGAGGTAAGGGGTGCATTTTCCCTTGTCTTCCTCACAGAGACAAGGATGGTGGGTGTGAGGGACCCTTACGGGTTCAGACCCCTCATCCTGGGGTACCTCAAGGGGGCCCATATACTGGCCTCTGAGACATGCGCCCTTGATCTCATAGGGGCCGAGTTTGTGAGGGAGCTTGAGCCCGGGGAACTGGTCCTCATCGACAGGGAGGGCATCAGGTCCTTCAAGCCCTTCGAGGAGGTGCCTCATACCCCGTGCATATTCGAATTCATCTACTTTGCAAGGCCTGATAGCTTCATCTTCGGAAGGAATGTCTACGAGGTGAGGAAGGACCTTGGCAGGTCCCTTGCAGAGGAACACCCTGCCGATGCGGATATGGTCATACCTGTCCCTGACTCTGGTGTCCCTGCTGCGATAGGATACTCCCAGACCCTGGGGCTTTCCTACGAGATGGGCCTCATAAGGAGCCACTATGTAGGGAGGACCTTCATAGAGCCCAAGCAGTCCATAAGGCACTTCGGGGTGAAGTTGAAGCTCAACCCTGTAAAGGACCTCTTGAAGGGTAAGAGGATCGTTGTTGTAGATGATTCCATAGTGAGGGGAACAACGAGCAGGAAGATAGTGAGCATGCTGAAAAGGGGTGGTGCAAGGGAGGTCCACATGAGGATAGCCTCACCACCTACATGTTACCCCTGCTTCTATGGCATCGACACACCCACACGATGCGAGCTCATTGCCTCTTCCCACTCCATAGATGAGATTGCGAGGTACCTCGGTACTGACTCCCTTGGTTACCTGAGCATAGAGGGACTCATGGATGCCGTTGGGGAAGGCACTTACTGCAAGGCCTGTTTCGATGGTTCCTATCCTGTTCCTTTTGAAAGGTCCCAGGAGGGTGACCAGATGGCCCTTTTCAGGTAGCTATGATGCAGTCCATGGAAGATGCAAGGTCCCGTCTCCTTGAGCTCCTTAAGGAGAGGTCCCTGAAAAGGGGTGAGGTCATCCTCTCTTCCGGTAAGAGGAGTCCCTTCTACATAGACTGCCGTGAGACAACCCTCCATCC
>WGFJ01000137.1 GCA_015492305.1 Deltaproteobacteria bacterium
AAGGTCTCTTCCGATACGGGTGCATCCGATCAGGTGAGCGGGAGCACCACCGTTTGCGGAGGTAATACCACCTGCAGCTTCTCCACCATGGTGACCACCATAAGGACCTATCAGGGGTGGTACATAAACCTGAACAACCCCACGACCCCGAGCGAGAGGGTCCTCTCCCCGGCCGTCATCGTGGGAGGGATCCTGCTCTTCACCACCTTCACACCAAACAGCGACATATGCGCCATGCTCGGTGAAAGTGCCGTCTATGCCCTCTACTACGAGACAGGGACCGCCTACAAGAAGCCCATAATCGGCACAGAGACCATCGGCGGGACCGAGTACATCAGGAAGAGCATGTCCATAGGGAAGGGGATGCCCACCACCATCGGCGTTGCCATCGGGAAGGAGACGAAGGGATTCATCCAGACCTCTACAGGTACCATAGTGGAGGTTGAGACAGAGGTGACCGGTGGCAGGAGCGAGCCTGCAGCCTGGAGGGAAGAGAGTGATGGTGGTGAGCAGGAAGGCATAGAGATGCTCTACAAACATGTGGTGAAGTGAAGATGCAAAGAGCAATCACAATCGGGCTTGTCCTTTTCTTCCTTGGGGGATGTGGCAGCCCTCCACCCAAGACCACTGAACCCGAGGCTAAAGGGGTATCAGTTCCCTCTGAGAGGGACGTTCCCATGGCACAGGAGGAGGCCCCTGCCCCTGAAGAGGATAACGGGGTGGAGAGGAACCACCCTCCCGAGGTCCTTTCCGTGAAACTCCATCCCCGCCTTGCCTATCCAGGGGTGAAGGTGAGGGCAGAGGTGGAGGTGAGGGATGAGGATGGTGACCCTGTGCTCCTCGAGTACAGGTGGATGAGGAACAGGGAGGTCCTGCCGGAGGTTACTGGGGAACTGGATACAAGGGGGTTCAAGAAGGGCGATTTCATAACCCTTGTGGTTGTGCCCTTCGATGGCAGGGAGAGGGGAAAGGCCAGGAAGAGCCTTCCCCTTGTCCTTGCAAACAGACCTCCCAGGATAGTATCCACCCCTCCAGCGGCCCTCATCGATGGAAAGTATGTATACAGACTCAAGGTTGTGGATGAGGATGGTGATGATCTCACCTTCACACTGGACGAAGGTCCAGAGGGTATGACCCTTGATCCGGAGAGGGGGATGATCCTCTGGAACAGACCCCGGAAGGGTGAGTTCCTTGTGAGGGTGAAGGTGAGCGATGGGGATGCAATAGCCTTTCAGGAGTTTACGCTCAGTATAACAAAATGAGATATTTTTTAACTCAAAGGATTTAAATTGTTTTAAAATGTTCCAATTTTCTTGACAATCTTTGATTTTTATTCTACTTTAGCCCTATCCTCTACCAGAGGAAGGTCTTTGAAGAGGGGTAACAGAAACAACCTAAAAAGGATACGGGAGCAACTCCTTCTCAGCAAGGCCGAGCTTGCCAGAAAGGCTGGTCTTTCCCCTGTGACCATCGACCGGGTGGAGAAGGGATTCCCATGCAGGATGGATACAAAGAGGAAGATCCTTCAAGCCCTTGGCCTGAAGCCCACGGAGAAGGACAAGGTCTTCCCTGAGGAAGATGCTTAGCAAGAGCCTTTCCGACATATTTGCCATTGGCAAGAAGGAGACCATAGGGCTTGATATAGGATCGAGTTCGATAAAACTTGTCCAGCTCAAGGAGGGAAAGAAAGGCTATTCCCTGGCCAAGATGGGGATGGTGCCCCTCCCCCATGAGGCAATCGTCGATGGCTCCATAATAGATGCCTCCTCAGTGGTCCAGGCCATAAGGGATCTCATAAAGGATCAGAAGGTAAAGGCCCGTAACGTTGCCTCCTCCATATCAGGCCATTCGGTCATCATAAAGAGGATCAACCTCCCTGTCATGTCTGAAGAAGAACTCTCTGATTCCATCCAGTGGGAGGCAGAGCAGTACATCCCTTTCAATATCGAGGAGGTGAACATAGACTTCCAGATCATAGGGGCAGACCCCGAAGGCAAGGGGCAGATGGAGGTCCTCCTTGTGGCCTGCAAGAAGGAAGTGGTGGATGACTATGTCAATGTCATCAGGGAGGCGGGGCTGAACCCTGTGGTCCTTGATATCGATGCCTTTACCCTCGAGAACATGTTCGAGATAAACTACCCCCTTCCCAAGGAAGAGAATATCGCCCTTGTCAATATAGGTGCCTCTGTGACCAACATAAACATCCTCAGCGAAGGCATAACCTCCTTCACAAGGGATGTTGCCGTAGGCGGGAACAGGCTGACAGAGGAGATACAGAAGGCCTTCCACCTGAACTTTGATGATGCAGAGAGGCTCAAGAAAGGGGGGGAGGTGGAAGGGGTGGAAAAGGAAGAGGTGAAGGCAGTCCTTGAGAAGGCTGTGGATCTTATAGCCTCCGAGGTGAAGAGGACGATAGACTTCTTCCTTGCCCAGGCCTCCGGAGAGTATGTTGCCAAGATATACCTGAGTGGTGGTAGCTCAAAGCTTGATGGGGTCCTGGAGTCTATCCTTGAGAAGACGGGCATTGCCACGGAAAGGCTCAACCCCTTCAACAGCATAGAGTACAACAAGAAGCGCTTTGCCCCCTCCCATGTGGCTGAGATGGCACCATTCATGGCTGTGGCAGTAGGGCTTGCCCTGAGGAGGGCAGGGGACAAATAGATGATAAGGATAAACCTCTTACCTGTCAGGGCCGAGAAGAAGAAGGAGTCCATAAGACAGCAACTCTCCATCGGCTTCCTTATAATCATCCTTGCCCTTTCAGTCATGGCCTATCTCCAGATCTCCCTTTCCAAGAGGGTTGATGCGGTGAGGCAGGAACTCACCCGGGTACAGGAGGAGATCAGCAGGTACAGGAAGCTCATGAGGGAAGTGAAGGCCTTCAAGGCCAAGAAGGAGATGCTGAAGAAGAAGATAGAGATAATCAATGAACTGGAGAGGAAGAGGGGTGGCCCTCTCATGCTCCTTGAGGATATGAGCGACCTTATACCGCCCACTGCATGGCTGGAGAGCCTTGTAGAGAGGGATGGGGTGGTGGAGATCAAGGGCATTGCAGCCGATAACGAGACGATTGCAGAGTTTATGAGGAGGCTTGAGGCCTCTCCCCATTACGACAAGGTGGAGCTCATTGTAACAAGGAAGATAGAGAGGGGGGGCATGGGGCTCAAGAGCTTCAGCATCTCCTTTTCCACCCTCTCAAAACTCAGGGAGGAGTAGGGCTTGGCTATCAATACAGAGGCCCTTGTAAGGCTTCCGCTTTCAAGAAAACTGATCATCCTTGCCGGGATCCTGACCCTCATCGGGGTCGTCTTCTACTTCAATTTTTACGCCCCGAAGATGAGGGAACTCAGAGATCTTGAGGCAAGACTGGAGGATGCAAAGAGGAGGCTTGAGGAGAGCAGAAAGGTCACGGTGCAGCTTGCAAGGTTCAAAAAGGAGGTGGCCTTGCTGAATGAGAGCCTTAAGGAGGTGCTCAAGAAGCTCCCGAACGAAAAGGAGATCCCGGGGCTCCTCACGAGCATATCGACGGCTGGGAAGGAATCGGGTCTTGAGTTTCTGCTCTTTAAGCCCGGTCCTGAGGTAAAAAAGGGGTTCTACGCAGAGGTTCCGGTCAATATAGAGGCCCTGGGAAGCTATCACAGCCTTGCCATATTCTTTGACAGGATCACAAGGCTGCCAAGGATTGTCAATGTGAAGGGCTTGAAGATAGGGGGACCAAAGGAGAAGGATGGCCAGATACTGCTCAAGGCCTCCTTCCTTGTTACCACCTATCGTTTCTTGCCCCAGGAAGAGAAGGGTGAAAAGAAGGGGAGAAAGAAAAGGTGAGGTTGCCGTGAAGGGCCTTTATCTGGCTGGAAGGTTATGGGTCGTAGTGCTTCTATCCCTCTTCCTTGTGGCCTGTGAGTCTTCCCAGCCCACAAAGGGGGTTGAGAAGGTGCAGAAGGCACCTCAAAAGAGGCAGCCAGAGGTGGTTGAGAAGGTGGAGGCCCTTCCCCCTGCACAAGAAGGCCCTGAAAGGCCCCTCTACAACCCTGAGGGAAGGAGGGACCCCTTCAGGCCCTTTATAGCTGCCACCCCTGTTGAGAAGGAACGGAAGAGGCCCCTTACTCCCCTTGAGCGGTACAGCTTGAGCCAGTTGAGGCTTGTTGCCATTGTGTGGAGTGAAGATGGGGCGGTGGCAATGGTTGAAGATCCAGAGGGTAAGGGCTATTCCATACGGGTGGGGACCAGGATAGGTGATAGAAACGGCAGGGTCAAGAAGATACTCAAAGACAGGGTCATTGTGGTGGAGAGGTTTCTGGATGCCTTCGGAAAGGAGAAGAAAGAGGAGGTTACCCTTGAGCTTCCTAAGGAGGAAGAGGAACTTTTGCCCTGAGGATCCCAGGCAGGGCCATCTTTTAAGGATGGAGGGTCTTATGAAGACAGGTAAGAGATGGATCTTGGTATCCTTTGTAGCCCTTCTCCTCCTTTCTGGCTGTGCAACAACCAGGGGAGAAAAGGGTCTTGCAGATAGCGGGAAAGGGGATAAGGCCCTTATAAAGGCTATAAGGCTTGAAGAGGGGGATGAGAGAGATACTATCCGGATCGAGGGATCAAGACCCATCGCATATACGGCCTTTAAGCTTACAGATCCTCCAAGGCTTATAATAGATGTGCCCGACTTTGAGCTTGCCGATATCCAGTCACCCATAGGGATATGGAATGATCGGCTCACCAAGATAGAGGCCAGAAGGTATGAGGAAGGACCTCTGAAGGTGGCAAGGCTGGAGATCGGATTGAGGGAGGAGAGCAGGTATGAGATCTCCCTCCAGGACAATTCGCTCCTTGTGGAGGTGGAAGGGGGCGGATCGAACCATGTGGCAAAGTTGGATGTAGAGGAAGAGGCCAGACCCAAGGAGGTCTCATCCCCTCCGGAGACTATGGAAGGGGAGACCGGTCCAGAGACCGGGGAAGAGGAGACCGGGGCTACCGAAAAGGAAACCCCACCTCAGGATCTCAAAGAGGCAAAGACCATCCTCTCCATAGACCACTCAGGGGGAGAAGGCTACGAGATAGTCCGTATGAAGGGCGATGGCCTGATAGGGAATTACAACATCTTCACCCTTGATGAACCGAACAGGATAGTCTTTGACCTGTGGAAGGTGAAGACCGAACTTGAGAAGAGGGCGATCCCTGTTCAGTCTTCCCTGATAAAGGATATAAGGATCGGCCAGGACCCCTTCAAGCTCAGGGTGGTCCTTG
Source organism: Deltaproteobacteria bacterium (assembly GCA_015492305.1). GTDB lineage: Bacteria > Desulfobacterota > GWC2-55-46 > S146-80 > S146-80 > S146-80. The sequence continues at coordinate 5,242 of WGFJ01000137.1, forward strand.
ATATGAAGGATGGTATCCCTCCCTACAGGGTGGAGAAGAGGGGGGTGGATGTCTATCTTCTCCTTGGCGATGTGGACAAGGCCCTTGCCTCCATCCCATCGGCCCCTGTGGTGAGGGCGATCAAAAAGGAGGGGCCTGTGGAAGAG
>WGFJ01000138.1 GCA_015492305.1 Deltaproteobacteria bacterium
CCTGCCCTTTGTGGTTGAAGCGGTTCATCATTATCATCTCAGGATCGAACATGGTTGGCAGGTAGAATTCCTTGTACTTCTTGATCATCCCCACCACCTCTGTGGATGTGAGGATCTTTACCCTGTGGGGCGGATAGAGGAGCTTTTCAAAGTCCAGATACCCTTTCTTCCTGTGGCATTCATCGCAGAAGACGGGTCGGGATGAGATCTTCTTATGGATCCTGAGTTTCAACTCTGCGGCCTCATCGGCTGTCAGGCTGTTCCTTGATTCGATGTATTTGAGGATGGCCTTCCTGTTGAGGGCCTGATCCAGCCTCTTGAGATGCCCCTTTTCCCTCAGGAAGGGGACTATGATCCCACCGTAATTGCCAGGAGGGCCCTCTAAGACCTGCAGTTCTTCACCGGTTCCTGTCTTTATCCACTTGTATATCACCTCCTGCCCTTTCTCTCTCCTTATATGGCAGACCTCGCAGGCCATGAAGAAGGCGTGGGCATTCAGGAAGGACCTTACATCCCTTGCCTTTGAATGTGGATATGTGCCGTGGCATTTCAGGCAGAGAGAGGTGTTCTGCCTCTCGATGTTTATGGTCTCATCCACGTTGTGGAAGTGGCCCCTCAACGAGTCTTCCCTGGTCTCATAGAGGACCTCTTCCAGGTCTTCAGGGTCACCGGAGAGCCGGGACTCCATCACAAGGGGTCTGAAGTAGGTGATCCACACAAGCCAGCCGAAGAAGGAGAACTGGATGATAAAGAGGCTGGCCATAAAGGGGTGTATCAACCATCTCTTCATCTACGAATCCTCCCTTCTACCTGTGAGCCTTTCATACCACAGTGGGTGGTGGTGTTTTACCTCCTTTTCAGAGATCCTTCCGTGGATAAAGGTCCTGTTTAAGGGGTAGTTGCCGGGCTTGAAGAAGACGGTCAGGAGATGCCACACGAGGATGGCCAGGGCCGCAAGGGTTGCCTCCCCCTTGTGGAAGGCCCTTGCTATGTCCAGGTAGAACTTATTCCACATATACTCTGTCCAGAGCATTATCCCTGAAATCACCACTATAGGGACGCCGAAGTAGATGGAGAAGTATTCCATCTTCTCCTGATAGGTGAATCTATCGAACCTGGGTCTTTCTTTTCTCAGCCCAACGAAGTAGAGAAGGTTGTGGTAGAAGTCCCTTATATCCTTGAGCCGGGGCAGCATGTCCATGATCCAGCCCCTTCCGTCTCTGGTGAAGAGTATGTAGTAAAGGTGGTATATGGACAGGAGTATGAGTGTAATGCCTGCAATCCTGTGGAGTATCCCCCTCCAGTAAAAGATGGTTTCACCAGCACTGCCGAAGGACTCGATGACCCATCTCTCCCCTTCAAGCATGAAACCGGTTATCACGAGGATGCCCACACTGAGCATAAGGATGAGGTGCTGGATCCTTTCCGACCTTGTCATGCGGATGAAGTACCTCTCCTCCCTGCCGTCCTTACCCATCTTCTTCCTCCTCCCTTCTTCTTTCCCTTATGGTTGCAACGAAGTCCAGGGTCTGGTGCATCAACATGCCCCCGACGATAAGGGCTATCGCGATCTTGTACCCTGTGTTTATCCAGTAGACCACCTTTTCATGGAATACCTCCTCAGACAGGGCCTCAGGTAGAGGGGGGTCACTTCCCTTTGATGGGTTCTCTGTGCCTCCCGGGGGCCTGTAGGAGGCGAGTTTGATGAGTCCCTCCACCCCTGAAGGGTGTATCTTCTTCCTGCCCAGGGCAAATTCCCTTGTTGCACCGGGATGGCAGCCCCTGTTCTTGCAGGTCTTAAGGCGGTTTGCAGGATTTACCGGGGAACGGAGGTCCCTTTTGGAGACGATGCTGTGGGGTGTAAAGCCAAGGCTCCTCGGGGCGTGGCAGCTGAGACAGTTGGCCACCTTTTCATTGCCATAGGCAATCGCCTTGCCGTGATAGGTATCCCTGAAGCCGATGACGACATCGAGTTTATGGCGATCCATCATCCTTTTGTTTTCGTGGCAACTGCTGCACAGGGCCACGATCTCCTTGGAGGATCTGCGCTTGCCCATCCGGTAGAACTGGTGTTTGAGGAACCTCCTGGCCCATTCCTCCTTCTCATGACACTGCATGCATATGTTGAGGAAGTAGAGGTGGTCCTTCGAATCCGATACGGTGTTGAGAGGGTTGTTGTGGCAGTAGGTGCAGGTGGGAAGGTCTTTCCTGTATCTTGGGTTATTCGTCCCTTCCACCCCGTGGACGCTCTTCTTCAGGAGCTCAGCGATCCTTCTGTGGGAGAACTCCTTCCCACTCGATGGGTCCTGGATGTGGCAGTCCTTCGCACAGTCCACCTTCCTTACCCTGTCATGGGGGATCTTGGTTACATCGGAATGGCAGTCCTTGCAGCGCAGCTCTCCATGGACGGTCTCCTTGAAGAGGTCTTTATTGATGTAGAATATCCTTTTCCTTCCCTTTCCACTGAGTACTGTTTCGTATCTGCCCATGCCAGAGTATTTGTGGCACATGAGGCAGTTCTCCTTGTCAGCGGAAAGGAGTGGGCCGGGTGTGAAGATAAGGACCATGAGGATCAGGGATATGGGGATCTTCATCATGCCTCCTGTCTATCTGGGGGTGGAAGAATCGGCCATGGCCTGGGGGAAGGTTACCTTGACCCTTGTAACCTTCCCTTCCATCACCTTTACTCCCTTCAACCATCTATCCTGTCCCATGTAGTGGACCCTCACATCATAGATGCCATTCACCAGGTTGAACTCTGCGGGAAAGAGTCTGGTCCGTTCCACAGGTTCATCATGTCTTCCAGCCTTATAGACCTCGCTCCACCACATATAACGAGGCCTCTTCTCCATTCCTTCCACCTCGTGGCCTTTGTTCAGGACCTTCACCCATAGGGTGCCCTTTGCGAAGTTTACGGTCTTCCTTGTCAGTTCCCTCCTCTTCACCCTTATCCCTTCAAGCCACTTCACATGGTTTCCATACCTTACCTTTATGTCGTAGATGCCAGGGGGAAGGCTGAACCTTGCAGGGAAGATGTAGGCCGAATCTATTGCTCTGTCCCTTCTTCCAGCCCTGTAGACCTCGCTTATCCAGAGATATCTGTAGTGCCACATGAGGTAGTCGGTGAGTTCCTGGTTCCTTGACTTGAAGACCCTTATCTCAAGGTTGTAGTTTGCCTTCCTCTCTATCTCGGTCAGGACCCTCTTGAGGCCCTCTCCATCCTTTACATTGTAGTACTTCCCCCCGCTAACCGATGCCACTCCAAGGAGCCTGAACATGAGGTCCGGATGGGGCAGGGACAGCCCTATGACATAGAGCCTCTTTGCTTCCACCTCCCTCAAACGCTCTTTGAAACTGTCCCATTCCCCCTTTCCTCCACTTATCACGATGTGTATCTTCTCCTCCGGATCCAGCCTGAGGAGGGTTTCATAGATGGATTCCGTCAGTTTTATCCTCTTCACATTCAATCCCTTGAAGAGGGCAAGGAGCTTCCTTTCCCTTTCCCCCTTGAGGGGGAAACCAAAGAGTGTGAGTTCTATATCGAGGTCTCGATTCTCAAGGATGAAGGCAGAGAGTCCTTCCTTCAGTATCTGGAACTTGTCCGTTCCCTCGTATCTGTTGCATACATCCACAAATATCTCGAGTCCCCTGGGATACGCATGAGAGGGTCCAAGGAGTGTTGCTGCCACGATGAGTGCTGTTATCAGGGTCTTTCCCATGCTTTATCCCCCGGGGGATACATCTGCAAGGCCCATGCCACAACCTGTGGATTCATGTAAGGCCGTGAATCTCAAAGGTTTTTTCAGGTGTCTTCGGAGGGGCGGGGAGTGATGATCAGGGTGTCCCCTGGTTCAAAATGGATCAGAAGGTGGGTTGAAATGGACCACTCAGGAGTGGAGGAGCCTCCTCAACCTCTGGCGGGTTATCCCGAGGAGTCTGGCGGTTTCGCTCTTGTTGCCTCCTGTCCTCTCGATCACACTCTTCACATAGAGAGTGATCATATCCTTTAGGGGGAGGATGGGGAGTTCGTGGATGGAAGGTGGGGCCTTGGGAGGGGTTGGAGGGGTGGTCATGAACTCCTCTGCCCCCATATGGATGATGTCATCCTGGGCAAGGAGGACTGCCCTCTCGACAAAGTTCCTGAGTTCCCTTACATTTCCCTTCCATGGATGGTTCTCCATAAACCGCAGGGTCTCTTCCGAGAAGCCCTTGACCTTCTTGCCGAACTCCCTGTTGTACTCTTCAAGGAAGTGCATTGCAAGGAGGGGGATGTCCTCTTTGCGCTCCCTCAGGGGCGGTATGTGGATGGGGAAGACATTCAGCCTGTAGTAGAGGTCCTCCCTGAAGGTGCCTTCTTTCACAGCTTCCATGAGGTCCTTGTTGGTTGCTGCAATGAGCCTTACATCCACCTTTATGACTGTGTTTCCACCAACCCTTTCGAATTCCTTTTCCTCAAGCACCCTTAGAAGCTTTGCCTGAAGGTTGGGGGATATCTCACCTATCTCATCAAGGAAGATCGTCCCCTCATGGGCAAGTTCAAACTTGCCGATCTTTCGTCTCACAGCCCCTGTGAATGCCCCTTTTTCGTGACCAAAGAGCTCGCTTTCCAGCAGGCCCTCTACAAGGGTGGCACAGTTCACCTTTATAAATGGACCGTCTCTCCTGGGGCTGTTGTAGTGGATGGCAGAGGCGATGAGCCCCTTTCCTGTTCCGGACTCCCCCTGGATCAGCACGGTAGAGGAACCTGACCTTGCTATCCTTTCGGCGAGCTTGCAGATCCTCTCCATCTTCTCGCTCTTCCTTATGATCCTGTCAAAGCTGTACCTGTCCTTCTGATGGAGGTGGAACTCCCTTACCTCGGCCCGGAGTTTCCATACCTCTGATAGCCTTCCTATAACGGCCTTCAGTTCCTCCAGATCCAGGGGCTTGCAGAGGTAGTCCATGGCACCGAGTTTTATGGCCTCCACCGCCTCCTTGACCCCACCCTGACCAGTCATCATGATGAAGACCGACTCCTCCTTCAGGCCCTTTAACTCCCTCAGTAGCCTGAGCCCATCCATATCAGGGAGGGCAAGGTCAAGGAGGACCATGTCAGGGAGGACCTTCTTGAAGCTCTCTATGGCCTCCCTCCCGTTATGGCTCAGTATCACCTCGTAGCCCTCCCCTTTAAGGGCCCTTCCAAGGGATTTGAGGAAGAGGGGTTCATCATCCACTATAAGCAGGGTCGGTTTCATTTCCATCCTCGATTGTCTTCAGTCTCACCCTGAAGGTGGTCCCTTTGCCCTCGGTGCTCTCCACATGGAGTTCACCCCTGTGTTCCTGCACGATACGGTAGCTTATGGAGAGACCAAGCCCGCTTCCACCACTTGCCCCTCTGGTGGTGAAGAAGGGGTCGAATATCTTGTCCATGTAGTCCTCGGGGATACCGTGTCCGGTATCAGAGAAGCTCACCTCCACATGGCCGTTGCAGACCCTTGTGCCGATGACAAGCCTGCCTCCATCGGGCATGGCATTGATGGCATTGAGTATGAGATTCAGAAATACCTGCTGCATCAGGTCGGGATCTGCCATCACCCTGGGAAGTCCATCCTTGAGGTCCTCCACTATCTCCACAGAGGCCTTCTTCGCCTTGCCCTGTGTGAGGGATATGGTCCTCCTTACCACCTCATTCAGATCCACCGGGGAGAATACAGGGGTGTGGGGCTTTGCGAATCTGAGCAGCCTGTCCAGGAGGTTCTCTATCCTGTGGATCTCCCGGGAGATCTCCTGGATATCCTCCCGGCACCTCTTCTGGTCACACTCCCCCTCCATGAGCTGGAGTGAGAGCTTTACGCCGCTAAGGGGGTTCCTTATCTCATGGACAAGCCCTGCGGCAAGCTGGCCCACTGAGGCCATCTTCTCGGCCTGAATGAGCTGGCGTGTCCTCTCCTTTACCTTCTCCTCGAGGGTGGTGTAGAGATCGTTCAGCCGTCTCAGCATGGTGTTGAAGTCTTCCACCATGGAGCCTATCTCGTCCCTGGACCTGTAGGATAGGACTGTATCCAGCCGGTTCTTGGTTATCACGTCCTTTATGGTGCGGGTCACCCCTGATATGGGCCTTGTTACAAAGATCCTTATCAATAGCCAGAGGAGGCCGATGACAAGGAGGCTCGACAGGAGGGAACCGGCGATGGCGGAAAGTACTATGTTTTTTATGCCCCTGTCCACCTCCTTCATGGAGGTGGCTATCTTCAATATGCCAAGGACATCCTTTTCTTTACCATGGCACTTTGCACACTTTATGCCGTTGAAGATGGGTTGCATCTGGACGAATACATGTCCTTCCCTGCCTTTAAGGATGTACTCGATCTTCTTCTGATCCCTGAGGATCCTTAAGAGGCGTTCATCATTCTCGTCGAGGATCCTCACATCCGGCAAGGGATCCCTTTCAAAGAGCTTCTTCCCCAGCCTCTGGTTCACCTCCCTCAGGGTGTCAAGATCCCTGAAGGCAAGCATCCCGTTTGTCTTGATGATGTAGAGTTCCTTGAGGCGGTTTATGGATCTCAGATCCTCCACCCACTGGTAGGCTATGTCGCTATTGCCTGTGAGCATGATGGTCCTCATGCTACTTTCCACAAGCCCCCCTATGAGGTAGGACTTGTTTATGCTCTCCTTCTCAAGACTCCTTATCTCGGTTACGGCATTTATGGTGAAGGCCACCGCAAAGGAGAGGATGACAACGATACCCGTGATGCCGAGTATCTTGCCTTCAAGGGTGTTCTTGAGTATCCTCAGCATAGGGATTTGACCTTGAGGGGGAGACCTCTTTAATTTACCCTTTCAGGCCCGATCCTGTCAAGGAGGGGTGAACAATTAGCGTAGATAGGTATACACATACTTACCACTTTGGTGGGTTTATTGGGAGGGTTGATGCCCTCCGTTCCATCCTGTATATATTGGGAAGGCTCAGGGTTCCCTTTTTCAGGGAGCCAGAGAGACTACCAGGATGGAGGGAGGGCATATGATAGGATATCATGAGTTGAGGAAGATTTCACCTGAAAAGGCAAGGGAGGTTATAAGGAAGGTGCTTGAGAGGGAGGGGTGTAATGTTTCGAGGACTGCTCGTATACTTGGGATATCAAGACACACAGTGAGGAGGGCAAGGGAGGGTCCCCTTGAGGACAGGTCAAGGAGGCCAAAGAGGGTATGGAGGAAGACAGGGACCTATCTTGAGGGGTTGATAGCTAAGGAGGCAAAGGATAGTGGATGTGGATACAGGATGGTTACCTCCCTTATATGGAGGAAGTATGGTATTCGTCTTTCTGAGAATACGGTAAAGGCTGTGTTAAGGAGGAAGGGGCACAGACCAAAGAGAAGGAGGACAGGTAACGGGTCTTCAAGGAGGCTCTATGACTATGAGGCCCTTATTCCCTTTGAGGAGTTTCAGATGGATACAAAGCACATCCTTGATAAGAAGAGTCTTCCCCCTTATGTCTATAGGCATATAAGGAGGCATGACCTTCCCCTTTATGAGTGGAACCTTATGGAGGTATCTACAAGGGCAAGGTTTACCTGTTACAGTTACGAGTTGAACTCTACCTTTGGTTTCCTTTTCATAGTCTTTAGTGTCCTTTGGTTGAGGGCCCACAATGTGAGGGGTAAGATAAGGATAAGGCTTGACAATGGGGTGGAGTGGTGTGGTGGGAGTGAGAGGAAGCTCAAGGAGTGGAACGAAAGGCTAAGACCCCTTGGAGTAGAACTCGATCCCATACCACCAGGGGCAAAACACCTCCTTGCCCTTGTAGAGAACTCTCACAGAAAAGACGATGAATACTTCCTCCTGATCCATGCCGAAAGGTGTAACAATGCAGCAGACTTTCTAAAAAGGGCCCAGATGTGGCAGGATACATGGAACTTCTTCAGACCACATCACGGAATAGCAATGGATGGGATGACACCCTTTGAAAAGCTCAAATCCACAAAGACCCTGATAAATAAACACATACTCCTCTTCCCAACCATACTCCTCGAAGAACTTATGGGCTCCTTAAACACCCTCCTCTCCCTCACCCCTATGCCTAAAAGAGGTGGTAAATATGTCTATACCCAGTGCCGAAGGAGGAAGGGGGAATTGGAATGTCCTGCTTCAGGCAATCCGGTAGATGGAGTATCTAAACCTATCGGGAGAAAGACTGTCCAGGGGTTTTCCATCTACCTCAGCATAGGGATACATCAGGTCATTGAGGGGCTTTCTCTCCTGTTCTGGATTGAGGACAAAGTCCCTCGCCCAGTTGTAGGCTATCCAGTGTGGGTCCCAAGCACCGAAGAAGTAATGGGCAGCAAGTTTAACCCTTGGATGATCCAGGGACAAGCCTTCATTGAGCATAAGCTTCCTTACATCGGCAGGGTCCACAGGTACCCACTCCCCTGCCCAGAACTCTGCCCTGCAGTGCTGGGCCTTGGTGAGGTCTTTCGACCCCGGTTTCAGAGAGATGGAACCAAAGGCCTTCGATGGCATCACCCTCAGGCCAAAGACCTCCCTTGCAGGAACGCCTGAAGCCCTGCAGAGGGCCACAAATATGGAACTGTGATCCGTACACTTGCCCCCTATCCCCACACCTGCATCAAGCATCTTGAGGAGGACATTCACATCTCCCACTCCACAGCCCCTGACATTCGGGTCTCTGAAGGTATTCCTCACCGTCCACCAGTACGCCTTCCAGGCCCTCTCAAGGAGGGTTCCTCCACCTATCTCGCTTTCGGCAATCTCCTTCACCCTCCCTGTTACAGGGATATGGCGGGTAGGTTTGAGATAGAGCGTCACATCCTCCGGGATCTCATAGTCTTCAAAGAGGAGGCTCACCCTTCTATGGGTAAACTCCACCTCACAGAGGAGTTCGATTCTCTTCTCAGGACCCCTGAACTCGGCGTAAAACATTGGTGCCCCATAAACACGGTCCCTGTATATCCCTGAAGCCGTATGGGTGCCGGAGTACCTGAGATAAAGGAGCCTCTGATAGGTGGTGTCAATGGGTACCGGGAGCCATAGCCTCACATCTCCACTCCGATAGGGCAGTTCCACCTCATACTTGAAGGAGACCCTGTAGGATCTTGTGAGGGCAGAAGCTACAGAGGGAACAAGGAGGGAGAGTCCTCCTGCAAGGGACAGTCTGAGAAAGTCCCTTCTATCCATTACAATACCCTTCATGGGGAGACCTCCTGAGGTCCTTCCAGATTCATGATCCTGTAGGTCAGAATGTTCCTGTAGTGGTGGCCATAGATGGCTGGGTTCCCATCTATCTCCATGTATGTATATGGGAAGGTGTTTACCGGGACACTCTGTTTTGGAACGAGATCCATCCCCCTGCCCCTTGACATCCTGATCCTGTTTGGAGGGATCCTGCCGAAGTAGAAATCCCTGAGGTCTGGCCTCCTCCTTGCCTCAGCAAGATCAACAGGTATCCATCGTCCCTCTCCTCCATAGAACCTGAGCCAGCTAAGGGTCTTCAGACAATTCACCTCAAAGGTGTCGCTTTCCTTCAATGAGGAGGGATAGGGAAGCATTATCCCCTCTTCCCAGATCACAGGTATGCCCCTGTAGAGGAGTATGCTCCTGAAGAGAGCATGGAACTCATCGCTCCTTCCCACCTTCTGACGGAAGGCAAGGGTGCTTACACCGAGTCCGCATACACCCTCTGCAAACTCCATCATATCCACAATGGCATAGAAGACCTTCTTCGCCACCATGAAAGGGTCTCTCTCCCTTCCGAGGAGTTCATCGGCAAAGCGGGCTATCTCATCGTTCCATATCTCCCACTCCGCAGGTTCTAAGAACCTTTCCGGAAGGAGGGTCTTATCTACTGCACCCCTCTCCTGCTTCCTCTTTATAGTGAAGGCCATCTGGATCTCTCCCTTCCCCACACTCTTTCCTCCCATGAATGCCATCTTGTTTCCAAAAACCTTTTCTCTTCCAATCCGGTGAGGTAGAGGAGAATGGATGGTAAGGCTTTCTATCTCCTGGGCATGATCGGTCCCAGGTAGGGGGATCCATATCCTGACAGTTCCTCTAATGGGAATCAGGATCCTCGTGGTGTAGATAACATGCAGGGTAACCGACTCCACCCTTCCATCGTAAGGCCTTCGCCCCTCAGAGGCCAGGACCGTCACTCCACTACCTCTCCGCTCATGATGAGAACGACCACCCTGTTAGCAGGATCGTTCGTCCTTACCTCAACGGCCTTGACCATCTTCCCTGGAAGGACCACCTCCACTCCGGTATCAACGGTTACCGTCACCCTTCCCTTCCCGCCCGGGGGCACCTCCTCCCTATCCACTGTGGCGGTTGTACAGGCAAGACAGGCAGGGATGAGGTTGAGTATCTTGAGGGGAGAGTCGCCTTCGTTTACAAACTCAAAGTCGTACACCGCCTTTTCTCCCTTCTTTACCTTTCCCACATCTACAGTGGTCTTGAGAAACCGTATCTTCGGTCCCTTCTGGCCTTCGTTATCTCTTCCATCTGCCAGGACAGGCAGCCTCAGCCCCCATAGCAGGGCCAGGACTGCTCCAAGGAGTCTAAAGAAGTCCCTTCTCTCCATAGTCCTCCTCCTGAGATTGAGAGATCTATGATATCACTTGAAGGCTCAAATCTCAATGATGGAGCCCTCCATGTAGATTTTCACCCACATCCATCATCTTTCGATTCCGTGGCATTCCTGTAGGCCATGGTCACTTCCTCAAGGATCCTCCTAAGGGGAAGGCCACGCTCCCTTGCAATCCTGAGACAGTCCTCATACTCGGGCTGGACATGGAGGGACCTTCCACTCCCTGAGACCTTCACCCTCACCCTTCCGTAGGGGGAGTCGAAGTGCTCGATCCTCCTCTCAAGGCTGTATCTCTCCACCTCGTAGC
>WGFJ01000139.1 GCA_015492305.1 Deltaproteobacteria bacterium
CGGAGGGGGTAGGTGTTGATGAAGCTGTCCGACAGGGATTCAAGGGTCCTTCCCACCCTCCCGGAGAGGCTCTTCTTGTCCAGGGCAGGTGGGATGGCCCTGGAGAGGGCCCCGGCCACCCTGTGGAAGGTACGGGGGAGATGGTCGAGGAAGCTGCTACGCCTGTGGATGGAGTAGCGCTTGTAACCGCAGAAGAGCTCATCCCCTCCATCGCCGTTGAGGACGACCCTCACCTCTTTGGATGCGGCCTTCGAAAGGTAGAAGGAGGGGATGGCCGACGGGTCTCCGAAGGGCTCATCGAAGTGCCAGACCATCTCCCTCAGGTCCTCCTCAGGCCTCGGCTCCACAAGGAGTTCGGTGTGATTCGTCCCAAGGGCCTCGGCAACGGATCTGGCAAAGGGCCTCTCGTCGAAACCCTCCTCCCTGAAGCCCACCGTAAAGGTCCTGATCCTCCTGCCTTCCTCCCTGAGCACTGCAACGATGAGGCTCGAGTCTATGCCTCCACTGAGGAAGATCCCCAGGGGGACATCGGCTATGAGGCGGATGGATACAGACTCCCTGAGGAGGCTCGTCCCTTCCTCCACCGCCTCCCTCATGGCGATCCGCTTCTTCGGGGCGAAGGAGGGAAGCCAGTACCTCTCGATCTTGGGCCCGTCCCCTGGATCCTTCAGGGAGAGGGTCATGGTGCAGCCTGCCGGAAGCTTCCTCACCCCCTCTATCCCGGTGAGTGGGGCGGGTATGTAGCGATGGGCGAGGTATCTGTCGATCGCCACAGGGTCTGCAGCCCTAGGAACGAAGGGAAGACGGAGCAGGGCCTTGAGCTCTGAGGCGAAGGCGAAGTATCTACCGTCCCAGTAGTACTTGAAGGGCTTCTTGCCGAGGCGGTCCCTGGCCATGAAGAGCTCCCCCCTTTCGGCATCGTAGATGGAGAAGGCAAAGAAGCCCCGGAGGTGTTCCACAACGGCCCTTCCAAATTCCCTGTAACCGTAGAGGACCACCTCTGTGTCGGTCCTCGATCTGAACCGGTACCCCCTTGTCTCAAGCACCCTCCTGAGCTCCATGTAGTTGAAGACCTCTCCGTTGTAGACGATCCATGCCGCGCCATCCTCGGTCCCCATGGGCTGATTGCCTGCGGCGCTGAGATCGATGATGCTCAGCCTCACATGGCCAAGGAGGAGGTTCTTCCCCTCTCCCGTGTCGAAGAGCACCATCCCCGAGTGGTCAGGCCCCCTGTGGGTGAGGACATCGAGCATCCTCCGGCCGTACTCTGCAGGGACGGGCCCTCTCGAATCGAATATACCTGCAATACCACACACGGCTAACCCCTTATCCCCTCCATGAGGGCCACGATCCTCCTTGCCCTCTCGTCCCAGGTGTATCTCCTCACATCAGAGGCGGCCTGTCCGGCAAGCCTCCTTCCAAGGTCGGGGTTTTCAAGGAGCAGGGATATGGCCCCTGCCAGGGCCTCAGGGTCTTCAGGGGGCACGAGGAGACCGTTTACACCGCTGGTGATCACCTCCCTTGTGGTGGGGAGGTCAGAGGCCACCACAGGCCTTTGGGAAGCCATGTACTCGAAGAGCTTTATGGGGGAGGTGAAGTATCTTGCTATGCTCTGGTTGCGGAGGGGAAGGACGCAGATGTCGGCCATCCTCAGGTACTCGAACCTCCTGTAGGGAGGCACGAACCCCTCGAACCGCACACATCCCTCCACACCGAGTTCCATGGCTAAGGACCTGTACCGCTCTATCTGTTCCCCCTCACCGCCCACTATGAGACAGACCACATCCCTTCCCCTGAGGTGGACCATGGCCCGTATCAGCACATCCACCCCCTTCCAGTGGTGGAGGCTCCCAAGGTAGAGGATGTATCTTTCAGGTCCCTTCCTGGACGGAGCCCTGTCCATGCCGAACCACTCCAGATCCACCCCATCGTGGGCGATGGCGGAGGGCCCTTTTATGCCGTATATCTCCTGCACCATCTCTGAGAGGGGCCTGCTTATGTAGACGAGCCCTTTGGCCCTGCTGTAGACACGCCGCTCCATCCTCTCTATCCGTTTCCCCTTCCCTCCTGGATCCGGAAGGCCCTTCCTTTTGACCTCCTCCCTGTAGGAGAGGGCGAATACCTCATGGACCTCGAATACGATGGGTGGCAGCACCCTCTCGAAGTGGAGGAGGAAGTTTGCAAGCTTCAGGTTCCTCACGAGGATGCCATCCACCCCTCCAATGGCCATGATCTTAAGGAGGCTTGCGGCAAAGAAGGGGAGGTTCCATGAGAGGCGGAAGGGTCCCCTCCTGATGTTAAGGGAGGGGGCAAATTCGATATGGAGGGTCTGAGGGAGAGACACCCCGTAGTACCCTCCCACATCCCCTTCCATCCCCTTGCTGGCGATGAGATGGACCTCTCCATACCTTGCGAGGCCTGCCGCCGTGTAGAGGACCTGGAGGGATTCCGTGTGGGATGAGGGTACGGGATGGGGATCGACGACAACGAGCCTCATCTCTCCCCCAGCCCCTCAAGGAACCTCTCTGCCGCCATCCTCCAGGTGAAGCGTCCTGCGATCCTCTCCCTTGCCATCCTGCCCATCTCTACCCTTCTCTCCTGGTTCCTGACCAGAAGATTGATCTTCCGGGCGATCTCCTCTGAACTCGTTGGTGATACCAGGAAGCCACAGGTCTCCTCTGTGCCCACCACCTCAGGTATGCCCCCTATGTGGCTCGCCACAACGGGCCTGCCGCAGGCCATGGCCTCTGCTATGGATATGCCGAAGGCCTCATCCCCGATACTGGGATAGACCCCTATGTCAGCGATGGAGTAGTAGGCCGGAAGCTCATGGTGGGGGACGAAGCCGTGGAAGATGACCCTCTCCCTCACGCCCATCCTGGAGGCGAGTTCCTCGAGCCTTCCCCTCTCAGGGCCATCCCCTACGATGAGGAGCTTTACGGGCAACTCCCTCAGGAGGGGGTGGCCCACGGCCTCAACTGCAAACCTCACGCCCTTCCACCCGACGAGTCTCCCTGCGTATATGAGGACCTTCTCTTCTCCCTCCAGGCCGAGGGACCCCTTCAGTCCATGGTTGCACGGAAGGGCCCTGAATCTCTCCACATCCACCCCGTTGTAGATCACCTTGGGGTACCTCTTGTAGTGGCTGAATATCTGATAGGCATTGAAGTGGCTCACCGAGAACCAGTGGTCGATGCCCCTCGAGAGCCTCCTGTCCCCCGCGAAGAAGTCCGTTCCCCCGCTTATGAAGGCGTACCTCGGCCCCCTGCCGATGAGGAAGGGGAGGAAGAAGTCGAAGGGCTTTGTCAGGACGATCAGATCGTAGCCCCTCCCCTTGAGCTCCCTTCCAGCATACACGGCCATGCTCAGGCGCTCCACGATCCGGCGGAAGCGGCTGCCGAGGTCCGGCACCCTCTCCCTCGGTATGAAGGGGAAGGTGAAGACCTTTATCGATGGTGGAAGGCCTGAGGGCATGATCCTTCCCCTCCCGCCGTATACATGGACCTCCATGCCCATCGAGTCGAGGTGGCGGGCGAGCTCCCACACGCAGGTCTGGACCCCTCCGTAGGAGACCGTTACGGTGACATCGACGAAGGCGATCCTCATATGAGCCCCTCACCCCTCAGCAGGTCCTTAAGGGCCTCCCACACCTCTCCGCTGCCAACGGACTCCATGGTAAGGGATCTGCTGCACTCCACTCCCGGAGGAGGCTCCATCTGGATCACCCGGTGCCTTCCCCCATCCTCAACAGGGCCGAGCAGCCTCCCTGGGTGCATACAGTGGAAGATGGCCACAGTTGGCACATCGAGGGCGAAGGCGATGTGCATGGGCCCTGTATCGGTGGTGACGAAGGCATGGCACATGGATATGAGGGCCCCTGTCTTCCTGAGGTCGGTGCTTCCCGCAAGCACCACGGCCCTTCCACCAAGGCCATCCCTGATGTACTCGGCCTTCCTGCGGTCCTTCCTGTCTCCGAAGAGGAAGATCCTCGCCTTTAGATCCTCAAGGATCGCCCTTCCAAGGGAGACATAGTGGTCTGCAGGCCAGTCACGGTAGGCCTTTGTAGGGTATCCACCCACCTGGAATCCTATCCGAAGGGTATCTCCATACCTCTCCATAAAGGCCCTGGCCCACTCCCCCTCCTCCCTGCTCACCCTGTAGACGAGCTTCTTCCCCCTGGAGGGTATACCTATGGCCCTGAGGAGCTGAAGCCTGTCATCCACCGCATGGAGGGGGGTGTCGGCCTTCCTCACAGGGAGGTCGAGATAGCGGTTGAGGGCTCCATCCCTCTGCTCAAAGCCCACCGTAAGGCCTCCCACCTTCCTTGCGAGCTTGAGGAGCCTCCCATCCTCCCCGTAGACGAGGACGAGGTCGAAGTATGCCCCCATCCTCGGGAAGTGGACGAGCCGGTTCCATAGACCCCATCCCCACAACACATCGATGTCAGGGTTGTTGAAGAGGACACACATCCTCTTTGGATGGGCTATCACATGGATCTTTGCATGGGGGAAGGCCTCCCTCAATGCCCGGATCACCGGGGTCACAAAGAGGGTATCCCCTATACGGGCCACCTTTATCACCAGGATCCTTCTTATCCTGCGGGGATCTCTTATTCCAGACACCTCTCCCTTCAGGCGGGGATCAAGGATCTGTAAAGGTCTTCCAGGGTGTCGAGCATCCTCTCCCGGGAATGCCTCTCAACAACGAACCTCCTCCCCTCCCTGCCAAGGGCCCTTCTGAGCCCTGCCTCCCTGTAGAGTCTCACGACCCCCTCTGCCAGGCTCTCCGGGTCCTTCGGAGGGATGAGGATGCCTGTCCTTCCATGGAGGACCACCTCCCCTATGGCCCCTGAATCGGTTGCGACCACAGGTCTTTCCATGGCCATCGCTTGGAGGACTACCTGGGGTATCCCCTCGTTCTCGTAGGAGGGATGGACCACCACATCGAGGGAGGCAAGGACCTCGGGTATATCCTCCCTGTGTCCGGCCATAAGGACCCTCCCCTCAAGGCCGAGGTCCCTGATCTGCCTGGTGAGGTTTCTCCTCTGGGGCCCGTCACCCACTATGTAGATGGTGGCCTCTCCTATCTCCTCCAGTATCCTGGGGGCAGCCTCGATGAGATGGGAGTGGCCCTTCCAGTTCCTCAG
>WGFJ01000140.1 GCA_015492305.1 Deltaproteobacteria bacterium
GGGGGTCCCCTTCTATCCCCAGCTCGACTACTACTGCGGACCTGCCTCACTTGCATCGGTCATAAACTACTGGGGCGGCAAGGTGACCCAGGAGGAGATAGGGGAAAGGATCTTCAGGAAGGACCTGAAGGGCTCGTTGAGCATCGACCTTCTCCTCTATGCAAGGGAAAGGGGCTTCAAGACAGAGGTGATGAGGGGAAGCATCGAAAGGTTGAAGGAAGAGATCCGCAAGGGCAGGCCCCTTATAGCCTTCCTCAATGTGGGGCTAAGGTGGCTGCCAAGGTGGCACTACGTGGTTGTCTTCGGATACGATGATGAAAGAAGGGAGGTCATCGTCCACTCGGGAAGGGAGAGGGGTAAGAGGTTGAGCTACAGCGAGTTCCTCAAGATGTGGAAGGCAACCGATTACTGGACGCTTATACTCATCCCTGAGGGGGAAGATTGAAGCTTTACGACTTCATAGTCATAGGCGGAGGACCAACAGGGCTCTACACGGCATGGCAGCTTGCCAGAAGGGGCTTTGAAGGGCTCGTTGTGGAAGAGCATCCCATCATCGGGGTGCCAAGGTATTGCAGCGGTGTGGTAGGAAGGGAGGCCTTTGAGAGGTTTTCACTGCCCAGGGAGTCCATCCAGAGGGAGATGGAATCGGTTGTCATCTGCTCACCTTCAGGCAGGAGGCTCAGGATAGCAAGGGAGGATACAGGGGCCTACATCATAGACAGGAGCCTCTTTGATCAGGGCCTCTACACAAGGGCATCAGAAGAAGGGGTGAAGGTGAGGATATCATCACGGTGCAAGGATATCCGCGTGGGGACCAGGGGGGTGGAGATAACCCTTGAAAGCTTCGGCAAGAGGATGGATCTGATGTCAAGGGTGGTTGTGATTGCAACAGGCGTGAACTATGCCTTCCACAGAAAGCTCGGTTTCAGGCCTCCCGGCATGTTCCTTGATACCTGTCAGGTAGATGTTGAGGGGGTCGGATTCCAGGAGGTGGAGGTCTACCTTGGCAGGATGGTGGCCCCAAACTCCTTTGCCTGGGTGGTCCCGGTTACCGGTGGGGTGGCACGGGTGGGGGTGAGCACCTACAGGGATTCGAACCTCTACCTCCGCAGGTTCCTCTCCTCTCCAGCCCTGAGGGAGAGGGTCCTCAAGGTGAAGGGAAGGATGAAGAGGAAGCCCATACCCATAAGCCCTGTTGAGAGGAGCTACAGGGACAGGGTCATCCTCCTTGGAGATGCCGCAGGGCAGGTAAAGGTCACCACAGGAGGGGGGGTATTCTACGGTCTCCTGTGTGCAGAGGCTGCTGTGGATGTCCTCTCAGAGGCATTGAGGACCGACAGGTTCAACGGGACCTTCAGGGCCTATGAGAGGCTCTGGAGGGAAAGGATAGGCAGGGAGTTGAGGATAGGGGCCATCTTCAGGAAGATCTTCTCCTGTCTTGAGGATGAGGAGATAGAGAGGCTCATCGACTTCGTCTCAACCGCTGAAGGACACCACCTCGTATCAACGAAGGGAAGCTTTGACTGGCATGGGAGGCTCCTCCTCGAGTTCCTGAAGGTCCCCTTCCTGTGGAAGGGTGCATACAGGGCCCTGAAAGGATACCTCAAGGACCTCAGGTGAATCACCGGACCCGCCACTCTGAAAAGACCATCCTCAGCCTGTAACCCTCACCAACGGCCTCAACCTCCTTGAGCCCTCCCCCCTCAAAGGTGTTCTTCTGGCTGTATATGAGGTTGCCCTTTGCATAGACCCTGAAACCAAGGGGCACCCATCCATCAGGGTCCATGACCAGCCTGAGATGAAGGCCTCCTGCCCTCAAGGTGAGGTGGTAAAGGCCTCCTTTCCTTTCAACACTCCCATCCTCTACTGTCACAGGCGGGTAGCCCAGGATGGCCGATGAGAGGGCAATGGGCACGATGGCTATGCCTTCAACAACAACCCTCCCACCAGGAGGGACCCTCCTTTTGTAGGACCTGTTATCCCGGATGGCGAGGAAGGTGAGCCGTCCTCTGGAATAGGAAATGGAATAGAGGGGCCTCAGGAAGGGATCCACCACATCGATCCTGAAGGAACCATCAGGCCCTGCAGATACAAAGGCCTGCCCCACCACCTCCCTCTCTTCTGCCTGGAGGAGAAAGGAGGCATAACCGGAGACCTCACCCCTTGTCAACCTTCCATAGATTTCCTGAAGATCCTGGGGTGGAAGCTTGGCAGTAGCGCATCCGGAAAGCAGAAGGAGGAAGAGCCAGAAGGCCCGTCTCACCGGGTAAGTCCCAGTTCCTTTTTGACCGCCTCGATCTTCTTCAGGACCTCATCCCTCTTCTCGAGGTCGTAGGACCTCTCATAGAGTTCCAGGGCCTTCTCCTTCATGCTCTTCTTGTAGTAAGCATCTCCAAGGTGTTCGGTTATGATGGGATCGTCAGGGGTATAACGGACAGCCTTCTCAAGGAGTTCTATGGCCTTCTCGTAGTTGCCCTTCTTGAAGTAGACCCAGCCAAGGCTGTCGATGATGTAACCACTGTTTGGCTTTATCTCCAGGGCCTTCTTTATCAACCTCTCTGCCTCATCAAGGAGGATACCCTTCTCCGCATAGGTGTAGCCAAGGTAGTTGAGGGCCTCCGCAAAGTCAGGTTTGAGGCTTATGCTCTTTTTCATCGCCTCTATCATCTTCTCGTCTTCGTCAAGGTCGTCGTAGAGGACACCCAGGGTAAAGTAAAGGTAGGGGTCATCGGGGTGGAGGGAAAGGGCCCTCTTGATACTCTCTATACCCTCCCTGATCCTCCCCGCCTCCTTGTAGACATTGGCAAGGATCCTGTAGACATCCACATTCTTTGTCTTCTTCGCAACCCCCTCAAAGTAGCTTATGGCCTCGTCAAGCATCCCCATCTCCTTATAGATCATGGCTATCTGCAAGAGGGCATCCCTGTAAACAGGTGATGATGGGGGGATGGGCTTCAATACCTCAAGGGCCTTCTCATACTCACCCTTCTGGCTGTAGGCCACTCCAAGATAGTACCTCACCTCATGGGCCTGGGGATCTGCTGCAAGGGCAAGGTTGAACTGGGTTATGGCCTCATCCACCTTCCCCTGTTCCATGTATATGAGGCCTATCTTCACCATGGCGTCGACCTTGTTGCTGCCGAAGCGCTCAAGCTCCCTGTACTCCTTTATGGCCTCCTCGTACCTCTTCTCCCTTATGAGGAGCTGACCCAGCCTGCGGCGGAGGTTTTCATTGCCAGGCCTCAGCTGGAGCGCCCTCTTGTAGGCCTCTATGGCCTTATCCCTCTTGTTCATAAACTCATAGACAAGGCCAAGGTCTATCAGGGCACCGTAGAAGTCGGGGTGATACTCAAGGGCCTTGAGCAGATACTCTTCGGCCTTCTTGTAGTCGCCCTTGTCCGCATAGGCCCTTCCAAGGTAGTAATGGGCCATGACAGAATCGGGCTTTCTCTCCTTGTATTTGAGGAGGATCTCAATGGCCTTGTCATACTCCTTGAGATCGCTGTAGAGGGCAGAGAGGAGTATGTAGGCCTTCTCGTTATCCGGATCGAGCTGGAGGACCTTCTTATACTCCTCTATGGCATCCCTTGTCCTCTTCTGGGCCGTATAGAGATCGCCAAGGAGGAGGTGGGCCTTACTGTAATCCTCGTGTTCAAGTGCCTCCTTGAGTTCCTTGATGGCCTCCTCTATCAGCCCCTTCCTCAGGTAGAGGGAGGCAAGCTCTGTGTGGAGGAGGGCAGAGAAGGGATCGGCCTTGAGGGCCTTCTTATACTCGGCGATGGCCTTGTCTATCTTCCCTTCTTTCAGGTAGAGCTGGGCTATGGCGTAGTGCTCATAGGGGTTACCACTCCTTGAAAAGAAGGAGAAGGCCCTGGCTTGAGAAAGGGGAAAAAAGAAAAGGGATAGGGTTATGATTGCAATAAAAAAGGACTTCCTATATATTAACATGGCCTTAAAAATTAAGATATCACAGCCCCTCTGCGGAGGTCAACCTCTAAGTTATGGAAACCCTGACGGCATTGCTCCTCATAGCCATCATCTCCTATGTGAGTAACAGGATCACCCCTGTCCTTGTGAGGCTCCCCATAGGGGCCCAGCATGTCCTGTTTACAGGCACAGAATACCTCTTTCTCGGACTCCTCCTCGGTCCTTATCTGATAGGCTTTTTGTCGAAGGAGGTCCTTGACCAACTCAGACCCTTTGTCAGTCTTGCCCTGGGTTGGATCGGACTCCTCTACGGTCTCCAGTTCAACTGGCGGGACATAAGGACCTTTCCCCTCATCTACATGCCCATAGCCTTCCTCCAGGCCCTGATAACCATGGGTATAGTCTTCATTGTCTTCTACCCTGTACTCGGTTATCTCCTTGGAGGGAACAGGCTCCTCTATCCCCTTCTCATTGCCCTTTCCGCATCGGCCTCCCTCACCTCACCCTCTGCAATTGCGGTCCTTCACAGGAGGGTGGAGATAAAGGAAAGGGACCTCGTCACCCTTGTCAGGTACATATCCGGCATAGATAGCCTGATAGGTATAACCATCTTCGGCCTCACCTTTGCCATCTTCCACATCACCTACGGCTACAACCAGGGACTCCTACCACTGGAGTGGTTCCTGCTCACCATCGGCCTATCCCTCTTCCTTGCCATGATCTTTAACCTCTGCCTGCTCCTCCCTTTAACGAGCAATGAGTTTCTCGCTGTAACAACGGGGATGGTGGTATTCTCCAGCGGTGTGGCCTCCTTCCTCTACCTCTCTCCCCTCTTTGTGAGCATGGTCATGGGCCTCATCATCGCGAATACCTCTTCAAAGCGTGAGATCCTCTATGAGAACCTGGTGAGGGGAGAAAGGCCCTTCTACATCATCTTCGTGATCATAGTTGGAGGGCTATGGACTGTCGAGCCCCTCTGGGGAGGCATAGGGGCCCTCATATACACCCTTGCCAGGGTGGCCGGGAAGTACCTTGGAGGGATATACGCTACCGCGATCTTCAAACCCCCCTTTCCCATACCCAGAGACCTTGGCCTTGCCCTGCTCTCCCAGGGAGGGGTTGCCATTGCCATAGCAGCAAGCCTCCAGCAGACATACCAGACCACCCTCACGCCCACAGTAATGACCATCATCCTCACAGGGGTCATCATAAACGAATTCCTCGGTCCCAGATACCTTATGAAGGTCCTGAGCAAATGAAGATGGGAAGGGTCTTTATACTCATCATCCTCTTCCTCTCCATGTTCATGCTCCTCAGATTCTTCGAAAAGGGGCTTGTCAACGAGGAGGCCCTGCCCACACTGTCCCTTGGCTTCGTGCTGGTCTCTGCCTTCCTCTTCGGAAAGACGGTGAAGGACTACAGCCTTCCCATGGTCACCGGCTATCTGATCCTTGGTATCCTCTCAGGCCCATATGTGATGAACCTCATCTCCCATGAAACAACACAGGCCCTCAGGCTGATAGACGAGATCGCCCTGAGCCTCATAGCCCTCACAGCCGGGGGTGAATTGAGGATGAAGGAGATGAGGAACCTGTGGAAACCCCTCTTTTACATCTCCCTTGTCCTTACAGGGGTGGTTACAGCAGGGATCGCCATCTTTACCTTCCTCTTTCTCTACCTCAAGCCACTCCCCGGTGCCGAGGGTCTTCTGGTCAACCTGTTCATAGGGCTCATACTCGGGATATGGGCTGTGAACAGCTCTCCAGACATCACCATCGGGGTGATCACAGAATACAGGGCAAAGGGAAAGTTGACGGAAACCATCCTTGGTGTCACCATCCTGAAGGATATACTGGTCATAGCCCTCTTCACCATACTCCTTTCCTTCGGTCAGAACCTCTTTACCCCTGAGAGGGGAAGCGAACCTGTCTTCCCCCTCCTGGCCAGAAAGATCCTGGGTTCCTTCCTTGCAGGGACAGGCTTTGGATGGCTGATGGCCATGTACCTCAAGAGGGTAGGTAAGGAGGTTACCCTCTTTCTCGTGGGCTCAGCCCTCTTTATTACATCCTTTTCCCACTCCTATGGCCTGGAACCCATCCTTGTGGCCGTTGCTGCAGGCTTCTTTGTGGAGAACTTCTCAGAGGAGGGGGAATCCTTCATAAAGGCCGTTGAAAGGGGATCCCTGCCCATCTATGCCATCTTCTTTGCCATAGCAGGGGCCTCCCTTGATATAGAGGG
Organism: Deltaproteobacteria bacterium; assembly: GCA_015492305.1. GTDB lineage: Bacteria > Desulfobacterota > GWC2-55-46 > S146-80 > S146-80 > S146-80. Next base: position 6,166 of record WGFJ01000140.1, read on the forward strand.
TTTCAGGAGGATGTGGCTTATAGGGGCCGTGTTTGCGGCCCTCAGGGTCCTCACCATCTATGTGGGAAGCAGATTCGGGGCCTCACTAGCTGAAGCGGAAAAGGAGATAGGCCATTACACCTGGCTTGGCCTCATCTCCCAGGCAGGGGTGACCCTTGGACTTGCCATCATGGTGGAAAGGAGGTTTCCCCTGTGGGGGATGGGGTTCAAGGAGCTTGCCCTTGCCATCATCGTCTTCAACCTCCTTCTGGGTCCCTTCACCCTCCAGTATGCCCTTAAGAGGGCAGGGGAGATAGAAGGGGGTCAGCCCTCAAGATAGAGCCAGAACTCCCTGTTCCCCTTTGCCCCTCTCAGGGGGGACTCTACCACCCCCTTTACCCTTAGACCAAGGGACCTGGAAAAGGTCTTCAACCTCTCTATCACCTTCCTGTGTTTCTCAGGGTCCCTGACCACTCCTCCCTTTCCCACCTCCCCCTTACCCACCTCGAACTGGGGTTTGATAAGGGCAAGGATTATCCCCCCTTTCTTCAGGAACTCCATGGCCTTCGGTATCACCTTCTCAAGGGATATGAAGGAGACATCTATGGTGATGAGGTCGACCTTCTCACCCACCTCCTCGTAATCAAGGTACCGGATGTTCCTCCTCTCCAAGAGGATGACCCTTTCGTCCTGCCTCAGCTTCCAGTCAAGGAGACCATAGCCCACATCAACGGCATAGACCTTCCTGGCACCGAACTTGAGGAGACAATCCGTAAAACCTCCTGTGCTGGCACCGATATCCATGGCCTTCTTCCCCTTCACATCTATGGAGAAGGCCTTCAGGGCCCCTTCAAGCTTTACCCCTCCACGGCTCACATAGGGAAGGGGTTCCACGATCCTTATGTCGCTATCTTCAGGGACAAGCTTCCCTGCCTTATCCACGGGGACACCATCAACAAGGACCCGTCCCTCAAGGATGAGGGCCCTTGCCTTCTCCCTCGTCTCTACAAGCCCCTTTTCAAGGATGAGTTTATCGAGACGCTCTTTTCCCAAGCCCTGTTTCCTGGAGGAGGAGGGATCTTGCTGAGGCCTTTATCCCCTCTTCGTCTATCCCGCACTGCTTCCTTAACTCCTCCTGGCTGCCGTGCCTGATGAAGGCATCGGGGATACCAAGCCTCCTTACAGTCACACCCCTTACGGATCTCCTCTCGAGCATCTCAAGGACAGCACTCCCGAAGCCACCCATGAGGGTATTCTCCTCAACGGTAAGGATCCTGTTTGTCCTGTTGAGGTAGGAAAGGATGAGTTCCTCATCTATGGGCTTTGCAAAGCGGGCATTTATGACCGCCACCTTGAACCCTTCCTTTTCAAGCTCTTCGGCAGCCTTAAGAGAGGGGTGTACCGTGCTCCCTATGGCAATGATCAGAAGGTCGGTACCGTCCTTCAGGACCTCACCCCTGCCAAGCTCTATGGAGCCGGTCTCAAAGGACCTGCCAACCCCCTTTCCTCTGGGATAGCGTATGGCCACAGGTCCCTTCAGTTCAAGGGCCTTCTCAAGCATGGCTGGCAACTCCACCTCATCCCTCGGGGCCATGACCACCATATTCGGTATATGCCTCAGATAGGAGAGATCGAACAGGCCGTGGTGGGTAGGCCCGTCTGCCCCCACGATACCTGCCCTGTCGATGGCGAAGATCACATGGAGGTCCTGAAGGCAGACATCATGGATGATCTGGTCAAAGGCCCTCTGGAGGAAGGTGGAGTATATGGCCACCACAGGGACGAATCCAGAGATGGCAAGGCCTGCAGCAAAGGTTACGGCATGCTGTTCGGCTATCCCCACATCGAAGAACCTATCGGGGAAGACCCTGCTGAAGGCATCGAGCCCGGTCCCCTCGGGCATGGCTGCTGTTATGGCAACAATCCTCTCATCCCTTCTGGCAAGTTCTATGAGGGTACGGCTGAAGACCTCTGTGTAGGTTGGGACCTTCCCCCTGGAAAGGGGCTTACCCGTTGCAACATCAAATGGTCCCACACCGTGGAACCTGGATGGATCCTCCTCGGCAGGCCTGTAACCCTTGCCCTTCTTTGTAAGGACATGGACAAGGAGGGGTCCCTTTGCATCCTTTATACCCTCCAGTGTCTCTATCAGCTGGCCCATGTTGTGCCCGTCTATAGGACCGATGTAGTTGAAGCCAAGGCCTTCGAAGAGCATCCCAGGGGTCAGGAGGGATATAATGGAGTCCTCGGCCTTCTTGGCGATGGAGACCATCCCATCCCCTATCCTGGGTATGAAGTGAAGGAAGGACTGGATCTCCCTCTTAAGCTTGTTTGCAAACCTGCCCGTCACCTTCCTGCTGAGGAAGGAGGCAAGGGCCCCGACATTCCTGGCTATGGACATCTCGTTATCGTTGAGGATGACGATGATATCCTTCTTGAGGTGACCTGCCTGGTTCAGGGCCTCAAAGGCCATGCCGGCCGTCATGGCCCCATCCCCTATAACGGCGATCACCTTGTAGTCCTTTCCCTCAAGATCCCTGGCTGAGACCATACCGAGTCCGGCAGAGATAGAGGTGCTGCTGTGGCCGGCAACAAAGGCATCGTAGGGGCTCTCAGAGGGGGTGGTAAAACCGCTTATCCCCCCTGACTGCCTCAGGGTATGGAAGACCTTCCTCCTGCCTGTGAGGATCTTGTGGGCATAGGCCTGATGCCCCACATCCCATATGATCCTGTCCCTGGGGGCATCAAAGACACGGTGGATGGCTATGGCAAGCTCAACGGCACCAAGGCTTGACGCAAGGTGGCCGCCTGTCTTTGAGACCGTATCGATGATGAGTTCCCTTATCTCTCCTGCAAGGCTTGAGAGTTCCTCCAGGGAGAGGGACTTCAGGTCCTGTGGTCCGTCTATCCTCTCAAGGATGCTCATTTTGTCCTCTTCCCTATGTATCTTGCAATGGCAGAGAGGGTTGAAGCCCGCTCACCCAGCACCGAAAGGGAGGATATGGCCCGATCGATGAGCTCCTCAACCCTCCTCTTCGATTCATCAAGGCCCACAAGGGAAGGGTATGTGGCCTTCCCCTTCAGGGCATCCACCCCTGTCTCCTTGCCCATGACCTCCCTCTCACCCTCCACATCGAGTATATCATCCACTATCTGAAAGGCAAGACCCACGGCCTCCCCGTAGTCTGTGAGGGCCTGCAACTCCCTTGCACCTGCCCCGGCCATCATGGCACCTGCCCTTATGGAGGCAAGTATGAGGGCCCCTGTCTTGTGGATGTGGATGTATTCAAGGGTGGGGAAGTCAACGCTTTTCCCCTGCGACTCTATGTCAACGGCCTGCCCGCCAACCATACCCATGGAACCTGCAGCCCTGGCTATCTCCCTCACCACCCTCATGACCTTGGAGGGATCATGGTCCTCATCCATCGCAGCTATCACCTCAAAGGCCAGGGTAAGGAGGGCATCACCAGCCAGGATGGCCATGGCCTCCCCGTAGACCTTGTGGCAGGTGGGTTTCCCCCTCCTCCAGTCATCATCATCCATTGCAGGGAGGTCGTCGTGTATGAGCGAATAGGTGTGGATGAGTTCTATGGCACATGCAAGGGGCATGACCTCTTCACCCCTTCTGCCGAGGGCTTCAGCGGTTGCGATGGTGAATATGGGCCTTATCCTCTTGCCACCTGCAAAGGTGCTGTACCGCATTGCCCTGTGAAGGGTCCTGGGGAAGTCCTCTTCCCCCGGGAGATACCTCTCAAGGGCCTCCTCCACCTCGACCCTTTTCTCCTCAAGGTACCTTTCAATATCCAAAGAAACCTCCTTTCAGGGAGACCTGATAGAGGATAGGGGCACAAGCTCTATGCCCTCCTCCTCAAAGACAGGTAGCATCTCCCTTATGGCCTTTACCGTTGAAGGACGGGGATGCCCTATGGCGATGGCAACCCCCTTTCTCTTTGCCTTCTCCATGAGCCTCCTCAACTGCCCCTTGATGTAGTCCACATCCCTCTTGTTATCTATAAAGACATCCCTTTCCAGTGCCCTGATCCCCATCTTCCTTGCAAGGAGATAGCCCTTGGAATCAGGGGTTGTCTTGCTGTCAAGGTAGAGAAGCCCCCTGCCCTTCAGTTCCCCGAGGACAACCTTCATGAGCCTCTGGTCTGCACTGAACCTGGATCCCATATGGTTGTTCACCCCTGTTAGATAGGGAAGGGCCTCAAGATCCCTTCTTACCATCTCCCTCACCTCTTCCTCAGACATATTGGTAAAAAGGGCCCCCTTACCCGGGTCCTCTCCGGGATCCCTTGCTTCCATGGGAAGGTGGAGGAGTACCTCCCTTCCCCTCTTCCTTGCTTCCTCTGCAATCCATCTCGAGTAGGGACGATAGGGGAGGATGGAAAGGGTCACTGGAAGCTCTATCACCTCCTCGGCTATCCTCGGGTTGTGCCCCAAGTCGTCTATGACAATGGCCACCCTGGCCCTGTAGGCCTTGGGAGGATAGAGGATGATCCTCCTCACCAGCCTGTCCCCCTCAAGGACCCTCAAGGCGGTATAACCCTTCCATGCCTCTGCAATCACAGTTGCCCTGTATCCTGCCCTGTTAAGGGCCCTCTCCATCCCCTTCCTCACCTCTTCAGGATGGAGCCCTTTCGGCAGGACAAAGGCCATGGCCTCACCCTTTTTCTCCTTCAGACCCATGGGAAGGAGGGCTCCCCTGATAAGGCCATCTATACTTCTTGCAGGGACCCTTCCCTTCCGGGGCTCCTCCCTCAAGAAGACCAGGGAAACCACCACAGCCACAACGATGAGAAAGGCCCCACCTATAAAGAGCAAGGGGGCCTTCTTCTTCCTTTTTCGCCTCGCCATATCAGAAGGCGAACTGCTCTTTGAAGATGTACCACCCCTTTAGATAGTCGAGGGCCGTCTTCAACTGGAAGTCCTCTATCTCCTCTTCTCCTTTGGCCTTTTTCTCTTCCTTCCCCTCACCCTTGGGCCCTTCGAGATGGCCCTCAAGGTCCTTTTCCCTGGGGTGCTTGACTTCCGGCTTCTTCTCCACCACCCTCTCCTCCACCACGATATCTGGAACTATGCCTCGGGCCTGGATGGAGACCCCTGAGGGTGTGTAGTATTTGGAGGTGGTTATCCTGAGGGCCGAACCATCTTCAAGGGGGATGATGGACTGGACAGAGCCCTTCCCGAAGGTGGTGGTCCCCATGATGACTGCCCTCTTGTGATCCTTAAGGGCCCCTGCCACTATCTCAGAGGCACTTGCACTGCCACCGTTTACAAGGACGATCATGGGATAGGTGGGCTCCGTTCCATCCATCTTTGCCTCAAAGCGCATCTCCTGCTCCTTTATCCTTCCCTTGGTGTACACGATAAGGCCTTTGGTAAGGAAGATATCGGATACAGAAACAGCCTGATCCAGAAGGCCACCGGGGTTGTTTCTAAGATCAAGGATGAGCCCTTTTAGCCCTCCTGATTCCTCCTCCAATCCTTTGAGGGCCTTCTTCAGTTCCTCATCGGTGCCCTGCTGGAAGTTTATGATCCTCACATAACCAAAACCATCTTCAAGGAGCCTTGATTTAACACTCCTGATGTGGATGATGTCCCTTACGATCTCAAAGGGCCTCGGCTTCTCAAAGCCCTCCCTCATGATCCATATGGTCACCTTCGTTCCCTTCGGCCCCCTGAGAAGCTTGACGGCCTCGTTGAGGGTCATGCCCTTGGTGGGCTTGTCCTCGATTTTGACGATCTTGTCCCCTGCCTTTATCCCTGCCCTGTAGGCGGGTGTGTCCTCTATGGGGGACACAACCGTGAGGACACCATCCTTTATGGTTATCTCTATGCCAAGCCCCCCAAAGGTCCCCCTTGTCTCCACCTGCATCTCCCTGTACTCCTCAGGGGTCATAAAGGAGGAATGGGGATCAAGGTTGGTTACCATCCCCTTTATGGCGTTGTAGATGAGCTCTGATGGGTCCACCTCTTCAACATAGCTATCCTCAACGATCGTCAGGGCCTCTGTGAATATCTTTATCTTTTCATAGGTCTTCCTGGAGACCGCATAGACACCAGGGCTTACCGTTGCCACTGTAACCCCGAAGATGATGAAAAAGAGTGTGATGAATGTTACCTTTTTGATACCCCTTTCCATGTAGATCCTCCTTCCTTTTATCTCATAGAGACCCACTCAAGGGGGTCCCTTGGCATACCGTGGTACCGTATCTCAAAGTAGAGGCGGGGTCCTTTCAGGGACCCTGTATCTCCCACAAGGGCCACTACCTCACCCTTTTCCACCTCCTCCCCGACCTTCTTGAGTATCTCCGAGAGGTGGGCAAAGACGGTGTAGTACCCGTCTCCATGGTCGATGATCATGGTGAGACCGTATCCACCGAACCAGTCGGCAAATATGACCTTCCCATGGTATACTGCCCTTACCTTCGCACCCATGGGTGCCTTTATCTCTATCCCCTTGTTGAATATGGGGGCATTGAACCTTGGATCTCTCCTCTTCCCGTAGAAGGAGACAACCGTCCCCTTTACAGGCATCTTGAGGGAGCCCTTCATGGATGGAAAGCCCCTTCCAGAAGACCCCCTTCCATACCTCCTCCTCAACTCCTCTATCCTTGATGTGAGTCTCAGGGAGGCATCCTCCATCTCCTTGAGGGCTATAAGGCTGAGTTCTCTATTGCTCCTTATGGTCCTGAGGACCTTCCTCCTCCTGGCCTTCTGAGAGAGCAGTTCACGTCTTCTGTCCCTGAGTCTTTCCTTTAACGCAAGCAGCCCCTTTTCCCTCTTTCTGAGCCGCTCCACTTCAGAGGCCAGTTCCTCCTGTATGGTGTGGTATGTCTCCATGAGGTTGAGATCATACCTTGCAAGGGCCTCAAGGTATCGGTACCTGCGCTCAAGGGAGGGCAGGTCCTGAGAGGAGAAGAGGAAGTCCACCATCCTTCCCCTCTGCATCTTGTAGGCCACAACCACCCTCTGCTTCAACCTCTCCCTGAGGGAGACCTTCTTTGCCCTCAACCCCTCTATCCTCTCCTTAAGGAGTCTTACCTCTCCTTTCAGGTCCTCTATCCTCTCCTCTACCTCCCTGAGGGCCCTCTCCTTCTCCTTGATCTCCCTGTCCATGGCGGCTATGGCCTCAATGAGGGACCTCTCCTTCAACCCGAGGGCCCTGAGCCTCTCCTTTCTTGCCCTGATGGCATCCTGCAACTCCACCAGTTCCCTCTCTTTCCTGACAAGCTCCTTCTTGAGCCCCCCTGCCTCACCCCAGACCCTGAGGGGGACAAGGAGGGTAAGGAGGGTAAGGGGCAATATCCACCAACTCCTCACCTCAGGCTGCCTCCAGAAACCTCTTCACGGCAAAGGAACTGCCGGCGATCCCAAGGGCCCCACCAAGGAGGACCATGAAGAGGAGAAGCCCTGCCATGGGCACACGTGGAGAGGGGTTGCCACTCAGTATCATGAAGAAGGGACCGAGTTTCGGGAAGATCGCAGAATGCAACCCAAGGACTATGAGGGCACCTGTAAAGGCACCTATCGTGCCCTGAAGGAAGCCTTCTATAAGGAAGGGCATCTTTATGAACCTTTCCGTGGCACCAACGAGTTCCATGATCTCTATCTCATCCTTCCTCGAAAACATGGTCAGCCTGATGGTATTTGAGACGATAAGCACAATGGTGAGGAAGAGGAAGAGGCTCAGGGCAACAAGGGATACCCTGAAGAGCTTCAGGATGGTGGCAAGCCTCTTTAACCATTGCCCTCCAAAATCCACATCCTCAACCCCCTTGAGCCTCCCTATCTCCCTGGCTATCCTCTCCACACCCTCCACCTCCATGCCACTCCTCACTCTCACCTCAAGCGAAGATGGAAGGGGGTTCTCGTCAAGGTCCTCCACCACATCGGAAAGGCTTGAAAGCTCCCTTTTGAAGAGTCTGTAGGCCTCTTCCTTTGAAATATACCTTACTCCTTCAACTCCGTCAATAGCCCTGATCCGGTCCATGAGTGCCTTCAGGGTGGCCCTATCGATCCCTTCCTCCAGGTATGCACTGATACCCATCCTCTCCTCCCACCTGTCAACCACCCCTTTTGTGTAGAGGAAGAGGAGGGAGAAGATCCCGAAGATGGCCATGGAGAAGGTGATGATAACTACCGTGACTATGTTAAGGAACAGGTGCCTCTTTATGCCCTTCAGCGCCTTTGCGAGGAAGTAGTAAGGATAGTTAACCCCCCTCATCACCATCCCATGAGACCCCTGAAGGATCAGGTCCCCTCCGCCACCCTCTCTGTGGCCTCAACAACCCTGCCCCTGTCAAGGCCAATGACCCTGTTACCGTATCTTGAGACCAGTTCGTAGTTATGGGTGGCCATCACTATGGTGGTGCCCCTGGTGTTGATCTCCTCAAATATCTCCATGATGCGGCATGCCATCTCGTTATCCAGGTTGCCTGTAGGTTCATCGGCAAGGAGTATCTTCGGTTCCTTTACAAGGGCCCTTGCTATGGCCACCCTCTGCTGCTCACCACCGGAAAGGACAGCGGCCTTCCTGGCCATCTTGCCGTGGAGCCCCACCATCCCGAGGACACGGAGGACCCTCTTCCTTATCTCCCTTGGCGGTGTGCCAAGGGCCTCCAGGGCAAAGGCGACATTTTCATAGACCGTCCAGTGAGGTATGAGCTTGAAGTCCTGGAATACAAGACCTATGTTCCTCCTGAAGAAGGGCACCTCCTTCCTGGGAAGCTTGATGAGGTTCCTCCCATCTATGATGATCTGACCGGAGGTGGGTCTCTCCTCACGGAAGAGGAGGCGTAAAAGGGTGGTCTTCCCGGCCCCGCTTGGCCCTGTGAGAAAGGCAAACTCACCCTTCTCTATGTGGAGACTGACCTCGTGAAGGGCTGTTACCCCTTCGGGATACCTCTTTGAGACCCTAAAAAGACGGATCATCTGGCACCTTATGGATGCTCCTCAACCCAGATCTCTCCCTTCTCGGTGAACTCCTTCTTCCATATAGGTGTGATCCTTTTGAGCTCGGATATGCACCACTCACAGCACATGAAGGCATCGTTTCTGTGCTGGGAGGCAACAACTATCAGGACGATGTTCTCCCCTATGCCTATCTTTCCGACCCTGTGGACAATGGCAACCTCAAGGACGTTGAAGTTCTTAAGGGCCCTGTTCCTGATCTCGGCAAGCTTCTTCTCTGCCATGCCTTCATAGTGTTCAAACTCAAGGCCCTGAATCCTCTCCCCCCTCGATATGTCCCTTCCTGTTCCAAGGAATGTGACAACAGCCCCTATGGCCTTTGAGGTCTTCTTGACCCGTTCTATCTCCTCATCTATGGAGAAATCCTCCCTCTGGACCCTTACCATCTCCATCATCAACCTCCTGAAAAGGGTGGAAGGAAGGCCACCTCATCTCCGTCCTTTATCACCGTTTCAGGGGTGGCAAACTCCTGGTTGACCGAGACAAGAAGCCTCCGCCCCCTCAGGTACTCCTCCATCTGGGGAAACATCTCCATCACCTTCTCCTCCAGATCCCTGAGGGTGATGTTCCCGGAAACGGGTATCTCCACCACCTCTTTGCCCACCCGGTCTTTGAGAATGGCAAAGAATCTTACCCTTACCATAGCATCTCTCCATCAGATTTTGTAAATATTACCAGAATATGGGAAAAAGACCAATGAAAATCGTTTCATCAAGGAGGGAGGTCCCTCCCAGATATGGCAGATCAGGAAGGAACCACGGGAGGGAAGCTATCTAATTTGTGGCACGATCCACTTTCCATCTATGCGACAGGCAAGACCGTAGTATCTCCCTTTTATATCCCCTGAGGTGACGGTCTGGCGGTACCTGCGGCAGTAGAGGCCACCCTTTGTCCTGAAGGTACCGAGAGACACCACCTCTCCAGACACGCCACTATCAGGATCGGCCCACCTCACTGGCACACCACTTCTGTTGAACTCAAGGGCCCTCTGAAAGCTGTCATCCATAAGTCTCACTGCCTGTTGAGGGAGACTGTCACGGGGTGGAAGGACTGCAAGGAGTTCCACCCGTCTTTCAGGCTTCCTCTTCACATTCCTGATAAACACCACATAGTGTCCCACCTCCGGGACGTAGTACCAGGTTCGTATCTCCCGTAACCTGTATCTCCTGTTAAACCTCTTGCACTCGATCTTCCATGCATTGAAGTCTCCTATAAGTACAGATATACGCTCCCCACCAATCACCCTACAGAACCAGTACCTGTAGTAAGGCCTTTCAGGTCCATCAAGCTCCCGCCACCGTCCTTTTTCAAGGAAGTTAAAGGACCTGCCAGGATACAGAGGCCAGAGAGAGTCTGATCCATCTTTGCCGAAGACACCTGGAAGGGGAGAGAAGGACCTCCTGCCCTCTCTTTTCCTTGTCTTCCAGGATGAAGCAGGCAGTATGAAATCCCTTGATCCCCTGTAGATCTTTCCACGGTGATTCACCCAGAAGACCTCTCCTCCCCTTACCTCTGTAACCCTTTCCCATCCTCCATTGGAGTATAGATAGGTAGTGCCTTTGACATAAAGGGGAAGGTCCGGTCCCTGGAGATCAGGCCTTACACCCTGTATCCCCCCAATACAGCCTGGAAGTACAGCTATCAGCAGAAGGAGAATTACGATACGACCCATCGATCAAACCCCTCCTACATGTTTTTGTCCACATCTCCAAAGAGTATCATCCTGGTCCTCCACCGCCCTTCAGGGGTCCTGTATGCAAGTCCATACACCTCCTGCCTACCCCTCCCATGGACCACCTCTATCCGATACTGTCGATAGTAACGTCCCTCCCTGTCCCGGTAGGTCTTTACAGGGGTAACAACGACCCTGTAACCATTCCTCTGTGGTGTCCAGACCATGGACTTGCCACTTACATTAAACTCGAGGACCTCATTCACCACATCATCCAGTTCAGTCTGGAAGGGCAGAGAGAGCGCCGGTTGCCTCACCCTTTCCCTGTCCAGTAACAGGCCTGCCCCAAACCCAAGGATTACCATCACAATCCCTGCAGCGATCCTGATCAGTCCCGATCTGAGACCGTTCTTCCCACTTTCTACCCTGTGGGACCTTATCCCATCCACCACCTCTTCCGGCACCTCTTCTTCATTCAAAAGCCTCTTCATGCTGGCCTTCAGCCTTGCATTCACACATACCGCCTCAAGAAAGCGGGCCCGCACCTCTCCATCCCTTCTCAGGGCCTCTTCAACCTCATCCATCTCCTGAGGCTCCAGCTCCCCATCGATATAGGCTGAAAGCCTGATCTCATCGACCCTCCTATTCATCGTTGCACACCTCCTCAGCAGCCCTGTAACTCCTGGCCCTTAGGTTGCCGTAAAACAGATCGGCCAGCATCTTTCTGGCCCTCGCAACACGGCTTGCCACAGTTCCTGCTGGTATGCCAAGGATATCTGCAGTCTCTGCGTAGGAGTATCCCTCCACACATACCAGCATGATGACCACCCTGTGTTCCTCCGGAAGAAGTCCAAAGGCCTTCCTGATATCCAGGGATATATCTATCGGGACCTCCCTCCTCTTCCTCTCCATGCCTGCTTCGTAGATGGCATTCCTGTTGTAAAGGTTCTGGGTCCTTGTCCTGCGGAGCCCATCGAGCCAGCAGGTATAGAGGATCCTGAAGACCCAGCCATCGAAGTTCGTGCCATCCTTGAACTGATCGAAACGGCTGAGGACCTTCTCACAGGCCATCTGAACCAGTTCATCTGCCCTTTCCCCATCCTTGGCGATACCCATGGCAAAGCGCCGCAGGCGCGGAAGGAGGTCAACAAGCCTGTCCTTGAGCATCTCCTTCCGCACTTTGCCATCCATGGAGGGTCCCCCCTGTGACCTCACCGGATCCCACCCGGGGCCTGACCGGAAGGTGAGGTGCCTGTAGTCCCTTCTGTTGAACCACCACCTGTTGAACCGGTTGCACCACCTCCAGTCTGATCAGAGGCGGTTCCGGATGAACCCCAGTTGCCGACAAGTCCAGCCTCCTCGGCAGCCGAGACTGGAGAGAGATCACCGATACCACCTATCCCAATACCTACAGAACCGGGACCACTACCCTGACCCATGGAGTGGCTCTCATCATCGTTGTGGCTACCTCTGGATGAGCTATGGTCATCCGAGTCGTGCCCCTCATCACTTGAATGATCGTCATCTTCACCCTCATTGTGGTCATCTCCAGAGTGATCATCGTCCTCACCATCGTGGCCTGAACTGTCATCGCTGCCATCACCATCGTCATCGCCATCGCTACTGCCGTCGTCATCCCCAGAGCCGCCATCACCACTATCACCATCATCACCACTGCTGTCACCATCGCCGCTATCACCGTCACCGCCGCCATCACCGTCACCATCCCCACCATCGCCGCCTCCGTCTCCCCCACCATCTCCATCTCCACCATCATCCGCCATGGTTACAGACTTGGACCATCCCATCTTCTTTGCATCGAAGTGGTATGGAAAGGCAATGATTGCAAGGGCGTAAAAGAACACAAGGAAGGTAAAAACCATCCTCTGGACCGGGCCCCTGCAGCTGGCAAAGAGTTCTCTCAACCATGTCATGGCTCAAACCTCCTTCCTCAAAGTCTCCTCTCACCCTTTATAACGATCCAGAGGGGTATTTTCTTCCACCCTTATCGGAGCCCCTTCACAATCCTTTAACCCTGCCGATGCCTGTACCACACATTGCAGGTCCCATCGAAGGATACCATGCAGGGCCCATAAGGGGTTTGGGGGGTGCACCTCCTGCCAAAGAGGGGGCAGGAGGGAGGATCTATCTTGCCTATCATGATGAGGTGGCAGGAACAGCCAGGGTTGAGATCAAGGGAAGGCTCTCTCAAATCGATGGAGAAGCGCTTCCTTGCATCGATCCTGTCATATTCACCCTTCAAGATAAGCCCTGACCTTGGAAGCCTTCCTATCCCCCTCCAGTAGGCATCCGAAACGGTGAAGACCTCCGCCATTGCCTCCTTTGCCTTCCTGTTGCCAGCCTCCTTTACAGCCCTCCTGTATGCGTTCTCACACAGGGCCTTACCATCCTTTATCTGCCTTCCTATCATGAGGATCGCCGTAAGCACATCAACAGGCTCAAAACCTGCCGACACAACAGGCATCCCGTATGCCTCTGGGAAGATCCGGTACTCCTCAAGGCCCATCACGGTGGTCACATGACCGGGGATGATGAACCCGTCTATCCTTATATCACCCACACCAAGGAGGAACTCCATGGCAGGGGGGATGAGTCTGTGGGACACGAGGAAACTCAGGTTCCTGGGCACCCCCTGAAGGATCATGGCCGCCACCCCGCAGGCGGTGGTCTCGAAACCAACGGAAAAGAAGACCACCTCCTCTGTGGGATTCCTCTCCGCAAGCTGGAGGGCATCGAAGGGGCTGTAAACGATCCTCACATCCCCGCCCCTTGCCTTTGCATCCAGGAGGGAACCGGAAGGGGTTGGTATCCTCACCATGTCCCCAAAGGTGGCGAGGATCACCCCCTTTTCAAGGGAGAGCCTCATGGCCATCTCTATGTCCTCCACAGGGCAGACACAGACAGGGCATCCAGGCCCTGCTATCACCCTGATGGTCGAGGGAAGGAGTTCTCTCAGGCCAAAACGGGCTATACTGTTCTCATGGGTCCCGCAGACATGCATGATCCTTATGGACCTTGGCATGGAGAGGGACCTCAGGGCTTCAACAACCCTTTCCACAAGGGCGCTATCTCTGAAAGGCTCAACAACCCCCATGGTCTTCAAGGATGGTGGGATCCGGTATCCGCACAGGTCTTATCCCCTCGAGGTCTCCCTCAAGCCCCTCAGGGATGTCAAAGCTGCTCCTCACAAGGGAAGGCAGATCTGGAGGAAGGGAAGAGGTTGCCTTCCTGAAAAGCTCTGCATAGAGGGAAAGTTTCTTCCTCCTCCCGGAAGGGGTATCGTTGTGGCGCATCGTGAGCCTCGGGATCATGTAAAGGGCCTCTTCAAGGGTATGGGCCACATAGAGGAGGCTCGAGGGATGGGTGGTAACCTCAAGGGTCTCATCGAGACGGGCATCCCTTATGAGGGACACCTCCTCACCCTCGAACCTTACACCGTATCCCCTTCCCCTTGGCCCGAGAAGCACCGGGATGCCAAGCCTCATGGCACCGAACAGTGTGGCAAGGGCCTTCTGGGTGAAGCCACCCCACAGGACCAGAAGGGCCCCGACCCTGTTCAATATGTAGTCGGCTATCCCCCTGTAGTTCCCCTCGATAGGGCGATGGGAGACCACAGAGGCTATCTTTATGCAGGCACCGATGAAGTGGGAGGCAGAAAGGCAGGAACCGAGGTTCACCAGATTGCCGGCATCGAAATCATCCCCATGGGCCTGGAAGAGAGGGCTACCCTTGCCTATCTCTATGGCCGAACACCCCCCTGTTGCCACCACAAAACCCATGGAGAGGAGTTCCCTTGCAAGCCTCTGGATATCCGATGGGTCCTCTTCAGGACAGCCGAAGAGCCCAACAAGTCCCGGTATCTCGCCCATCACTATGGAAGGGGCTATCCCCCTTATCTCCCCATCCCTCACAGGGCCTCTGCCTATCCTCAAGATCCCCCTTTCTCCTTCCATCTTCTTACTGTCGAAGCTGGAGGCAACTATGAGAGAGACCTCTGCCGCCTTTCCTTTATGGAAGATGACCCCCTTCCCCTCAAGGGATAGTCTTTCTGCTGCCTCTTCCGGTGACAGTGGAGTGAGGTCCTTGAGGCCAAGGACGGTCTCCTGGGCCGTTGCGATGACGGGTATACCCATCCTGCCAGCCGTCTCCACCACATCTGGCCTGATACACTGGGTATCGAGGATCACAAGGTCCGCTATACCGGAGGCAACTATGGGTATCTGATCCGCCTGGTTCCCTATGATCCTGAGGCCGTGGTGGTGGCGGGAGAGATCATGGGCTGCACAGCAAAGCCCCCCGACATCGATCTTCCCCTCAAGGCCCCTCTCCTTCAAGAGCCTCAGGATCTCAACACCCACATGGGAGTTGTGGCCTATGACAAGGATAAGGGGCCTCCCTTTCCCTCCTATACCAGCAAGGGGGGAGTTGGATTCACCCCTTGGCATACCAAGGGCAGAGATCTGGATCACATCACCCACCTCAAGGGCAAGGTTGTCAAGCATACCTGCATGGAGGGCCTTGCTCACAAAGTCAAGAAGCTCCCCTTCCCCACCGTAGTGGATCGATGAGAGCAGGTGTGCCAGCTCTTCCTCTATGTAGTCTATTATGGCCTCAACCTCACCTGCCCTCTCCGGTCTCGCACCTGTGATGAGGGTGCAGAGGGGGGTCCTGATGCCACTTTTCCCCATGTCTATAGAAAAGTCCCCGAACCTCTCGGTAAGGTCCCTGAAAACCCTCCTTGCAAGGGAGGTATGTCCTGAAAGACCGATAACCACTTGGAGGAGAAGAGCCCTTCCCAGAAAGCCCTCCCTCTTGATACCGCACCTGCCCTTTCCCCCTTCTTTGAAGCTGCATGGACCAAGGGCACAGAGGGTACAGACCTTCGATGGAAGGGAGAGGTGGGGTTTGTATGTCCTGAGTAGCCTCAGATCCCAGCTTCTAAGGGTGGAGATGTCGGGAAGGCCAGAGATCATACCGTTGAGGATACCACTCCAGAGGCAGGGGGGTCAAGGTGTAGTCCCCAATCCAACCCCTCGGTAGAAAAAGGTTTCATAGAGGTTGACTATTGTGATATATTTTCCCGGATGCGAAGGATAACCGAAAGATGGCTAAAGCAGGCAGAGGCAGACCTTTCTGCAGCAATGGATAGCCTTGAAGATGGGCATTATGAGTGGTGCTGTTTTCAAGCACAGCAATCAGCAGAAAAGGCCCTGAAGGCCTTTTTATACGAACATGGCTATACATCAGTAATCACCCATTCTTTAAAGGAACTTATAAGGGAGTGCTCGAAGATAGAAGGAGGCCTTTCCTCTCTTTCTACAGAGGCAAGGAAACTTGATATGTTCTACATTCCCACAAGGTATCCTAACGGTCTGGGTGGAGACCTTGCTCCAGTTGAATTTTATGAAGAGGAAGATGCAAGGGAATGCCTAAGCTATGCAGAATCGATATTGAAAGAAGTGAAGAAGTACTTGAAGAGTTGAAAGGGTTCATCAATAAACTGAAGGAAACCCTCCCAGTGGATGAGGTCTATCTATACGGTTCTTTTGCAAAGGGCCAGGTCCATGAAGGCAGTGACATTGATCTCATAATAGTGGGTAACTTTCGAGAGAGATTCTTTGAGAGGATAGGAAGGATACTCGACATGACAGATCTGCCTGTAGAACCCCTTGTCTATACCCATGAAGAGTTTCAAAGGATGAAGGATGAAGGGAATCCCTTTATCAAAGAAGTGCTGAAAGAAGCGAAAAAACTTCTGTAGAGAGAACCCCCCATGCTTCAGGACAGATGGTGTGCGCTGATGGTGGATCGCAGGAAATGGATGCCTCAATCATCAAAGCCCGAACCAATCCTTCGCCCCGAGGTGCCGTAGGGGCTCTGCTCCTGGAAGAGGTCCTCTATCAGATCAAGGGTCTCCCTTGCAGCCTCCTCATCGATCTTACCAATGGCAAAGCCTGCATGGACAAGGATGTAGTCCCCCTCCCTCACATCCTCAAGGAGGAGGAGGGATACCTCCCTCTCCACACCCCTGTATTCCACAATCCCTGATCCATCCCTTATCCTCTTCACCTTCATGGGGATGGCAAGGCACATTCAATCCACCTCCATGTAGAGGACCCTCATCTCGTCATCACCTGTAACCCTGAACCGCCTGCCCCTGCAGATGGGACAGGAAAATACAAAGCCCTCCACCTCAAACCTGCCACCACAGTCGCTGCACAACCCCTTCACAGGTTCCTTATCCACCTCAAGGAAGGCCGCACTGGCCACGGTCCCCTTCTTGAGGGCATCGAAGCAGAAGGTAAGGGAGGAAGGTTCCACACAGGAAAATCCCCCTATCCTCACACTTACCTTCTTCACCCTTGCCACACCCTCCCTCCTTGCGTGGTCCTCAACTATCCTGAGGATGCTCCTTGCTATTGCAAGTTCATGCACCTCCTGACCTCCCTGAGGACAACCTCTGCTGCCTTCGGAATGGAGGCCTCCACCTCAGGGGTAAGGCCTATCCCCTGACATACCCTGCCAGGTTCTATCCCCACGATCCTCCCCTCAGGCCTCCTCCCTTTCATCAGGGTAAAGAGGGAGAAGACCTCCCTCAGGTCCACCTCGTGGAGGGAAAGCTTCTGGGCCGTCCTTGATGGGACCTCACTTATGTCGAAGGTGTAGATGGAGCCAGGCCTTCCACCGCCCCTGAAGGCATCCACCACCACAATACCATCCGCACCTTCAAGGTAAGGGAAGAGCTTGAGGCCACCTGTTCCTCCATCGATGGCCTCAACACCTTCTGGCAGGCCCCCCTTTTCCAGGAGGTACTCCACCACCCTGACACCCACAGCCTCATCACCCATGAGGAGATTGCCCACCCCTATCACCCTTACCCTCATTACTGCGATCCCCTGACCTTCTTCAGCTTGTACCCTGTGAAGATGGATGTGAAGGTCCTGTCCCTGTCGGTAAGGTCCTTGAGTATCCCCATGTATATGTGGACAGGGATGGTGATGATAAAGATCCACATCACCGCAAAGTGGATGAGTCTTGTTACAGGCATACCTCCCAGAAGCCTGTTCACCCATCCGAAGGCGGCCTGAGAATCAAAGAGGCCAAAAACACTGCCGCTGTAGAGGGCAAAGCCTGTGAAGATCTGGACGATTATGAGGAGTCCCCACACAAAGTAGGTGAGGGCCTGAAGGGGGTTGAACCTCTCGTAGTCCTTGTGGGTATCCTTGAGGAAGAGATAATAACCCAGGATATCGGGTATATCCCTTATGAGGCTCCACCTTGGCAGCAGGGCACCGATATCGTTGAAGTATATGTAGGCTATGAGGCTCAGGATGAGGATGTACATGGAGAGGAAGTGGAGGAACCTCATCCAGCTCATCAGGTAACCACCCTCACTCCCTGGGATGAAGGGTGCATAGATGTAGTACCCGGTGAAGATGAGGACGAAGATGGCGATGGCCCTCACCCAGTGGTTTATCCTGTATGCAAGGTTCCACTCATAGACAAGCTCGTATCTCTCCTTAGCCATCACCCACCTCCTACGAGACCCTGAACCTGTAGACCTCGTTTGTTTCAGGGTCTATTATGTGGACGGTACAGGCGATACAGGGATCAAAGGAGTGAACAACCCTGAGGACCTCAAGGGGCCTCTTGGGGTCCACCACAGGTGTTCCAATGAGGGCCTCCTCAATGGGTCCCCTCACCCCGTTCCCATCCCTGGGGGAGACATTCCACGCCGTGGGGGTGATCACCTGATACCTTTCGACCCTGCCATTCTTCAGGGTGTACCAGTGGCCAAGGGCACCCCTCGGTGCCTCCCACAGACCCACCCCTTCACCTGAATCAGGTGGTTCGTGGGGGGTAAACATCTCCTTCCTTCCGGCCTTGAGATTCTCGATGAGTTCCATGGTCCACTCCACCATGGAATCGGCTATGAGCTTTGCCTCAAGGGCCCTTGCAGCTGCCCTTCCAAGGGTGGACATGAGGACATCGTATCTTCCGGAAAGGCCAAGTCTGTCAAGGGTATTATCTATGAGGGTCCTTGCCTTCTCCCTCCCGGACACATAGGCAACGAGCATCCTCGCCAGGGCCCCTACCTCCATGGGCCTGTCTCCAAGCCTCGGTGCCTTCGCCCAGCTGTATTTGGCCTCGGTGTCGTAACCTGTAAAATCGGGCTCTGTCACACCTTTGCTTGGGTGGAGGGCCGGCCCGTCCTTGTACCAGCTATGGGTCACATGTTCCCTCACATCCTCCTGGTTTACCTCATTGCGCTTGAGTTCCCAGTTGTATATGGCACCCATGGGGAGGGTCCTCTTTGTGGGATCGAAGCTCTTGTCCTCAAAGACTCCCCAGGCAAGGAAGTTTCCAACACCCTTTCCGATGGTGGCATACTCCAGGTAGTAAGGCGCTATGGCTATTACATCCTCCACAAAGACCTCATCTATCCACTTCTGTATCTTCTTGAGCCTGAAGAGGAAGTTCTGGAGATCCTCAACACCAGGGGTGCATGTCACCCCTCCAGGTGGTGTCCCCTGGATCATGGGCATCTTCCCGCCGAAGAAGGCAGAAAGGTGAGAGGCCTCAGCCTGCATCTCAAGGGCCTCAAGGTAATGGGCCACAACAAGGAGGTTCAGATCAGGTGGGAGCTTGTATGCAGGATGGCCCCAGTAGGCGTTTGCAAAGGGACCGAGTTGTCCGCTCTCCACAAAGGCCTTGAGCCTTGCCTGGACATCCTTCAGGTACTTTTCGCGGGGCAGGGCATTTAGAGCACTCACAACATCCACATAGTCAAGCCCGTTCAGGTGGTAGAACCAGAGGATATGGGAATGGAGGAACTGGGAACCTTCCACAAGGTTCCTTATGATCCTTCCATTGTCAGGGGGCCTTATGCCGTAGGAATCCTCAATGCACATGGCTGATGTATGGGCATGGGAGGTGGGGCAGACCCCGCAGATCCGCTGGGTGAGGATCCACGCATCCCGCGGATCCCTTCCCTCAAGGATGATCTCAAACCCCCTGAAGAGGGTTCCAGAGGTCCATGCATCCTTCACCTTGCCATCTTCCACCTCAACCTCTATGCCGAGATGGCCCTCTATCCTGGGGATGGGATCTATGACTACCCTCTTTGCCATTACTCCTCACCCCCTTCCTTCTTGCCCTTTGTCCTGCCCTTCAGGGCTGAAGCCACAAAGTGGATACCTATGCCAGCAGCCGTTGCAACACCAAGGGTGGCACCTATCTTGTCTGCCGTATTCTCCACACCCTTGAAGATGGGGATGGCAACACCTGGCAGTGCAGCCCTGAAGGGGCTGAAGGCATCAGGCCATCCAGGCTCGGTACAGCCTGTGCACCCGTAGCCTGTCTGAACACACCAGCTTATCTTGTCGTTCCACCTCACAAGGGGACAGTTTGAAAAGGTATTCGGTCCCTTGCAGCCCATCTTGTAAAGGCATTTCCTCTCCCAGGCCTCCTCTGAACCGAACTCCTCCACAAAGACACCCTGATCGAAGTGGGCCCTCCTCGGACAGTTGTCGTGTATCCTTGTACCGTAGATCATCTTTGGCCTTCCATACCTGTCCAGTTCAGGAAGCCTTCCGAAGAGGAGGTTGTGGACGATGGTGGCAATCACCCATTCAGGGTTGACAGGACATCCCGGAAGATTCACCACCTGCCTCCCGAGGTACTCCCCGACCCCCTTGATACCGGCAGGGTTCGGCCTTGCCCCTGGCACCCCTCCATAGGTGGCACATGCACCGATGGCTATTATGGCCTTCGCCTTTTCAGAGGCCTCCTTCAGGATATCCATCATATCCCTTCTCCCTATCATCCCGTATCCACGCTTCGTGGGGACCCCTCCCTCTACGATGAGGAAGTAACCCCCTTCTTCTATGGATCTCTTCAGGATCTCTTCTGACTGGGTGCCTGCTGCAGCCATGATGGTCTCATGGTAGTCGATGCTCAGGATGTCAAGGACGAGTTCGGCAGCAGATGGATAGGTGGCTTTGATCACCGATTCGGTGCATCCTGTATCGGATGCGAAGTGGAGCCACACAACGGAAGGTCTTCTGGAGGCCTTCTCTATGGCCGATGCAATCTTCGGGATGTAGAGGTCGGAAAGGCCGAGCATGGAGGCAAGGAGCCCGCAGAACCTGAGGAACTCCCTTCGGTCAAGCTCTTTCAAAAGATAGTGCTTCATACACCCCCCTCCTTTCAGCAAACGGTCCTAATACACCTGCCTCAACAGTCTATCACCTCCTTCCTCAAAGGACTTTTTTAAAATTATAGCAGATCATTACAACCTTTGCATTAATCCCTTCTTATTTCAACCTTCAGGAGATGGGTGGAACAGGATATGCAGGGATCGTAGTTCCTTATGGTCTGTTCACTCCTGAAGGTGAGTTCCTCCTCTGCCATGTGGAGGTTCATCTCCACAAACTTCCTCAGGTCCTCCTCCATGACCCCCTGGTTCTGGGAGGTGGGTGGAACTATCTTTGCATCCCTTATTATGCCCCTACCGTCTATGGTGTACCTGTGGTAGAGTATCCCCCTTGGAGCCTCGGTGCATCCGTATCCAGTGCCTTCCCTGACCTCAAATTCAATCGATGCCTCCCCTGGCTCTTCATACCCCTCAACGATACCCACTGCCTCATCGAAGGCATGGAGTATCTCAATGGTCCTCACCACTATGGAAAGGAAGGGATTCCTGCAGGGAGGGACAAGACCCACCTCCCTTGCAATCTCCCTTGCAATGGGCCTCAACCTCTCGAAGTTCAGGTTGAACCTTGCAAGGGGTCCAACAAGGTAATGGCCCCTTTCCTTCAATCTGGAGTGGAGGGCCGTTGAATGGGGGACCTGCTCCTCCACGAAGTGGTCGTCATAATCCCTCACATCTATGTCAAGGCCCTTGTTCGAGACAATCCTCCCCTCATTCATGGGGTATTCATCGGGATGGGAGAGGGCCACAAACTCGTAGTCCCTCTCAAGATCAGGGAAGGGCAGGGTCGAAGCCCATCTCACCATCTCCACCGCCAGATCCCTTCCCCTTTTGAGGTCCTCAAGTATCCCCCTGAGCTCCTCCTTCCCCGGCACCCTGTAGAATCCCCCCACCCTGAGGTTCACAGGGTGGATCTCCCTCCCACCCACAAGGGCCACAAGGGCATTGCCTATGCGCTTTAGATTCAGCCCTTTCTCCACCACATCCCTGTGGTCCCCTGCCATCTCCATGGCGCTCTGGTAACCAAGGAAGTCAGGGGCATGGAGGAGGAAGACATGGAGGGCATGGCTCTCGATCCACTCCCCGCAGTAGATAAGCCTCCTCAGGGTCCTGAGACCGCCGCCCACCTTCACACCCAGAAGGTCCTCCATGGCATGGGATGAGCTCATCTGGTAGGCCACAGGGCATATGCCACATATCCTTGCCGTTATGTCAGGGGCCTCGTCGAAACGTCTGCCCCTCAGGAAGGCCTCAAAGAACCTTGGCGGTTCAAAGATGTTCAACCTCACCTCCTGCACCTTCCCGCCCTTCACCCTCACATAGATCCCTCCCTCACCTTCCACACGGGCAAGGTTACCCACCTTTATCCTCATGCCCCCTCCCCTTCAAAGGACCTTGCAAAGGGTGCAAGGGCCCCTTCTATGTTGAAGGTCCTGAGTCTCCTTACAAGTTCCTCCCTCTCCATGCCGTATCTTTCGATCCACCATCTGCCAAGGGATTCCATGTTCACCGTCTCCGAAGGGCCGTAACATCCGTAGCACCCCCTCCTGTAGGAAGGACAGATGGCACCGCAACCGCCATGGGTCACGGGTCCCATGCAGGGCACCCCCTCTGATACCATGACGCAGACATTGTCCTTCATCTTGCACTCAAGGCACAGGCTGTGGGAGGGGATGCTGGGGGTGCGACCGTTAAGGAGGGAGATCAGGACATATAGGAGCTGGTGCTTGTTTATGGGGCAACCCCTCAACTCAAGGTCAACCTTCACATGATGGGATACAGGGGTTGAATCCTTAAGGGTATCGATGTACTCGGGCCTTGCATACACAAGGGATGTAAACTCCTCAACATCCCTCAGGTTCCTCAGGGCCTGTATCCCCCCTGCCGTTGCACAGGCCCCTATGGCTATGAGGTACCTTGAGGCCCTCCTTATCCTTTTTATCCTTTCCACATCATGGGGTGTTGTGATGGAACCCTCTACAAGGGAGATGTGGTATGGCCCCTTCTCAACCCTTCGTGAGGCCTCAAGGAAGTAGGCCACCTCCACCGCCTCTGAAAGGGGCAGGAGTTCCTCCTCGCAGTCAAGGAGGCTGAGCTGGCACCCGTCACAGGAGGCAAACTTCCACACAGCAAGCCTTATCTTCCTCATACCTCCTTCCTCCAGATGAGTTCCTTCACCGTGTCATACCTGAAGACAGGACCATCCTTACACACAAAGTAGGGTCCAAACTGACAGTGGCCGCAAAGCCCTATGGCGCACTTCATATTCCTCTCCATGGAGAGGAATATCTTCTCCTCCTTCAGTCCTGCCTCCATAAGGGCCCTCACGGTAAAGCGCATCATCACCTCGGGTCCACATACCATGGCTGTTGTGTGGTATGGATCGAAGCGGGCCCTCTCAATAAGGGCCGTTACCACACCAACATTGCCCTTCCATGTGGAGGATGCGGAATCCACGGTCACATCCACATACATGTCGAACCTCCCCCTCCACCTGTGGAGTTCCCTCTTGTAGAGGAGGTCATCCGGTGTCCTTGCACCGTAGAGGAGGAGGAATCTGCCAAAGTCCTTCCTCCTTGAGAGGACATCGTAGACCACAGGCCTTAAAGGGGCAAGCCCAACCCCCCCTGCCACAAGGAGGATATCGTCACCCCTGGCCTCATCCACAGGCCATGGGTTACCAAAGGGCCCCCTCACGCCTATGGGGTCCCCCTTTTTCAGTCTCCCTATAAGGCCCGTGACAGAACCCACCATCCTCACCGTATGGACCACCCTGTCCATCTTTCCAGGGTCTCCGCTTATGGAGATGGGCACCTCCCCTGCACCAGGGAGGTAGAGCATGTTGAACTGACCCGGCCTGAACCGGAAGGGCCTCCCGTAGCCTTCCAGGGTAAGGGTCACAACATCCCCTGTCTCCCTCCTTATCTGTCCTACAGAGAGGATGGCTGGAATGAGGGGGTGGCCCATCACCTTCCCTTTGGAGATCCGTAGACATCAAGGAGCTGCAGCCTTGTTGCCTGGAGCCTCTTATACATGATGTAGCTGAAGCGTTTCAGGAACTCATAGCCGAGTTCGTGGTCCTCCTCGCACTTCTTCCTGAGACAGTTGCCGTCAAGGGCAAGGGCCCTTGTGAGCTCCAGTGCCCTTGCATCAAAGATCCAGTGGTATGGAGGTATGAGCCAGGAAAAGCCAAGGATGTCACCGTCATGGAGGGTCTGGATGGTTATGGGTGGCCTTCCCGGCACCCCTATCTCGATGGCCACCCTCCCATACCTGATGAGGTAGAAGTAGTCTGCCTCCTCCCCTTCACGGAATATGTACTCCCCTTCGTTGAACCTCACATTCCTTGCACAGGAAACGATCCTCTTCAGGATATCCTCCCTAAGCCCCTTGGAGAAGGGATGTTCCCTTAAAAGGCGCTCAAGATCCTCCATCATCCACCTCCCTTTCTCAATTCCTCCACCACCTCGGTAATGTCTATCCCCACAGGACACCATGTTATGCACCTGCCACACCCCACACACCCAGGGGTGCCGAACTGATCTATCCAGGTGGCAAGCTTATGGGTGATCCAGTGGCGGTACCTTGAAGCTATGGAAGAGCGGATACTCCCTCCATGGAGGTATGTGAAGTCAAGGGTGAAGCAGGAATCCCATCTCTGCCACCTCTCTGCCGATCCATCGAGGGCCATCCTGTCCTCAAGGGTGGTACAGAAGCAGGTGGGGCACACAAAGGTGCAGTTCCCGCAGGCAAGGCACCTCTTTTCCACATCCCTCCAGTATGGATGATCATGGCTCCTGTAGAGGAGTTCCTTGAGTCCATCCCTCTCAAGGGCCCTTCCCATCCTCCCCTTTGCCCCTTCGATAAGCCCCTCAGCCTCCCTTATCTGCGCTGGAGAGGCCTCCATCGATGGTATCCTCTCCAGAAGGCCCTTTCCCCTCTGTGAGCCTGCCTGTATGAGGAAGTAGTGCTCCTTGCCAGAGACCTCTGTGAGGATGAGGTCGGCACCATCTCCTACCTCTGGGCCTGTCCCCATGGACAGACAGAAACATGTACCCCCTGGATGGGTGCAGTTCACCGCTATTATGAGGCTTTTCTCCCTCCTCCTGAGGTAGTGGGGGTCCCTGTACTCACCTTCTAAAAGGACCCTGTCCCGGATGGAGATCCCTGCTACATCGCAGGGTCTTACAAGGAAGGCAAACCCCGGATCATCCCCATCCTCCTCTTCAACCCCTCTTCCATCGGATGAGACCCTGAAGAGGAGCCTTTCAGGGGGATTGAGAAAGTATTTCGGTGAACCCGGACCAACCGCGTAACCGAAAAAGAGATCCCCTTCCTGTCTCAGACGATACCTACCTGCCCCCTGCTCATCCCTGTATCCCTCGGGCAGGTCCCCTATGGACCCTATCTCCCCGTAGTGTATTGCACCATCCCTTACAAGGGGACCCACGACCGTGTAACCCTCTTCCCTGAGGGCCCTTAAGAGCCCTTCAAGGCCTTCCTTTCCTATCACCCTTACGGTCATCATGTCTTTAAGAGCAGGGCCTTCAAGGGGTCCTTCCCTTTGAGGAGACCCTGATTATGGTCTTCAGGTTCCCCCTGGGGTTGAAATCCCCTATGACCTCTATGAATCTCGGCTTCAGGACCTTCTGAAGGTCGTCGTATATCCTGTTTGTAGCCGCCTCATGGGAGATGTACCGGTCCCTGAAGGAGTTGAGGTAGAGCTTCAGGGACTTGAGCTCGACTATGTACCTGTCGGGGATGTAGTTGATCCTTATGGTGGCATAGTCTGGATAGCCAGACCTCGGACAGAGGCAGCTGAACTCTGGAAAGGAGAGCTCTATGAGATAGTCCCTGTCAGGACAGGGGTTCTCCCATACCTCAAGCCTCACCTCCTTTATGGCCTTCTCTCCATACCTGAGTCCGTCTGCCATACCCAAATTATAGTGTAAAAGACACCCTAAAGGAAGTCCTTTCCAATAGTCCTTGAAAGGGGGGATGATTTGAGGTATAACCCTCTCTCTAAAGCCATGATCACTAACAAAGGGAACATGCTCTTTCCAACCATCTTCATGGCCCTTGCGGCTGCTGTACTCCTGTACGCTGGTTACAGGAAAGGGGTCCATGTGAAGGGGCTTATGTGGGGGCTCACAATGACCCTCAAGATCCTTCCCCTCGTCTTCCTCGCACTCCTTGTGGCAGGGATGGTTCAGCTCCTCATACCCAGGGAGTCCATCTCGGCATGGATCGGATCAGGGGCAGGGCTGAGGGGTATCATACTTGGTTCCATAGCCGGAAGCCTCTCCCCTGGAGGCCCCTATGTGAGCCTTCCCATAGCCCTTGCACTCCTCCACTCAGGTGCAAGTATAGGGACGGTGGTGTCCTTCCTTACAGCCTGGTCCCTTATGGCTGTCTCAAGGCTTCCCATGGAGATCGGTTTCCTCGGGTGGAAGGTCACGGTGATACGGGTGATGAGCACATTCTTCTTCCCACCTGTTGCAGGCCTTATCGCCCAGACCCTCTTCGGTAGCAGGACAGGAGGATAGAGATGACCGACCCCTCCGATCTCCCAAGGGAGAGGATAACGGACCTCACCCTCTTTGTAAGGACATCATCGGAGGAGATGAGTCCCTGGAACAGGGAGAGGATAGTGGATGCCCTCATGAGGGAAACCCCACTTGACTACGAGTCAGCCGTTGCCATAAGCAGGGAGATAGAAGACTTCATCTTCCGGTCCGGATTGAGGCACATAACCACACCCCTCATAAGGGAACTCGTGGACACCAAGCTGATCGAAAGGGGCTTTGAGGGTATCTACAGGAGGCACAGGAGGCTTGGAGTACCCGTCTACGATGTGGAGAACCTCCTCTTCCATTCAGGGAAGGAGAATGCCAACATACCCCACTCACCAGAGGCATCCAGCCACATACTTTCAGAACTGATAAAGAAGGAGTATGCCCTTGAAGCGGTCTTCTCCCCTGAGGTGAGGGATGCCCACATCAGGGGAGACATACACATCCATGGCCTTGGTTTCATAGACAGGCCTTACTCCACCTATCAAAACCTCGAGGGCCTCAAGGAAGGAGGCCTTGACCTTTCCTTTCCCCCTGTTAAGGCAGGACCTGCCAGACATGCAGATGCACTCCTGTCCCAGATGATAAGGCTCTCAAGCCTCCTTCAGGCCCACTATGCAGCCTCCATAGGGTGGTACGGTGTCAACCTGTCCTTTGCCCCCTATCTCAGGGGGATGGACTACAGAGGAATAAGGCAGATCGCCCAGAGGATGGTCTTTGAATTCTCCCAGCTTGGGGCAGGCAGGGGTGGACAGGCCATATTCTCAACGATCCACATAGACCTCAAGCCTTCCCGGGGTGCTACAGCCATAGGACCGGGTGGCAGTCGATGCGGCACCTACGGGGATTACAGGAAAGAGGCAAGGCTCTTTGCCATGGCCCTTATGGAGGTCTACAGGGAGGGGGATGCCTCTGGCAAGCCCCTCTTCTTCCCCCAGCCCTGGTTCCACATATGGGAAGAAACCCTGGAGGATAGAGAACTCCTGTCGTTGCTCCTGGCTGTGTGTCAGGAAAAGGGTGTGCCCCACATCCTCTTTGAAAGAGGGGATGGAAGGACCCTTCTGGAAGGTCCCTTCCCCTCCATCTCCATCCTCCAGAATGTGAGCATCAACCTCCCGAGGATCGGATACCGGATCAGAGGAGGGCAGGATCCGGATAGGGAGCTTGAAAGGGTGGTGGAGATTGCCATAAGGGCCCATGTCGAGAAGAGGGAGTTCCTCAGAAGGCTTGCAGAAAAGGAGAAGGGACCACTGAGCTTTGTGGTGGAAAAGGGCTTCTTCTCCCCGGACAGGGCAGTGGCCTTTGTGGGTATAATAGGCCTTCCCGAGTACCTTCATATCATCGGAAAGGAGGGGGATGGAGGGGAGGCGGCAGGGGTCCTCAAAAGGCTTGAGAGGCTGGTAACCCGGATGGGCAAGAGGCACATGCTTCAGGCCTGCCTCACCCAGACCCCTGGGGAGAGCACGGCCCACCGCTTTGCAAAGCTCGACCTCAAGTACCATGCCCCTCTGAGTGGAAGGAACATAAGGGGTGACATCGCAAAGGGAGAGATCTATTACAACACATCCCTCCTGCCCATCTCTTCCGAGGTGGAGCCCTTTGAGAGGGCAAGGTACGAGGGGGCCTTGCAGCCCCACATAAGGGGGGAGACCTTTACCAACATCTATCTCGAAGGAAGGCCCTTCAGGGAGGACTTCATAGAGAGGCTCTTCAGGAAAACAGGGGTAAGGTCCATCTCCCTGTCTCCGGACTTTACCTTGTGCATGGACTGTGGTATCTCCATAGAGGGGATCCGGGAAAGGTGCGGGTCCTGCGGTTCCAGCAGGGTCGACTACATCTCAAGGGTTACAACCTACTACTCCCTTCTCTCCAACTGGAACAGGGGGAAGGTGGGAGAATGGAAGGAGAGGTTCAGATGGAAGGGCTGGTAACAAAGGTTTATAAAGAGAGCATAGCCGTCAAGGAGGCCTTTTTCAAGGAGGAGACCCACAGGATCATCGAGGTGGCAAGCCTCATAGCCGAGACCTTCACCAGAGGAAACAAACTACTCCTCATTGGAAATGGCGGAAGCGCTGCAGATGCCCAGCACATAGCCGCTGAGTTTGTAAACCGTTTCAGGATCGAGAGACCTCCACTGCCTGCCCTTGCCCTCACAACGGACACATCCATCATAACGAGTATAGGGAACGATTACGAGTTCAGACAGATCTTCGCAAAGCAGGTGAAGGCCCTTGGAAAGGAGGGAGACATCCTCATGGCCATAAGCACAAGCGGCTCCTCACCCAACATACTGGAAGCCATAAAGGCGGCAAGGAAGATGGATATAAAAGTGATCGGCCTTACAGGCAGGGATGGAGGTGAGATGGCCGGGATGGTGGATATACCCCTTGTGGTGAGGAGTGATAACACACCAAGGATACAGGAAGTCCACATCACCGTTGGACACATCCTCTGTGAACTCGTGGATTACATCCTCTTCAAAAAGCCCCTTGAGGAGGTGGAATGAAGAGGTGGGAACCCCTCTCCTTTGAAGGGGTGAAGAGGAGATCCATAGGGGAGAGGGCAAGCAAGGTAAGGGAAGGGGACCTCGCCACACCCCTGAAGAAGGGAGCCTCCTTAAGGGAGTTCCTGGAAGGGCTCCCTGACATCCTCGGAGCAAGGGACCTCATAGCCCTTGCAAAGGAGATAGGGGAATCGAGGAAGAAGGGAAGGCCAGTCATCCTCGGGATGGGTGCCCATGTCATAAAGACCGGTCTTTCCCCGGTGATCATAGACCTCATGGAGGAAGACATCATCACAGGTGTTGCCATGAATGGTGCCGGGATCGTCCATGACTTCGAGCTTGCCCTTGCCGGAAAGACATCGGAGGATGTGGACAGGGAGATAGACGAGGGGATGTTCGGCATGACCGAAGAAACGGGAAAGATCCTGAACAGCGCCATAAAGAGAGGGGTTGAGAGGGGCTACGGCATAGGGGAGGCCGTGGGCAGGGAGATACTGGAGTCCTGCCCGAACAGGGAGATCAGCATCCTTGCGGCAGGGGTGAGGCTGAACAAGCCTGTAACCGTCCATGTGGCCCTTGGCACCGACATCATCCACATCCACCCTGAGGTGGACGGGAAGGCCATAGGGGAGGGAGGGATGAGGGACTTCCGCATATTCTGTGGCCTTGTTAAAGACCTCGAAGGAGGGGCCTACATCAATGCGGGATCTGCTGTGATACTGCCAGAGGTCTTCCTGAAGGCCCTTACCCTTGTGAGGAACCTCGGCTACAGGGTGGAAAGGTTTGTCACGGCAAACATGGACTTCATCCAGCACTATAGACCCCTTACCAATGTGGTAAGGAGGCCCACAAAGAAGGGAGGAAAGGGTTTTTCACTAACAGGCCACCATGAGATAATGCTCCCCCTCCTTGCAGCCGCCGTAAAGGAGTATATGTGAGGCCCTACGCCTCTATTGTCCTTCCCTTCCTCGGGATCACTACTATCTTCGATGGATCAACGGTGTAGCGGAGACGATCCTTCTTCGGATCAAAGCCTATCTCCTCACCCTCCTCTATTACATTGTGCTTGTCCACAATCACCCTCTTCAACCTGCACCCCTTCTTGAGAACAACACCCTCCATGATGATACACTCCTCAACAGAAGCACCTTCCTCAACAACCACACCGCTCCTGAGGATCGAATCCCTGATAAGGCCCCCATGGATCACCGTTCCCTCTGCAATGGAGGAGTTCACCACCTCTCCACCGAAGATCCTCACAGAGGGACCACCTTCAACGCCGGAATGGATGGGCCAGTCCTGATTGTCCAGTTCGAACCTTGGCTCTTTGCCGAGCATGTCCATGTGGGCGTTGAAGTAGGAGGATATGGTCCCCACATCCCTCCAGTAGGCCCTCTCCTCGTAGGGTCTTATGCCTGGAACCACGTTGGTCGCAAAGTCATAGGCATAGACCCTACCGGTCCTCACAAGGTCCGGTATCACATGGGCACCGAAGTCGTGTTGATCCTTCTTCTGGGCCTTTATAAGGGCCTCTACAAGGACATCCCTGTTGAAGATGTAATTCCCCATGGAGACATAGGCCATGGATGGGTTGCCGGGCATGGGAGTGGGACTTTCAGGCTTTTCCTGAAACCCAACAATCCTGTTCTCCTCATCTGCCACGATCACACCAAAGGCAGATGCCTCTTCAAGGGGCACAGGCCTTGCGGCCACGGTAACAGAAGCCCCCCTGGAGAGGTGGAAATCCACCATCTGCCTCACATCCATCCTGTATATGTGATCTGCGCCAAAGATGATGACGATCTCAGGGTTGTGGTCGTTTATGAGGTTTATGTTCTGAAAGACCGCATCCGCTGTCCCCTGAAACCACTCAGGTCCCACCCTCATCTGGGGAGGGACTATGGCTATAAAGTGATCCCTCACAAGGGGGGAAAAGACCCAGTTCTGCCTCACGTGCTCGATAAGGGACTGGGATTTGTACTGGACAAGGAGGTATATGGAGTAGATGTGGGAGTTTATGAGGTTGCTGAGCACGAAATCCACGATCCTGAACCTCCCACCGAAGGGGACAGCAGGCTTCGAGCGGTAGGCTGTAAGGGGATAGAGCCTCTCCCCCTTTCCCCCGGCAAGGACAAAGGCAAGTATCTTTGGATGGGCCAAGGACCACCTCCTTCTGGAATCTCGCCAAGATTATAGCATCCCTTCTGCAGAAGGACAAGTGAGGGCAGGATCCGTTGATGATGAAATCAAAGGCAAAAGGTGGTATAGTTATGGTATGAAGGCGATCTGGAAGGGAAGCATAACCCTTGCCCTGGTGAGCATCCCTGTCAAGGTCTACGGGGCCACCCACCACAGGGGCATAAGCTTCAGGCTCCTCCACAGGCCCTGCTCTACCCCCTTGAGATACGAGAAGTTCTGTCCCACCTGCAACAGGGAGGTTGGAAGGGAAGAGATAGTCCATGGCTACGAATACGAGAAGGGGAGGTTTGTGACCATCACCGATGAAGAGCTTGAAAAGGTGGCCATCAAGACCTCCAAGGCCATAGAGATCCTGAAGTTTGTGGATCCCAGGGAGGTGGAACCCACCTTCTACGACAGGGCCTTCTACCTTGAACCCCAGGAAGGGGGTGAGAGGGCCTACACCCTCCTCAGGGAGATCATGAGGATGACCGACAAGGTAGGTCTTGCAAAGATAGCCATGAGGGAGAGGGAGCACATAGGGGTGATAAGGATCTGGGGGAAGACGCTCGTCCTCCACACCCTTTACTACGCGGACGAGGTCATGAGGCCAGAGGCCCTGCACATCCCAGAGGGAATCCGTCTCGAAGAGGAGGAACTTTCCCTTGCAAGGGAACTGGTCAAGCACTTCACAGGCCCCTTTGACATCGAGAGATACCACGATGAGTTCAGGGAATCCCTCATGGAACTCATAAGGGCAAAGATAGAAGGTAAGGAGATAAAGGTCCCCCCGAAGAGGGAGGTCGAGAAGGTTGTAAGCCTCATGGAGGCCCTGAAGAAGAGCCTGGAAAAGAAGGCGGTATAGCCTGCTGCAAACCTTGAGTGCCGATATCCTGGAATTTATCCGGTCTTGCGTAAGAGATCACAGGGTGTATTGGACCTATCATGTCAATATGCGGTTGAGGGAACGCTTCATACCCCGTAAAGCCATCCTGGCTTCGGTGGATTCATATGAGATAATCGAAGAGTATCCGGATGATAAATACTTACCGAGCTATCTGATCTATGCAGAGTACGAAGGGGAGGTCTTCCATATCCACATCGCTACCGACATGGATAACAACAACATAAGGATAGTGACGGCCTATAAGCCCACCATAGATAAGTGGGAGAAGGATTTCAAAACAAGGAGGAAGAAATGAATTGCCGTATCTGTGGGGGAAAGCTGGAGAGTGTTATCACCGATATGCCCTTCAAGGTCAGGAACAACTCCATCGTTATCATAAAAAAACTGCCCCTTCTACAGTGCAAAAACTGCAATGAATACCTCATCGAGGATGCCGTGATGGAAAAGGTGGATGAGATCCTGGCCAGAGTCGACCAGACAGCAGAGCTTGAGGTCCTAAGCTATGCTGTATAAAGAACATATGGACCTTTGGTCTCATGGAGGCCCTGAAGAAGAGCCTGGAAAAGAAGGCGGTGTGAGGCACTCTTCAGGTCCCTTATCATCCCTTATGCCCTTGAAGGAAGGGGCCCTGAGTTTCCCATCCACAGTCCACTCCTGAAAGGAGACCCTTACCACCATCTCGGGCCTGCACCAGAAGACCCTCCTCTTCAACCTCGGTTCCACCTCAAAGGGGCAACTCCCTGTTGCAAGCCTCTTCAGCCTCTTGTTGATCACCTCCATATCCCTTGCATCGAAGCCTGTTCCCACCTGTCCGATGTGGACAAGCCTCCCTTTATGAAAGAGGCCAAGGACAAGGGAGCCAAAAAGACCCCTTCTCTCCCCCTCACCCTCAAGGTAACCGCACACAACGGCATCCACATCCATCACCCCCTTCACCTTGAGCCAGTAGCTCGACCTTACTCCGGGCAGATAGGGGCTATCCTTCCTCTTTGCCATTATCCCCTCGAACCCAAGGGAAAGTGCCTCTCTGTAAAGGGCCTTTCCCCTTGGATAGACCTCCGAGAGGATCACATTCTCACCAAGGGGAAAAAGCCCTTCAAGTATCCTTCTCCTCTCCACAAGGGGCATCTTCATCAGGTCCTTTCCATCTATGGAGAGGAGATCGAAGACCACATATGTAGCAGGCAGGATACGGGAAAGGATCTCCACCCTGAAGGGATCCTCCACATGCTCCCTTTCCTGGAGCTTCCTGAAGTCTGGCCTCCCACCTTCAAGGACCACTATCTCACCATCAAGGATGGCTGAAGATGCCCTCAAGGATGCGGGAAGATCCCGGAACTCTGGATACCTCCTGGTTATGTCCAGGAGCCTCCTGTTCTGCAGCCTGACCCTCCCCTCCTCAACAAAGGCAATGCACCTTGTGCCGTCCCACTTCAGTTCATAGAGGTAGTCCTCTGAATCTATGGGAGGGGAAGACAGGGCAAGCATGGGGCGGATCTGCTTCATACCCCTTTAATACACCAATCCCTCCTCTTTGTATAGCCTTTCATGCGGGATCTACAAAAGGGTTTGAATCGGTCCCGCTAAGTGCTAAAATAAAAGATCCTTTAGAGGGGTTAAGACAGGATTCTCTACAAGGAGTGGGTATGAAGGTTTGCAACAAGGTGAAAGAGGCCTTCCAGGAGAAGGCCCTCTGGGATGACTGGAGATGGCAGTTCAGGAACAGGATAAGGGACCTTGAAGGCCTGAAGCGTTTCGTAAACCTCACACCTGAAGAGGAGGCAGGTATAAGGTGGGCCGAAGAGAGGTTCCCCATGGCCATAACCCCCTACCTCCTCTCCCTTATAGATCCCCTTGATCCCGAGTGCCCCGTAAGGAAGCAGGTGATCCCGAGGATAGATGAGGCCTTTGTAGCCAGAGGGGACCTCTCTGACCCCTGCGGGGAGGAAAGCCATTCCCCTGTCCCTGGCCTTGTCCACAGGTATCCTGACAGGGTCCTTCTCCTTGTAACCGACACCTGCGCCTCCTACTGCAGGTACTGCACAAGGAGAAGGAGGGTAGGAGAAGAGGAAAGGGACAGCAGCATTGAGGAAGCCATAGAGTACATCAGAAAGAACAGGTCCGTCAGGGACGTCCTCCTTTCCGGTGGAGACCCCCTGATACTGAGCACCGAAAGGCTTGAGGCCATCCTCAAGAGGATAAGGGAGATACCCCATGTGGAGATAATAAGGATAGGCACAAGGGTGCCTGTAAACCTCCCCCAGAGGATAGATCAGGACCTTACAGGGATGCTCAGAAGGTATCATCCCATCTTCATGAGCATCCACTTCAGCCATCCAAAGGAGATCACACCGGAGTGTGGAAGGGCCCTCTCGGCCCTTGCAGATGCAGGGATACCCCTCGGGAGCCAGACGGTCCTCCTCAGGGGCATAAACGATGATCCCGAGACCATGAAGACCCTGATGCATGGACTCCTCAAGCACAGGGTACGCCCCTACTACCTCTACCAGGCAGACCTCGTCCCAGGGACATCCCACTTCAGGACCCCTGTGAGAAAGGGGATAGAGATCATAGAGAGGCTGAGGGGATTCACAACGGGCTATGCCGTTCCCACCTTTGTGATAGATGCCCCTGGAGGCGGGGGCAAGGTCCCTGTTGGGCCTGAATATGTGATAAAGATGGACAAGGGGAAGGTCCTCTTCAGGAACTACGAGGGCAAGACCTTTGAGTATATAGAGCCAGAGGAATGACTACGTGAGGGCCCTGTCAAGGGTCCTGTACTGGATGGCCTCGGAGAGGTGGGGAGGTCTTATCTCGGATGAACCATCAAGGTCGGCAACGGTTCTGGCCACCTTGAGGATCCTGGTGTAGGCCCTTGCGGAGAGTCCAAGCCTCTCCACAGCAACCTCAAGGAGCCTTTTACACTCACTATCCAGCCTGCAGTACCTCCTTATGAGCCTCAGGGGCATCTGGGCATTTGAATGGATGCCTGTCCCCTTAAAGCGCTCCCTTTGCATAGACCTTGCCCTCTCAACCCTTTCCTTTATGCTTTCAGACCCTTCCCCTTCCCCCTCCGCGGATAGATCCCTGTAGCTCAAGGAAGGGACATCCAGGTGGATGTCTATCCTGTCCAGGATGGGACCGGATATCTTGGATCTGTAACGCTGTATCTGGAGGGGCGTACACCTGCACTGGTGCCGACTATCCCCCCAGAAACCGCAGGGACATGGGTTCATGGCCGCTATGAGCATGAAACGGGCCGGGTAGGTGATGGACTGGACAGCCCTTGAGATGGTCACCCTCCCGTCCTCAAGGGGCTGTCTCAGCACCTCCAACACATTCTTCCTGAACTCGGGGAACTCGTCAAGGAAGAGGACCCCGTTATGGGCAAGGGATATCTCCCCTGGCCTCGGGATGCTTCCCCCTCCCACAAGGGCGATATCCGATATGGTGTGATGGGGTGCCCTGAAGGGTCTCCTCATTATAAGACCCGTCCTGCCATCGAGGAGGCCGACCACGCTGTAGATCTTCGTAACCTCAAGGGCCTCTTCAAAGGTCATGTCCGGGAGGATGGTGGGGACCCTCCGTGCAAGCATGGTCTTTCCAGCCCCTGGAGGCCCTATCATGATCACATTGTGGCCTCCTGCAGCAGCCACCTCAAGGGCCCTCTTTGCGTACTCCTGCCCCTTTACCTCGGAAAAATCCACATCCTCACCGTCTTCTATCCCCCTTTCCCCTTCCCCATGGAAGGGTTCGATGGTCCTTTCCCCTCTCAGGTGCTCCACCAGATGGGAGAGGGTCTTCACCCCTATGGCCTCCGTCCCCTCCACAAGGGATGCCTCCGGGCAGTTCCCTTCCGGAAGGAAGATGGTCCTCACCCCCTTCTTTCTGGCCATGATGGCCATGGGAAGGACACCCTTGACGGTCTTCACCCTTCCATCAAGGGCAAGCTCCCCAAGGATGAGGGATGATGAGACCCTTTCCTGGGGTATGACCCCCTGGGCCGCAAGGATGGCTACCGCTGTGGGGAGATCGAAGAGGCTTCCTTCCTTCTTTATATCGGCAGGGGCAAGGTTTACAGTGACCCTTCCCGATGGGAAGGGATAACCGGAGTTCTTGATGGCCGCCTTTACCCTGTCCCTGCTCTCCTTTACAGCGCTGTCAGGGAGACCAACGGTGGAAAAGACCGGAAGCCCCTGAGATATATCCACCTCCACCTCAACAAGGCAGGCATCGATCCCTATGAGGGTGGCGCTTAAGGTCCTTGAAAGCAAGGGCCTCTCCTCAACCTCCCTTTCTGCCTATCTGGAAGGGGAAATCGCCATATGGGTCAAAGTCATCTGCCTTGGGAGGGTTCTCCTCAAGCCACTTCTCGTAAAGTCTCCTGCGCCTTTCAGACTCCTCTTCCCATTTGGCCCATCTCTCCTCCATTGCCTCCCTTTCCCTCTTGAAGAGGGCAAGACGGTTCTCCCATCCACCGTCCTTCCTCAGCTCCTCTGCCACATAGGGGTAAAACCTCCTCACCCACTCAGGAAGGAGCATGAGCCTCACCTTCACAGGGAGGACCTTCACATAAAAGGGCAGCTCCATATCCTCAACGAGGAAGGCCTTTATGGCATATGGGAAGTCCACCCAGTACCAGAAGGCCCTCTTGCCCTTCCCCATTACGGTGGCATCATCAGGGAAGTGTCCTGGTAGCGCATTGTTTGTCATGAGAAGGTGGTCATGGACGAGATAGGCCTCCTCTATGACCGGTTTGTATTCGGCAATACCGCCAAAGGCCATCTCTGGCATGTCATGATCAAGGCGCAGGGTGTATCTCAGATGGCCCTTCACAAGGCCGGTAAAAAGGTATGCCAGAAGGCCTGCAATCACCAGGGTTCCAAGTATGTACCTCTTCATCCAGACCCCCTACTTCAAAATTTGTAGTAAGCATGTAGTATGCCATAGATACCCAGGAAAGTCAATCCTTATAGAACCACAGGCCATGAACCTATTTTTTACCATTGTTCTCAACCAGTCAAGCCTTTTGTCTTGTAAAAACCTCGCTCAGAAGAGAAAATATACCGGATGAGGAGGTTCTTCAGTCAGGAGATAGATGAGAAAAAAGGCACCATACTCCTCAATGGTGAAGAGTACCACCATCTGCGTGATGTCCTCAGGCTCTCTGAAGGGGAAAGGGTCATCGTCCTGGATGGCAGGGGGAGGGAGTATCTTGCCTCTGTGGAGGAATTGAAAAAGGGTAAGGGGGTGCTCCGGATCCTGGATGTAAGGGTTGCAAGGGCTCCAGGGATCAGGGTATCCCTTGCCCAGGCCTTACCAAAGGCCTCCAAGATGGATCTCATAGTCCAGAAGACCACCGAACTCGGGGTCTGGGAGGTGTACCCCCTTTTCACCGAAAGATCCATACCAAGGTTGAAGGGACAAAGGGCAGAGGAGAGGGTAAAAAGGTGGAGAAGGATAGCCATAGAGGCCATAAAGCAGTGCCGATCCCCCTTCCTGCCCTCGATCCATCCCATCCACTCCTTTGAGGAATTCCTCAAGCTCCCCTTTGATGGCCTGAAGCTCCTCTTCTGGGAAGGTGAGGAAAGGAGGAGGTTGAGGGACCTTGAAGATCCTATAAGGTCATCAGATGCCCTCCTTGTGGCCATAGGCCCTGAAGGAGGCTTCTCTGAAAAGGAGGTGGACATGGCCTCCCAGGCAGGCTTCATCACTGTGGGTCTTGGCGAGAGGGTCCTGAGGACAGAAACGGCCCCTATATCCATCATCTCTATCCTCCTTTACATAGGTGGAGAGATGGGTTAGTTCTTTTGAAACTTCTTCACCATTCTGCTAAAATGAGAAAAACAGGAAAGGAGGGAGCCATGGCTGAAAGATGGAAGGAGGAAAGGGAGAGGTATGAGAAGAAGGTAGAAGAAAAGCTGAAGGAATGGAGAGAAGGGCTGAAAGGGATCGAAGAGGGGATCAAAGGGCTTACCGGAAAGGCAAGGGAAACATCTGAGAGCGCCCTCCAGGAACTGAAAGAGATGGTTGAGAATGCCCAGGAAAGGCTGAAGGGGTTGAGGGAGAAGGGTGAAGAGGCCTGGAAGGAAGGAAAGGAAAGCATGAACAAGCTCCTCAAAGGGATCGAGGATTCCTATGGGGAGCTAAAAGAGAGGGTGGAAAAGGGTGTTGGAACGGCGAGGGAAGAGATGGCCAGGCTCCAGGAAAAGGTGAGTGTATCCACCCTCTGGGAGAGGATAGAGAAAGGGCTTGATGAGGCATGGGAGGCCTCAAAGAAGACAGCCCAGTGGGTTACAAAGGAGGTTGGCAAGGCCACGAAGAAGACGAAACTCGTCATAGAAAACCACAGGATACAGGGTCAGATAACGAAACTCCTCGCCCAGGTGGGAAATGAGGTATACACCACCATAGTCAAGGAAGGAAAGAGGAGCTTTGTCCCCAATTCGGAGGTGAAGGACCTCCTTGAAAGGGTAAAAGGACTTGAGGAGGAGATGAACAAGAACCTCGAGGAGATGAAAAAGGAACCCTGAGGCCCTGGTCCCGATGGATTATGGCAAATCTCATAACCCTCTTAAGGCTTCCCCTTCTGTTTGCGGTCATCCTCCTCATCTACATGGAGGGACCCTTGAGGTTTTTGGCGCCCCCCTTGATTGCCATCCTCTTTTTGATGGACTGGATGGACGGGCTCGTTGCAAGACAAAGGGCAGAGGTATCCGAACTTGGAAGCATACTTGACATAGCCATAGACAGGGTTGTGGAAAGCCTCCTGTGGGTGGTATTTGCGGATATAGACATGGTCCCTGTATGGGCCCCCCTCCTCGTCATAACAAGGGGATTCATCGGTGACACCATAAGGGGATATGCCCTCTCAAAGGGGCTAACCCCTTTTGAGATGATGGAGTCCGGGATAGGTCACTTCCTCGTCTCCTCAAGGTTCATGAGGGGCCTTTACGGGATTGCAAAGGTAACCATCTTCGTCACCCTCTCTCTGGTCCTCGCCCTGAAGCCATATGTGGGAGAGATACCCAGGGGGGTGGAATCCTCCATGTACTGGGGTGTTGTCCTTGTTGTTGGGCTGTGTGTCCTGAGGGGGTTGCCAGTGGTTATTGAGGGAAGGAGGCTCTTCTCCTACGGGGGGAAGTCCCTGTGAGAAGGGCTGCATTCTTCGATCTTGACGGCACCCTTTTGGAGGGATCGAGTGAGAGGGTCTTTATAAGGTATCTGATCGAGAGGAAGGCAATGGGTCTCAAAGGGCTCTTTCGCCTCCTTCCCCCTCTTCGGAGGGATCTGGTAAGGGCTATGAAGGGAAACAAGCTCTACCTGAAGGATATGGATGCAGGGTATGTAGAGGCCCTCTCCCTGAGGTGTTTCAGAGAGAGGATATCCCCGCTCCTGTCACCCCCTGTGATTGAGAGGGTTGAATTCCACAGGAAGAGGGGCGATCTCCTTGTTCTCCTTACAGGTTCACTGGAGTTCCTTGCAGAACCTGTGGGGTCCCACCTGGGGATCCCTGTGGTCATTGCAACAAGGCTTGGAAGGGCAAATGGCTCACTCACAGGCACCATACAAGGGCTCCACCCCTATGGGGATAACAAGCTAAAGCTGCTCCGAGAGTTATCTGAAAGGGAGGGAATCGATCTCAAAGGGTCATGGGCATACGGTAACAGCTTTTCCGATCGAAAGGTGCTAAAGGCCGTTGGAAACCCGGTTGCCGTCAACCCGGATCCCCTCCTGTGGTTCCTTGCAAGGATGAAAGGATGGGAGATAATCACAACCAGGGAGGTGTGCCATGGCGAGAAAGAAGGCCCTTCTTGTAATAGACATGCTCAATGACTTTGTGAGGGAAGGGGCCCCACTTGAGGTCCCTGAAACAAGGAAGATCATACCCAACATAGCAAAGAGGATAGAAGAGGCAAGGAAGGAAGGGATACCTGTCATATACCTCTGCGACAACCACAGGGAGGATGACCCTGAGTTCAAGGTGTGGCCAAGACACGCCGTTAAGGGGACAAAGGGGGCCGAAGTGGTGGAGGAACTCAGGCCCCAGCCAGGAGATATGGTTGTTCCAAAGGTCAGCTATTCCGGTTTCTTCCAGACCGACCTTGATGAAAGGCTGAAGTCCTTAGAGGTAGAGGAACTCATCCTCACCGGGTGTGTAACCAACATATGCGTCCTCTACACCGCTGTGGATGCCTATATGAGGGGTTACTACGTGGATGTTCCAGAAGACTCTGTGGCAGCCCTTAACCCTGAAGACCACCGCTTCGCCCTGAGGCAGATAAAGGAAGTGTTGAAACCAAGGCGCTGATTCTGTGAGGCAGGATATCAAACTCTTTAAGGTAATAGGAATACAGATCTCCATAGACTACTCGTGGTTCATCATCTTTGCACTTGTTGCCTGGAGCCTTGCCCAGGGATACTTCCCCTACTTCAGACCCGGCCTTACCGTGGGAAGCTACTGGTTCATGGGCTTCCTCTCCTCCCTCCTCCTCTTTGCCTCCGTTGTGGTCCATGAACTCTGCCATTCCTATGTGGCAAAGAGGATGGGGGTGGATATAAAGGAGATCACCCTCTTCATCTTCGGTGGTGTGGCCCAGCTATCCAGGGAACCGGACAGGGCCGAAGAGGAACTGAAGATAGCCATAGCCGGTCCTGCTGCAAGCATTGCCCTTGCCGTATTCTTCTTCCTCCTGACAAAGGCGGTAGCGACCCTCCACCCCACTTCCATATTCATCGACATCTTCCGCTACACCTTCATCATCAACATAGTCCTTGCCGTCTTCAACCTCATACCTGGCTTCCCCCTCGACGGTGGGAGGATACTCAGGGCCATATGGTGGTGGAAGACGGCAGACCTTGAGAGGGCCACCCAGGTGGCAAGCAATGCTGGAAAGGCGTTCTCCACCTTCCTCATATTCCTGGGGATACTCCAGATCCTCAGGCTGAACATAATAGGCGGTGTATGGGCCATACTCATAGGTATGTTCC
This sequence comes from Deltaproteobacteria bacterium, assembly GCA_015492305.1. Lineage (GTDB taxonomy): Bacteria > Desulfobacterota > GWC2-55-46 > S146-80 > S146-80 > S146-80. The sequence goes on from WGFJ01000140.1 coordinate 47,182, forward strand.
TCCGCCAGGCAGCGGAAAGCAGCTATCAGCAACTGGTTGTAAAGAGGATACTGTGGGGTATAAAGGTGAGGGACATAATGACAAGGGACCCGGTAGCCGTGGATAGCACCATGCCCCTTGAGAGGGTGGTGGAGGAGTACTTCTTCCATCATCCCTACGTGAGCTATCCCGTCCTTGAAGGCGGGAAGGTGATCGGTCTCCTCACCCTCCAGGACATAAGGAGGGTGCCAAAGGAGGAATGGGGAAGGCTCACAGCAGGTGAGGTTGTGGAGAGGCTCGATGAGGACCTCTTCCTGCACCCTGATGACAGGGTATCGGAGGCCCTTGAGAAGATGATAAACCTGGGCAGGGGTAGGCTGGTCGTTGTTGAAGGAGAGAGGCTCACTGGCATCGTGACAAGGAGGGATATAATGAAACTCCTCGAGGTGAGGAGGATCGTTGGAGGGTGAAAGGGACCTGAAACTGAGGCCCATAGGCTTCATCGTCTCTCCCTACAAGACCATGGAGGAGGCACCAAGGCAGGGCTTCCTCTCCCGGCAGCCATCAAGGATCGTCATCTACGAGGCATACAGGAAGGGCCTTGATGGCATCAAGGCAGGGATGGAGCTGGATGTCCTGTACTGGATGGACAGGGCGGAAAGGGAAAGGCTCTACAGCGAAGGAAAGGGACGGGGGGTCTTCCTCACCCGAAGCCCCCACAGACCAAACCCCATCGGGGTCTCCACCGTAAAGGTCCTTGAAGTGGGGGATGGGGAAGTGGTTGTGAGGGGTCTTGATGCCATCGATGGGACCCCTGTGCTGGACATAAAACCTGCCATCAAGGGATAGGATGGAGAATTCAGAGATAGCAAGGATCCTCAACGAGATCGCCGATCTTCTGGAGATCAAGGGCGACAACCCCTTCAGGATACGCTCCTACAGGAATGCAGCCCTCACCATAGAGAACCTGCCCTTCCACCTGGAGACAATGGTAAGGGAGGATGAGTCAAGACTGGACGAAATACCCAGGATAGGTAAGGGGCTCCACGAAAAGATAGTGGAGATAGTGAATACAGGAAGGTGCAGGTACCATGAAGACCTCCTGAAGGAGATACCCCATTCCCTCCTCGATCTCCTCAGGATCTCCGGTCTCGGACCGAAGAAGGTCCAGACCCTGTGGAAGGAGCTTGGTGTCACCAGTATCGACGACCTCGAGAGGGTGCTTAAGGCCGGCCTCATAAAGAAACTCCCCGGCATGGGGGCAAAGACGGAGGAGAAGATCCTGAGGTCCCTTGAGGAATTCAAGAAAAGGATGGGAAGGTTCAAGCTTGCAACCGCCCTCACCTACGCCCAGGCCCTTGTCTCCTATCTGCGGGAACTGGACGGTATCTACCAGGTGGAGCCTGCAGGCAGTCTGAGGAGGAGGAAGGACACCATAGGTGACATCGATATCCTTGTTACCTGCAGAAAGGGAGTCCCTGTGATGGAGAGGTTCGTGAATTACAGGGAGGTCAGGGAGGTCCTCGCAAAGGGTGATACCAAATCCAGTGTCATCCTCAAGTGCGGGATCCAGACCGATCTAAGGGTCCTGAGCAAGGAATCGTTCGGGGCGGCCCTCCATTACTTCACCGGCTCAAAGAACCACAACATAGCCATAAGGGAGAGGGCCAGGAAGAGGGGACTCAAGATAAGCGAATACGGCATATTCAGGGAGGATACAGGTGAGAGGATAGGAGGGGAGAGGGAGGAGGATGTCTTCAGGTCTGTGGGACTGCCCTTCATAGCCCCTGAACTCAGAGAGAACAGGGGAGAGATAGAGGCAGCAGAAGAGGGAAGGCTCCCGAAGCTCATCGAGTTGAGGGATATCAAGGGGGACCTCCAGATCCATACAAGGGAGAGTGACGGGGCAAACACCATTGAGGAGATGGCTGCCTCGGCCCTTGAGATGGGTTACCAATACATCGCCATAACGGAGCACTCAAAGGCCGTTAGCGTTGCAAAGGGGCTCGATGAGGGAAGGGTCCTTGAACATATGAAGAGGATTGAAGAGGTGGACAGGAGGTTCAAGGAGAAGGGTCTGAGGGTGCTCAAGGGGATAGAGGTGGACATACTCCCCTCCGGAGACCTCGATCTGGATGGTGAGGTCCTGAAGAGGCTCGATATCGTTGTCGGCGCCGTCCATTCGAAGTTCAACATGACAAAGGAGGAGATGACGGAAAGGGTGATAAGGGCCATTGAGACGGGCCTTATCGACATCCTTGCCCATCCCACAGGAAGGCTCATAGGTGAGAGGGAGCCCTACCCCATCGACATGGAGAGGGTCATGGATGTGGCAAAGAGGTTCGGCGTCATCATGGAGCTCAATGCCTATCCCGATCGCCTTGACCTCAACGACATCCACTGCAAGCTTGCCAAGGACAAGGGGGTCATGGTGGCCATCTCCACAGACTCACACAACAGGATGCACCTGTGGAACATGAAGTACGGGATCTACACGGCAAGAAGGGGATGGCTCGAGAAGGAGGATGTACTCAACACAAGGAGCTACACGGACCTCTTGAAGGTCATAGAGGAGAGGAGGGGGCTTCCCTCTCCATGAGCCCCCTTACTCCTCGTAGAAGCTCTTGAGGAGCTTTATCCTGCTCGGGTGGCGAAGCCTCTTTATGGCCTTGGCTTCTATCTGCCTTATCCTCTCCCTTGTAACACCAAGGACCTGTCCCACATCCTCGAGGGTGTGATCATGCTTTTCGCCTATCCCGAACCTCATCCTCAGCACCTTCTCCTCCCTCGGGCTCAATGTGGCAAGGACCTTGCGCGTGAGCTCTGCAAGATTCCTCTCCACCGCATAGTCTGCAGGTGATACGGCCTTCTCATCCTCTATGAAGTCTCCGAGGGAACTCTCCTCATCGTCACCTATGGGTGTCTCAAGGGACAGGGTCTGCTTTGTGAGCCTCAGGGTCTTCCTCACCTTGGATGCAGGTATGCCAAGCCTCTCACCGATCTCTTCAGGGGTTGGCTCCCTGCCGAGCTCCTTCAGGAGCTGCCTTGAGGTCTGAAGGAGCCTGTTTATGGTCTCTATCATGTGGACAGGGATCCTTATGGTCCTGCCATAATCTGCAATGGCCCTTGTTATGGCCTGACGGATCCACCAGGTCGCATAGGTGCTGAACTTGTAACCCTTTCTGTAATCGAACTTGTCCACCGCCTTCATAAGGCCTATGTTGCCTTCCTGAACCAGATCGGAGAACTTGAGGCCCAGGTTCACATACTTCTTGGCGATGCTGATGACCAGACGCAGGTTGGCTTCGATGAGCTTGTTCTTGGCCCTCTTGACCATCCACTTGTACACCTTCAGGTCCTTGGTAAGGGCCTTGAGTTCCTCCCATCCCATACCAAGGGTCCTTGTGGCAACCTCTATCCTGCGCCTTGCCCTCTCCTTCCTCCTCTCATCCTCGCCTCTGGCGATGATCTCCTGCTCCTTTTCAAGGAGATTGACAAGCCTTTCCAGCCTCTCAGCCATCCTCTCTATCCAGTTCTGACTTATGTTCAGATCGTAGAGGATCTTCTGTATCTGCCTGTTGAGGACGGTCAGCCTCCCCTTGAGGGATGCCCTCCTCCGTGGAGGGAGATCCCTGGCTGAAAGGGCCTCAAGGACCTGCCTCTTCTTTGCCGACAGGCCCTCCAGTTCCTCTATCTTCTTCAGGACCCCCTCCACATACTCCTCGTTGTAGGAGATCCCCTCCTCTATATCTTCGATGAAGTCTTTGAGGGAAACCTTTCCCTTCTTGAGCAATCTTCCAAACTTGAGGACCTCCCTTTCTGCAAAGATGGTGGAAAGGAGGAGCTTCCTCATCTCCCTCTTTCCTTCCTCCATCTGCTTTGCCAGCATGATCTCTGCCTCACGGCTGAGCAGCGGTATGGCCCCCATCTCCCTCATGTATATCCTCACCGGGTCCTCTGTCCGCTCTATCTCAAAGAGTTCCTCCTTTTCCTCTTCCTCCTCAAGCTCATACTCCTCCTTTGCCTTGGAGGCATCATCGACCACATCTATCCCCATCTCCCCGAGGGTCTCAAGGAAGTTATCTATCTCGTCTACGGAAAAATCCTCATCAGGTATGGCATCATTTATCTCATCATAGGTGAGGAACCCTCTGCTCCTACCCTTGTTTATGAGCTGTCTCACATCCTCCTTTATATCCTTTGACATCAAGACCTCCTTAATGTAAAGTATTCTACATCAAGATTACTACAAAAGCCCCTCACTGTCAAGTTGAGGGCCTTTTCCCTTGACATCGGGAAAGGGATTAGGTATTTTTGTAGTAAAAGGAAGGTAGAAACTATGGCTAAAGCCCCTGCTGGGAAAAAGATCCTCAACACCCATATATCGGTTGAAGAGTACAACTTTTTAAAAGATATGGCAGCGAGAAACGCTATGACTATTACAATGTACCTCAGGGGTTTGATAAGGGCCGAAATGGACAAGTTGAGTAAAGAGTCTAACCTCAAAAGACTCCCCAAGGTTCAGGGCCTTAGATAACCTTCCAAATTATATTAATATAATACATTCAGGACCAAAAGACAAGGAAAATTTTCCTTGACACTTTATCAAGGATGGTTTAAAAGATCCTTCTACTTTTCGAAAAAGACTGGAGGGTTTCCGTCATGATGAAAACCACTTTCCCGACAAAGGAAGGGATAGAAAGGAAGTGGTTCCTTGTTGATGCACAGGGTAAGACCCTTGGAAGGCTGGCATCACAGATAGCCAAGATCCTGAGGGGGAAGACAAAGCCAACCTACACGCCCCATCTTGACACCGGTGACTTTGTGGTTGTTGTCAACGCCGAGAAGGTGGCTGTAACAGGCAGAAAGCTCACGGACAAGGTCTACTACTGGCATTCCATGTACCCAGGGGGGCTTAAGTCAAGGACCCTGAAGCAGCTACTGGAGGAAAAGCCTGAAGAGGTGATAATCCGTGCCGTAAAGGGGATGCTGCCCAAGACGCCCCTTGGACGGAAGATGCTGAAGAAGCTCAAGGTCTACAGAGGACCAGATCATCCCCATCAGGCCCAGAGGCCTCAGGAGATAGACCTGGTTTAGACCATAAATAAGAAAAGGGTGAGGATATGGAAGAGAAGAGATACTACGCAACGGGCAGGAGGAAGACATCGGTAGCACGGGTCTGGTTGATCCCCGGCGAAGGGGGCACCATCACGGTGAACGACAGGCCTGTGGAGGAGTACTTTGGCAGGCCAACCCTCATAAAGCTCATCCAGCAACCCCTGGAGCTTACAAATGCCCTCTCCCGCTACAGTGTCAAGGCAACGGTAAGTGGAGGCGGGATATCAAGCCAGGCCGGTGCCATAAGGCATGGTCTGGGCAGAGCCCTTGCAGAACTCTTCCCCGACTACAGACCGACCCTCAAGAAGCTTGGTCTCCTCACCAGGGACCCGAGGATGAAGGAGCGCAAGAAGTACGGCCAGCCCGGGGCAAGGAAGAAATTCCAGTGGACAAAGAGATAGGGTAGGATCCCACCGGAAGGGGAAGGCAGAGGCCTTCCCCTTTTGTTTTTGGTTCGATCAGATGATAGATGTCGGAGTGATAGGGGCAAGTGGCTACACAGGCCTGGAATTGTTGAGGCTCCTCTCCACCCATCCAGAGGTCCGCATAACCTTCGTAACTTCCCGTCAGTACAGGGGCTTGAAGGTCGAAGATGTATTCCCCCCTTTCAGGGGGCTTCTCTCTCTCACCTTCTCAGACCCTTCAGAGGTCCCTGACAGACCAGCTGACATCGTCTTCACAGCCCTGCCCCATCTGGAATCGATGAAGATTGTGCCCCGCATCCTTGAGAGGGGGATCAGGGTCATAGACCTCAGTGCAGACTTCAGACTCAAGGATCCTGAACTCTACAGGGGGTTCTACGGTGACCACGATGCCCCTCACCTCTTGAGGGAATCCATCTATGGTGTGCCTGAACTCCACAGGGAGGAGATCAGGAAGGGCAGGTTGATAGCAAACCCTGGATGCTATGCCATCGCCTCCATACTCGGCCTTGCCCCCCTTGCAGGTAGAGGTCTCCTAAAGGGGATGGCTATCGTTGATGCCAAGTCAGGGGTCTCTGGAGCAGGTAGGGCCCCTACCCTTACAAACTCATTCGTAGAGGTCAATGAAGCCTTCAGCCCCTACAAAGTGGCCCGGCACAGACACACCCCTGAGATAGAGCAGGAGATAGAGGCCATCAAGGGGTCGGCGGTAAGGATACTCTTCGTGCCCCACCTCCTCCCTGTGAACAGGGGCATCCTCGCAACCATCTACACGCCCTGGGATGGGGATGATGCATCCCTCCACAGCCTTTACAGCGATTTCTACCACGATGAACCCTTTGTCCACATCCTGCCACCGGACAGGCTACCCAACATAGCCTATGTGAGAGGTTCCAACAACTGCATGATCTCCACAAGGGTGGACAGGAGATCGGGCAATGCCATAATCCTTGTTGCCATCGACAACCTGGGGAAAGGAGCTGCAGGCAACGCCGTGCAGAACATGAACATCGCTGCAAACCTTCCTGAGGAAATGGGGCTCACCCCTCCCTTCTACCCTTGAAATGACTTGACATACCTCCACCTTTCTATTATGAATTAGGCTATGAGCCGCACGAAGGGGCCCGAAAGGGAGAGGTGGAGTTCCAGGGTTGGTCTCATCCTCGCCATGGCAGGCAACGCCATAGGCCTTGGCAACTTCCTCAGATTCCCTGTGCAGGCCGTTGAGAACGGTGGCGGTGCCTACATCATACCCTACTTCATATCCTTCATACTCCTTGGCATACCCCTTATGTGGATAGAGTGGAGCATAGGCAGGTATGGTGGCTCCCTCAACCACGGTACCGCACCGGGTATGTTCGATGCCCTCTGGAAGAATCCGATAGCCAAATACATAGGTATCCTCGGCATATTCATTCCCCTTATAATCCTCACCTACTACACCTACATTGCCTCCTGGACCCTTGCCTTTTCCATCTTCTCCCTCCTCGGCCTCCTGCCAGAGGGAAGGATTGCGGATGGCATAACCCCAGCCCAGTATCTCAAGCCCTTTGAGGAGTATCTTGGTAGCTTCATAGGGGCCACAGGGAAGGGTATCTTCCTGACACCGGATCTGTGGGCTTACATATTCTTCCTCTTCACCGTTGCCTTCAGCCTCTACATACTCTCAAGGGGTGTGGCAGGCGGGATAGAGAGGCTTGCAGACTTTGCCATCCCCACCCTCTTTGTGATGGCCCTGATCCTCTTTGTAAGGGTCCTCACCCTTGAATCGCCCACAGGTGCGGATGTCTCCCCTGTGGATGGGCTGGCATTCCTCTGGGAACCCAGGTTCGAGGGCCTGACAAGTCCAAAGGTCTGGCTTGCAGCGGCAGGGCAGATATTCTTCACCTTAAGCCTTGGCCTCGGGGCCATACTCACCTATGCAAGCTACCTAAGGAGGGATGACGACATAGCCCTCAACGGACTCACCACGGCCTCCCTCAATGAGTTTGCAGAGATCGTCCTTGGCGGGACCATATCCATAGTATCTGCTGTCGTATTCTTCGGTGTAGCCGGTGCGAAGGATGCAGCAAGCGGGGCCTTCAAGCTCGGCTTCATAAGCATGCCGGCCATCCTCTCCCACATGCCCCTTGGCAACCTTTTCGGCTTCATGTGGTTCTTCCTCCTCTTCTTTGCTGCGATCACATCCGTCATGGCCCTTTCCCAGCCGGTCATTGCCTTCTTTGAGGATGAGCTCTTCTGGAGCAGGAAGAAATCCGTTGCCGTCCTTGGCATCATCTTCTTCGTATCAGCCCACCTCCCCATATTCCTGAAGGGGGCCCTTGATGAGATGGACTTCTGGGCAGGGACCTTCGGCCTTGTTGTCTTTGCCCTCTTCGAGGTGGTGATATTCGTGTGGATCTTCGGTTCCGAGAGGGCATGGGAGGAGATAAACAGGAGCGCCCAGATAAGGATACCCCACATCTTCTACTTCATCATGAAGTACATAACCCCCCTGTTCCTCATAGTGATCCTTGCAACCTGGAGCTACACGGAACTTCCCAAGGTCCTGGCAAAGAAGGATGGGACCATATGGATCACAAGGATATTCCTCATCCTCGTGCTCCTGGGCCTCTTTGCCCTTGTGAGGATGGCCTGGGAGAAGAGGGAGGCAAAGGGATGAGCCTTTCTGGCTGGATCATGCTCATCCTGTCCTGGGGGGTAGTGACTGCCCTTGTGGCCTTCTGCTTTTACAAGGTCTTTACAGCAAGATAAGCCATTCTGAAAGTATCCCTAAAGGAGGAAAAGACGTGCATAGAGATGTGGATTCCCTCTACCAGTCCCTCAAAGGCATCATGGAAGGGAGGGAAGGGAAGGTAGAGGTAGTGGACAGGGAGAGGTTCATAAAAGGCCTTGATGACCTGGTAAGGGAAGGGGTCTTCAACCCAGAAAGGGAGGTGAGGGGCCACGCAAGGTGGATCATACGGTCAGCGGCACTCTCGGATGGCATACATCCCTCCTCCATCATCGACCTCTACGATGCCATGGGAAGGGAAGAGGTTGGAGGCTTCACGGTCCCTGCCATAAACATAAGGGGATTGACCTACGACATGGCAAGGGCCGTATTCAGGGCTGCCATGGAGGGGGAGGTTGGTGCCTTTATATTCGAGATCGCAAGGTCTGAGATGGGCTATACGGACCAATCCCCTTCCGAGTACTCGGCTGTGATCATGGCTGCTGCCCTGCGGGAGGGCTTCAGGGGCCCTGTCTTCATACAGGGTGATCACTTCCAGGTGAAGAGGGATCGCTTCAAGGGGGATAGAGAGGTAGAAATAGAGGAACTCAAGGCACTCATAAGGAGATCGATAGCATCCGGTTTCTACAACATCGACATAGATGCATCCACCCTGGTGGATCTGGAGAAGAAAGGTCTCGTGGAACAGCAGAGGGACAACTTTGAGATCACCGCCCTCTTCACCGACTACATACGATCAGTGGAACCCGAAGGGATAACCATAACCATCGGGGGGGAGATAGGGGAGGTGGGTGGCAAGAACTCCACACCTGAGGAACTGAGGGCCTTTATGGATGGATACCTATCAAGCCTCGGGAAGGGGGTAAAGGGACTCAGCAAGATAAGCGTTCAGACAGGTACAACCCATGGAGGCGTTGTCCTTCCGGATGGTTCCATAGCGAGGGTGAAGATCGACTTCGACACACTTGAAAGGCTCTCAAAGATCGCAAGGAAGGAGTATGGCCTTGCAGGCTGCGTCCAGCACGGGGCCTCGACCCTCCCTGATGAGGCCTTCCACCTCTTCCCTGAAAAGGGAACGGCAGAGATCCATCTTGCCACAGCCTTTCAGAACATGGTCTACGATGATCCATCCTTTCCGCATGACCTGAGGGAGGAGATCTACTCCTACCTCAAAGAGAAGCACAGAGGGGAATGGAAGGAGGGCGAGACGGAGGAACAGTTCATCTACAAGACGAGGAAGAAGGCCTTCGGCCCCTTCAAGAAGAGGTTCTGGGATCTTCCGGAAGCCTACCGGGAGGGCTTGAGGGAACGGTTGAAGGACCGGTTCCTCTTCCTCTTTGAGAAGTTGAAGGTCTTCGGAACAAAGGAGATAGTGGATAGATGGGTGAAACCGCTACCCACCAGGATCGACCTCCAGGGGGAGATAGAAAACTCGTGAGGAGGAAGTCATGAAGATAGGTGTCCTTACAGGCGGTGGGGATTGCCCTGGTTTGAATGCAGCCATAAGGGCTGTTGTGAGGAGGGCCATCCAGTACGACTACGAGGTGATAGGCATTAGGGATGGATGGAAGGGCCTTGTTGATGTGGATCTGATCCCCCTTACCAGGGACTCTGTATCGGGCATCCATGTGAAGGGAGGCACCATCCTCGGCACCTCCAGGACCAACCCATTCAAGGATGAGGACACAGCCAGCCGGGTGATAGAGAACATAAAGGGTTGTGGATTCGATGCCCTGGTGTGCATAGGTGGAAACGATACCCTTGGTGTGGCAGACAAGCTCTACAAGAGGGGGATCAACACCGTTGGCGTCCCCAAGACGATAGACAACGACCTCTGCGGTACGGACTACACCTTTGGTTTCGACACAGCCGTATCCATCGTCACCGAGGCCATAGACCGCCTTCACTCCACCACAGAGGCCCACCACAGGGTCATGGTGGTGGAGGTGATGGGAAGACACGCAGGGTGGATAGCCACATACGGAGGGCTTGCAGGAGGGGCCCACCTCATTCTGATACCAGAAAAGCCCTTCACCCTTGATGATGTCTGCAGGGTCATCGAGAGGAGGCGGGCAAGGGGAAAGTACTTCAGCATCATTGTGGTTGCAGAGGGGGCGAAACCAGAGGGTCTTGAGGGCTATATAACAAGGGAGAGCAAGAGGGATGAATTCGGGAATGTCATACTCGGTGGCATAGGGTGGTTCCTTGCAGAGGAGATAGAGAAGAGGACCGGCATGGAAACGAGGTATGTGGTCCTCGGCCACCTGCAGAGGGGTGGAACACCCACGGCCTTCGACAGGATACTTGCCACACGTCTGGGTGTGGCAGCGGTGGATCTCGTGAAGGATGGTGTATTCGGCAGGATGGTGGCCCTCCAGGGAAACCGTATCACCCATATCCCCCTTGAAGAGGGGGTGAAGGAGATAAAGCAGGTGGATATGGACCTATACAGGGTGGCAGAGGTCTTCTTCGGGTAGATGGCAGACTCTGTGAGGGTAGACAAGTGGCTCTGGGCTGCAAGGTTCTTCAAGACAAGATCCCTTGCCCAGAAGGCCTGTAATGGTGGAAAGGTGGATGTAAACGGGGTAGCAGCAAAACCCCACAAACCCGTAAGGGTGGGAGACATCGTGGAGTTTACCCTGGGTGAGTGGAGGAGGAAGGTAAGGGTCCTGAAACTCTCGGAACAACGGGGGCCTGCCCCTGTTGCAAGAGAGCTATACGAGGATATGAGCCCTCCCCCTCCAAGGAGGGAAAGGGCCTTTGCTCCACCACCTCTCCGTGAAAGGGGTTCAGGAAGACCCACCAAGAAGGAAAGGAGACAGCTGAAGAAGTTAAGAGGAAGGTGAGGCAGCCTTCTTCCTTGCGTCTACACCGAATCTTTCGGCGAGCTCATCGGCAAGGGCCTGTATCCTCTCTATCTCCCTCTTCCCCTCCTCGCTCTTGAAGAGATGGGCAAACCTCTTCTGTAGCTTCAGGTACTCCACAACAGGCTTCCTCTTTGCAAGTCTCTTCACATTGGTTATCTTCCCGTTTTCCATCTCATAGAGGGGGAAGAGCCCGGTCTCCACAACGAGCTTTGCGATCTTTATGGTAAGGGCAGGGTCGCTCCCCCACCCCAGGGGACAGGGCACATAGAGGTGGATATACTTGGGCCCCCTGATGGAGAGGGCCTTCTTCACCTTCCTCTGAAGGTCCTGGGGATAGCCCACAGATGCTGTGGCCACATACGGGATGTGATGGGCCGCCGCTATGGCAGGCATGTCCTTCTTGTTGGTCCTGTTGCCCCATGATTGCTTACCGGCAGGGCTTGTTGTGGTATGGGCATCGAGCGGTGTAAGCCCGCTCCTCTGGACACCTGTGTTCATGTAGGCCTCATTGTCGTAGCATATGTAGAGGACATTGTCCCCCCTCTCGAGCATACCGCTCAAGGCCTGAAGACCTATATCGGCCGTTCCACCATCCCCACCCTGGGCTATGATATTGATATCCTCTTTACCCATGGCCTTCAGGGCTGCAGCAACACCTGATGCCACGGCTGCTGCATTCTCAAAGAGGGAGTGTATCCATGGTATCTCCCATGATGACTGGGGATACCTTGAAGAGAAGACCTCAAGGCACCCTGTAGCACAGGTGGCTATCGTCTTTGGACCTGCTGCATTCAGCACAAGCCTTGCACCAAGGGCCTCCCCGCAGCCTGTACAGGCCGTGTGACCCGGTGCAAAGAGGTTCTGGTTGTAAAGGTTACGCATATCTCCTTCCCTCCACTTCTTCTTTCAGATCCAGGAAGACAGGCTCCATCGTATCCACCTCATACAGGGAAAGGGCCTGTCTCACCGTTCCCTCGTTCACCTCCCTGCCGCCAAGGCCAGCCACAAACCCCTTGACCTTTGGGGCCTTTTCGAGGCCATAGAGGGCCTCCTTCACATCTGCCGCAAGTCCCCCTGTAGAGCCAAGGGATATATCCTTCTCGATCACGATCACCCCTTCCATACCTTTGAGGGCCTCCCTCACAGCCTCCTTGGGGAAGGGCCTGTAAGACCTTACCTTCAGGGCCCCTACCTTCCGTCCTTCCTTCCTGAGTCTGTCCACCGTATCCTTTATCACCCCCACAGCGGTACCCATGGATACGATGGCTATATCTGCATCGTCGAGTCTGTAAGGCTCTATCAGCCCTCCAGAGTACCTGCCGAAGACGGAGGAGAACTCCTCTGCCACCTCTTCGATGACCCCCTTTGCCCTCTCCATGGCCATCTGGATCTGGTACCTTGTCTCCATGTAGCCCTCCGGGCCCATGAGATAGCCAAAGGTAAGGGGGTTTTCGGGGGTGAGGTAGTGCTGGGGTTTATAGGGCGGGAGGAAACGATCCACCTCCTCCTGGGAGGGTATATCAACGGGCTCTATGGAATGGGTGATCAGGAACCCATCCATGCAGACCATAACAGGGAGCATGATATCCTCCCTCTCTGCTATCCTGTAGGCCTGTATGTGCATGTCACAGGCCTCCTGGTTGTCCTCGGCATACAGCTGGATCCATCCTGTATCCCTTGCAGCCATGGAGTCCTGGTAGTCGTTCCAGATGTTTATGGGTGCGGAGACAGCCCTGTTCACCCCGCCAAGGACAACAGGGAGCCTGAGGCCTGCAATGTTGTAGAGGACCTCAACCATGAGGAGCATCCCCTGGGATGTGGTGGCTGTATATGTCCTTGCCCCTGTTGCACTTGCCCCGAGGACAACAGAGGCTGCGGAGTGTTCACTCTCCACATTCACATACTCGGCCTTCAGTTCCCCATCGGCCACCATCTTTGCAAGGGCTTCCACTATGTGGGTCTGGGGTGTTATAGGATAGGCGGCTACCACAAGGGGCCTGCACAGCTTCACCACCTCTGCAACGGCCTTCGAACCTTCAATGGCCTTTAGCATCTCACACCTCCTCTCTCACCATCTCTATGTCATTGACAGGGCATTCCTCAGCACATATACCACACCCCTTACAGTAATCCGGGTCTGCCTGATAGGTTGCCTCCTTCCCCTTACCCGATCCGGAGACACAACCCTCGGGACAGAAGATGACACAGTTGTTGCACCCTATACATTTGTCGTGGAGGTATTTGGGCCAGAAGACCCTCCAGCTTCCTGTCTTGTTCTCCCTGCTTGTGCCAGGTATGGCAAAGACATTGAGCTCCATGTTTCACCCCTTCATCCTTTTATATGCCTCCTCTGCTGCCTTTATGTTCTTTTCGGCAAGAGGAGGAGGAAACCTCTCCATGATGCCCTTCTTTATGCCATCAAGGCTCACAACACCGGTTGCACCTGCGAAGGCACCCAGAAGGGTCGTATTCGGTATGGGCCTTCCAAGGATCTCGAGGGCTATGGTGGTGGCCGGGATGGTAAGGACCTTGAAGCCATTGCCTATGTGGAGTTCCTGAGGGGCCTTTTCTGTATTCACTATGACCATCCCCCCCTCTTTGAGGCCCTTAAGGACATCCACACCCTGGAAGAGGGTGGGGTCCTGGATGATGAGGTAGTCAGGGGTGTAGACCTGCGTCTTCGATCTCACCTTGCCATCACTTATCTTCACATAGGCCTCAACAGGGGCCCCCATCCTCTCTGAACCAAAACTGGGAAAGGCTTGGGAGTATTTTCCATCGCAGAAGGCAGCCACTGCAAGGAGCTCTGCAGCGGTAACAACCCCCTGCCCCCCCCTTCCATGGATCCTTATCTCCTTCATCCGCTCCTCCTGATAAGGGATAGAGGACTCTAAAATATCATAAAGGGCAGGGTTTGAAAAGTCAAAATTGAAGCCATCCAGTCCCTCTGGCGGGTTGACCATCAGGGGTCCTTATGCTACAATCCCCGTCGTGTTCACCTTCCGGATCGCATCAACAGACAGGGAGAAGGAAGAGATATACAGGCTCAGGTACCAGGTGTATTGCCTTGAGTGCGGATACGAATCGCCCGAGGACTACCCTGATGGCCTGGAGACCGACGAATATGATAGATACTCTGTCCATTTCCTTGCCGTTGATGGTGATCAGAATGTCGTTGGCACTGTAAGGCTCATCCTCCATTCGGAACTCGGCTTCCCCATAGAGAAGCACTGCAGGTTCCATGTGGATGTTTCAAAGATCCCCCACAACACCCTTGCAGAGATATCGCGTCTTGCCATCAGCAAGATGTACAGAAGAAGGGCCTACGACAGACTCTACGGGGAGAGTGAACTCCACATGAAGAAACCCAACCTCTATGAGAGGAGGCACCGCCACGAAATCCTGCTTGGCCTTTTGAAGGTCATGTACAGGGAGAGCAAGTGGCTCGGCCTTACCCACTGGTATGCCGTAATGGAGGATAGTCTCTTTGAGCTGCTCAAGCGCTACGGCTTCCTCTTCAATCGCATAGGGGAGAAGGTGGATTACCACGGCATAAGGGCCCCCTATGTGGCAAGGATAGGGAACATAGAGAGCCTCATAGCAAGGACAAGACCAGAGCTCTTCCAGTTCTTCACCGACTGGAAGAGGCTTATCACCATCAACTCGGAGGATATACCCCCCTTGAGGAATACCTTCAAATAAAGGATGGATCCCTTCCCTTTAACCCTTGAAGAAACCTATTCTTTATGGTATCTTCCTTCCATTCAGGAAAATTTCCCATGGTAAGGACCCATCATGGCTTCGGTTAAGAAACCTGTAAAGGTCGTTGTGGCCCTGAGTAATGACCTCTTAAACGAAGGGATATGCAGACTGCTCTCCGATGCCGATGACATCGAAACACAGGTGCTCAAATACGGTTCCTCCCCTTCACACCTCTTTGAGAAATCTCCCCCTGATCTCATCCTTGTCGACTTCATCACCCTCTTCAACACCTTCTACGAGGTGAGGGACATAAACTGGAAGGGTAGCTTTATCCTTATAGATACTGCCTGCGGGGAGGAGAACATAGTCTCTGCCCTCCTCAGGTTCAGGCTTGCAGGTATACTAAAGGGAGATACCACCCCGGAGATGCTCAAGAAGTGCATAAGGGTCGTATCTAAGGGGGAGGTATGGATGGACAACAAGACCATAGGTGATATACTAAAGGGGCTTTCAACAGGTGGTCCAAAGCCTTATGTCACCCAGAAGCTCTCCCACAGGGAGCGGGAGATAGTGTCCCTTGTAAGCCAGGGCTACAGGAACAAGGAGATAAGCGCAAAGCTCGGGATAAGCGAACAGACAGTGAAGTCCCATCTCTACAAGATATTTCAGAAGCTGAACATCCAGAACAGGGCCCAGTTGATCGTCTACGCCATGAAGCACAACCTCCTTTAGACCCTGCCACTCATGGATTAGCCCCCTCTATCTAACACTAAAGTTTTAACACTTTTTACAAAAATATCCTCCCCTTTAGTTTAACTCTTTACAGTCTGTAAATTTAACCCCCTCGATTAGCAAAATTCTATCCCCTTGGTGATTGATAGGTCCCTGCCTTTTCCCTATAGTTTTATCTAAAAATCGAAAAAGGCGGTGAAGAGATGTCCAGGCTGGTAGTGGTATCACTGCTCCTCCTTTCCATCCTTGGCTGCGGTAAGGATACATCCGTAGAGGCTGAAAAGCACTTCAAGAGGGCCACAGAATATCAGCAAGAAGGCAATCTGAGGGGTGCATTCATAGAGCTAAAGAACGCCGTGGATCTCGCACCTGATCGGGTGGACTACAGGAAGGAGCTTGCCCTTGTCTACTACAAGCTCGGACGGTATGAATCGGCCCTCAAGGAGTTTGAGGCCGTCCTCAAGGAAGACCCTGCCTCAAAGGATTCCCTCCTTTACATCAGCAGGATATACCTTGAGAAAGGCCAGTTCGACAAGGCCCTTGAATCTGCCCAGAGGCTCCTCGATGCAGGGGGGCCATCAAGAGAGGCCCTCTATGTAATGGCCTCTGCACGGATGGGCAAAGGGGACCTCCAGAAGGCAAAGAAGATGTACTTGAAGATCCTTGAGATGGAGCCCAGTGACAGTAAGGCCCTCTTGGGGCTTGCCAGGGTCTACACAGAAGAGGGGAACTACGAGGAGGCGGAAAGGCAGATCAAGAGGGCAAAGGAAGGTGGAGAGTCCATCGATATCCTCTACGCCGAGGCAGAGCTTGAGGCCAGGCGCTCAAGGTACAAGGAGGCTGCAGAGATACTCAAGAGGATCCTGGAGATGGACCCCGATCAGCCAAGGGCCTATATACTGCTCACCACAGCCTATCTTGGCCTTAAGGACTTTGAGAAGGCCAAGGAGGAGGCTGAGGAACTCATCAAGAGATATCCCAAAAGGCCAGAAGGTTATTACTTCAAAGGCCTCTCCCTCCTTTCAGGAACCAACAGGGTAAAGGAGGCCATCGAGTACCTTCAGAAGGCAACCACCATCTATCCTGGATACCTTCTTGCCCATTACTTCCTTGCCCTTGCCCACTACAAGGATCGCAACTACGAACAGGCCATAAGCGAACTCCAGATGGTCCTCAACATAGATCCCAACTTCCACAGGGCCCGCTTACCCCTTGCCATCCTCTACCTCACAAAGGGGTATCTCGACGATGCCCTCAGGGAGGCGGGAAGGGCCGTTGAAAAGGACCCCAAGAATCCCCTTGCCCACAATATCCTTGGAACAGCCTACATCATGAAGGGGGAACACGACAGGGGGCTTGAAGAGTTCAAAAAGGCCCTTGACCTGGACCCGGACTTCACCGACACCTACGCAAGGCTTGGTGGTTACTACCTCACAACGGGTAACATCGAGGAGGCCATAAAGGAGTACAGGGCAGCCCTGAAGATAGATCCAAGACTCCTCAACATAAGGATCTTCCTCGGAATGGCCCACATGAGGAAGGGAGAGTACGACAGGGCCATAGACGTCTACAGGAAGGGGATAGAACTCGATCCAGACAACCCCATCCTCTA
>WGFJ01000141.1 GCA_015492305.1 Deltaproteobacteria bacterium
CCATTGACTATGGCCCTTACGATCCGGTCCACCCCCTCCCTCATCCCTTTCAGGAGGAAGGGGTTGTGGAGGTTGCTCAGCCTTGGAGAGAGGAAGCGGGATGCCCCTTCTACCGAGTCTATCCCCCTGTTCACAAGGAGGGTGGCAAGGATGGAAGAGACCCTGAGCTCTTTCTGGAGCAGATCCTTAAGGTCAGACCTTGCCCTCTTGAGCCTCCACCTTCTCATCTAAGGAGCCTTCCCTTCCCCTTCCACACTGTGAGAAGGGGGCTTGCAAGGAAGACGGACGAGTAAGTCCCGACGATAACGCCAAGGAAGAGGGCAAAGGAGAAGTCATGGATCACCTCCCCTCCAAAGGAGAGGAGGGCAAGGAGGACCAGAAGGGTGGTAAGGGATGTGACGATGGTCCTTCTGAGGACCTCGTTTATGCTCCTGTTTATGACGGTTACAAGCCCCTCCTTCCTGGTGGATCTCAGGTTCTCCCTTATCCTGTCAAAGACAACCACCGTGTCCGTGAGGGAGTAGCCGGCAAGGGTTAGAAGGGCCGTAACTATGAGGAGGTTTATCTCCTTGTTCAGGAGGTAGAAGATGCCAAGGACGGCGAGGACATCGTGGAAGGTCGCAATAACGGCAGCCACACCGAATACAAACTCAAACCTCCATGCAATGTATATGAGGATGCCTATGAGGGCAATAGTTATGGCCCATAGGGCATCCTTCTGAAGCCTCTTACCCACGGTAGGACCTATCTCTGTGGTCCCTTCCACAACGAAGGGGTTGTCAGGGAAACCCTTTTTAAAGGCCTCAACGATCTTTTCAGAGATGCCCTTTATATCCCCTTCCCCCTTCAGCCTTATGAGGAGCTTGTTCCCTGCAGCAAACTCCTGCAGATCGGCCTTTTTAAAGCCTCCCTCTGAAAGGACCTTCCTTGCCTTGCCCACATCTACAGGCCTTTCAAAGGCAAGCTGCACACTCACCCCTCCGGCGAAATCTATCCCCAGGTTGGCCCTGTTAAAGACAATGCCTGCAACGGCAAGGATACCCATAAGGGCAAGGAGGGCTGAAACCACAAAGCTGTAGCGCTTCTTCCCTATAAAGTCGATGTTCGTATCTCCAAGTATATCCATTTAGGCCCCCTAAATGCTGAGTCTTTCAAGCCTCCTTCTTGAGGTTATGAAGTCATACACGGTCTTGGTCCCTATAAGGGCGGTAAAGAGGTTTATGAGGATGCCAAGGCTCAAGGTGACGGCAAAGCCCTTTATGGGGCCGCTTCCAAACTGAAAGAGGACAGCAGCGGTTATGAGGGTTGTGACATGGGAGTCCACAATGGTCCAGAAGGCCCTGTCGTAGCCGGCATCTATGGCAGATCTTACGGTCCTCCCCCTCCTGAGCTCCTCCTTTATCCTCTCAAAGATGAGGACATTTGAGTCAACACCCATACCGATGGTAAGTATTATACCTGCAATACCAGGGAGGGTGAGGGTGGCCTCAAGCCATGCCATGGCACCAAGGAGCATGATTATGTTAAGGAAGAGGGCGAAATCTGCAAGGACCCCTGAAAGCCTGTAATAGAAGATCATGAAGGCAAGGACGAGGATCCCCCCTATTATGGTTGCCATTATGCCCTTCTCTATGGAATCCCTTCCAAGGCTCGGTCCAACGGTAACATTCTGGATGATGTCCACCGGTGCAGGGAGGGCACCGGCACGAAGGACTATGGCGAGGTCCCTTGCCTCCTCCATGGTGAAGGAGCCACTGATCTGGGCCCTTCCCCCTGATATCCTCTCCCTTATAACAGGGGCCGAATAGACATTGCCATCGAGTATTATGGCGAGCCTCTTGCCCACATTCTGGGCAGTTATCCTGTCGAAGATCTTTGCCCCCAGGGCATTGAAGGTGAGGGAGACATAGGGTTCATTGAACTTCTGATCGATACTCACCCTTGCATCCTCAAGGAGATCACCTGTAAGGAGGGTCTCCTTCTTGAGGAGGTAGGGTATCTTTCGGACGGTGCCTGTCTCCCTGTCAACCACCCTCTGGTAGAGTATCTCGCTCCCTTCAGGCACCTTTCCCTGGAGTGCCTCTTCCAGGCTGTGCTCCTCGTCCACCAGCTTGAATTCAAGGACCGCCGTCTTGCCTATGAGGTCTATGGCCCTTTTCGGATCCTTCAGGCCAGGGAGCTGGACCACTATCTCATCCTTCCCCTGCCTCTGGATGATGGGTTCCCTCACACCGAACTTATCGATCCTGTTCCTTATGGTCTCAAGGGCCTGGGATACGGCCCATTCCTTTATCCTGCCCCTCTCCCTCTCAAGGATGGTGTATACAAGCCTCCCTCCCCTCTCACCACCGGAGAGGATGGGGAAGTTCTCACCCACAACAGACTCGATCCTCCTCCGCTCCTCCTCGTTCCTGTAGGTGACCACGATGGTCTCGCCCTCCACCTTGACAGAATCTGCAGAAAGGCCCTGCTCAACAAGGAGACCCCTCAGGTTCCCTGCAAGGCTTTGAATGCGGGTCTCAAGGGCCTTTTCCGTATCCACCTTGAGAAGGAGGTACATACCTCCCTGAAGATCAAGCCCCAGCGCAATCTTCGGGAAGTTATCCCTCCACCACCCGGGCAGGACCTTGGAAACAGGTGTAGAGGGCAGGAAGAGGACAAGGGCAAGGACAAGGGCGGCAAAGACAAGGATAAAACGCGTTCTTATTCCCAATTTAACCCTCCTAAAGAAGCTTTGCCTTGTTTATGATGAGGTGGAAGGTGCGGCCAAGGAAGCTGGCTGCCCTCCTGCACATGACCATCCTTGTAAGGAAGATCTCGAAATACTCCATGACCTGGGAGATGCTTGTATCCACCTCGAGCTTGAGGGTGATGTCGTTGTTGTGGGAGCCTATCTCGAGTATGGATTCTGTAACGGCGTAGTTCACCCTGTCATGTATGTCGAAGGCGATGTCCTCCTTGCTCCTCACCCTGCTTCTGTGGACATCCACCTTGTCCGCTATTATGAGGGCTGCCTCTATCTCGCTTGTGATGATACCCTCCTCATCCTCATGGGTGCTTATAGGACCTATGATGTCGCAGACCTCCTCATCTTCCATGCCCATATCCTCCAGTATGCCCTTCGCAATGAGTGCCCCTGCCACGCAGTGGTCCTTCCTTCCGAGGAGGTTCCCTATATCGTGGAGATAGCCGGCTATGGAGGCGAGCTCGGCCCTCCTGTCTGGATACCCGAGTTCCTTCAAAAGCCTGTAGGCATTCCTTGCCACCACATTTGAGTGGCTAAAGCCGTGCTTGGTGTACCCGATACCCTCAAGGTACCTGTCAGACCTCTCGATATAGACCTTTACCTTCGGATTCTCCTTTACATCCTCAAGGGTGACCATACCTCTTGATTACCTCTTCGATGCGATGTAGTCCTTGGAGACCTTTACACGGACATTGTTGGCTATCTCAAGGGTAACGATCTCATCGGTTATACCCACCACCTTCCCGTGGAGCCCTCCAGAGGTGACCACATTGTCCCCCTTCTTGAGACTGTTGAGCATGTCCCGGTGCTCCTTTGCCCTCTTTTGCTGGGGTCTTATGATGAGGAAATAGAAGATGACAAATATGAGGAGAAGAGGCAGGATGCCTGCAAACCCCTGAGCAAATCCACCCGGACCATTCTGGGCATAAGCTATACCTTCAAACAACACCTTCACCTCCCTTGGTTTCTGTTTCAGAAAGACCTTCCCTCCTGGAGTAGAACTCCCTCCTGAACTCTGCAAATCTTCCCTTCTCTATGGCCTCCCTTATCCTTTCCATGAGCCTGAGGTAATAGTAAAGGTTGTGGATGGTGTTAAGCCTTATCCCAAGGGGTTCTCCGATGGTGTAGAGGTGTCTCAGGTAGGCCCTTGAGAAGTTCCTGCAGGTGTAACATCCACACTCCTCGTCAACAGGTCTTTCATCCCTCCTGTAAATGGCATTCTTTATAACAAGTCTTCCATAACTTGTAAAGAGCATACCGTTCCTCCCGTTCCTCGTTGGAAGGACGCAGTCGAACATATCCACCCCCCTTGCAACGGCCTCTACAATATCCTCTGGCCTGCCTATGCCCATAAGGTACCTCGGGCTCTCTGGTGGGAGGAGGGGCACAAGGTCATCAAGGACCCTGTTCCTCGTCCCCTCATCCTCACCCACGCTCAACCCACCTATGGCGTAGCCATCGAAACCTATCTCCATGAGCTCCATGGCACTCCTCTCCCTCAGATCCCTGAACATACCACCCTGCACGATGCCGAAGAGGGCCTGCCCCTCCCCTTTGAAGGCAACCCTGCACCTCTTTGCCCATGATGTGGTCCTCTCAACAGCCCTTTCTGCCTCCTCCCTTGTGGCAGGATAGGGTATGCACTCATCGAGACAGGTAACGATGTCGCTACCAAGGGCCTCCTGTATCTCTATGACCTTTTCAGGGGTGAGGATGTGAAGGGTTCCCCCGTCAAGGTGGGATCGGAAGATAACCCCTTCGTCGGTGACCCTCCTCAGGCTGCTCAGGCTGTAGACCTGAAAACCACCACTGTCTGTGAGGATCGGGCCCTTCCACATCATGAAACGGTGGAGGCCTCCAAGGTCTTTTATGAGGTCAGGGCCCGGTCTCAGGAAGAGGTGGTATGTGTTAGAAAGGATGATCTCTGCTCCGAGGACCTTGAGGTCATCAGGGGAGAGGGTCTTTACGGCCCCATAGGTCCCTACAGGCATGAAGGCTGGGGTGTGGAAGATGCCATGAGGGGTCGCCACCCTGCCAGCCCTTGCCCCTGTTTCCCTGTCCTCCTTGATGAGGGTAAAGACCATTGCCACCTCTAAAGGATCAACATGGCATCACCGTAGCTGTAGAACCTGTATCCCTTCTCTATGGCCCTTTTGTAGGCCTCCATTATGAGGTCCCTCCCTGCAAGGGCGGATACAAGGAGAAGAGGGGAGGACCTTGGAAGGTGGAAGTTCGTGATCAGGGCATCGACAACCCTGAAGCGGTAACCGGGCATTATGAAGAGGTCAGACTCGCCTTTGAGGAGGGGATTATCCGGATCGGAGAAGGCCGTCTCAAGGGCCCTTGTCACGGTTGTCCCTGTGGCAAAGATCCTTCTGCCCTTTTCCCTTGCCTCCCTCACAGCCTCTGCAACTGAAGCCGGGATACTATACTCCTCTCCATGCAATCTTCCTCTGACAATGTCCTCCTCCTTCAGGGGCTTGAAGGTGCCCCATCCCACATGGAGGGTCACCGTCTCCACCCTCACCCCCCTCTCCCTTATGGCCTCAAGGAGCTCGATGGTGAAGTGGAGCCCTGCCGTAGGGGCAGCAACGGCCCCAGGACTTCTGGCATACACCGTCTGATACCTCTGCCTGTCTGCAGGATCGTCAATCCTCTTTATGTAAGGGGGAAGCGGCACCCTTCCCACCTGTTCAAGGACCTTGAGGAACGGGCCCTCACAGTGGAACTCAACCACCCACATCCCCCCTTCCCTCCCCCTGACCGTCCCGGACAGCCCCTTTCCGAAGTCTATCCTTTCCCCCTCCCTTATCCTTCCACC
>WGFJ01000142.1 GCA_015492305.1 Deltaproteobacteria bacterium
CCTGAGGCCGGAGTAGCCACGGCAAAGAGCAACCACACTATCACAAAGAGCAGATTCTTCATCCTGCCCTTGATATATGCAAGGGGTGTGCCAGAGTATAAGTGATTGATTTTATTGGGTTTTTATGGATAGGGACTGTAAAGGGCCTGTAAATTTACAGTGTAAACTTACACATCCTTTTACAGTTTACGGTGGGTCAGAGGTCTTTGAGGATGGCCTCAAAGGTGGCAAGGACCCCCTCTCCCTCAGGGAGGGAATCGAAATCTTTGAGCCATCTCCTTATATACTCCACATCCACATCCCTGTTCTTGAGGAGAATGGCCCTCACATCCTCGATGTCGCGGGGTCTTCCGGCAAATATCTTGTGGATTACCACATCCTCCACAGAGGCAAAGGAGACCTCTTCGTTTATGATCCTCACCTTCACAGCCCTTTTGATGGCCTCCCTTTCATAGGGTGTAAAAGAGAAGATAAAAGCCTCGGCTCTCCGTAAAGGAGGACCGCCTGTCCACCTATGATCATGTAGGGGATCCCGTACCTTTTCAGGGAGGCTGCTAATCCTGCAAGGAGCTTTTCAAACATGAGTTGAGTATCCTTGCGATTCTCAGATCCACCTCTATGCCCTCCATCGGGTCAGGAGGGGGAAGTTTCCCGAGATCCACAGCCTCCTGCCAGAGGGCGGTAAAGATGGCAAGGGCCTTGCTGTACGGGAGCCTGCTATCCCTCAGGAATTGTCTTTCAAAGGATGCAAGCCTTTTGCCCTTCCTTATCATGGTCATCATTTTATAGGAGGGCTACAGCCTTGTCCATTCAAAAACAAAGGCCTTGACTGGGGACAGGGGAGTGATAAACTATGAAAAAAGCCCAGAGGGAGGACACCATGGCAGGGATAAACAAGGTGATACTCATCGGAAGGCTCGGGGCAGACCCTGAGATAAGGTATACCCCAAGCGGCACTGCCGTTGCCACATTCAGGATAGCAACGAGCGAGAACTGGACAAACAAGGAAGGGGAGAGGGAGGAGAGGACAGAGTGGCACAGGATCGTTGCCTTCGGAAGGCTCGGGGAGATATGCGGTGAGTACCTTTCAAAGGGGAAGCAGGTCTATATAGAGGGGAGGCTCCAGACGAGATCCTGGGAGGATGGAAACGGCATAAAGAGATGGGTGACAGAGATCGTTGCCACAAATATGCAGATGCTTGGAAGCCCCACCCAGGTCGAAGAGGAACCACCAGTTGAAAAGGACCTTCCGGAAGAAGAGGATGTCCCCTTCTGAGACCCCATTCTAACCCCTTTCCTACGGATGCAAAAAGTTTTTTACAGAAACCTCTTGACAATAGTTTCGAATATTCGCAATAATTTAACTATGAAGGATGTGTTCGAACTCCAGGCAGAGATATGCAAGACCCTTGCAAACCCCAAGAGGCTTGAGATCATCTACCTCCTGAAGGACGGGGAACTCAGCGTAGGCGAGATGGTGGAAAGGCTCAAGCTCCCCAAGGCAAATGTGTCGCAACACCTTGCGGTGATGAGGCAGAGGGGCATTGTTGCAGCCCGAAGAGAAGGTGTAAACATCTACTACAGTATTGCAAACCCAAAGATCGTTGAGGCCTGCAGGCTTATGAGGGAGGTCATGCTTGAGCAGATAGAGGAGAAAAGGAGGGTCCTTGAAGGCATAGGGAAATAAAGGTTTTTTTACCATTTAGTTTCCAAGTTTCGAAATCTTGAAAAAAGTTTCGGGGGATTACATGAAGAGGCTCATAAGGTTTTCCATCGATCATCCGTGGCTTGTTTATGGAGCGACCATCCTCATCACCATCATCTTGCTGCTGCAGTTCCCGAGGATAAAGGTGGACACAGACCCTGAAAACATGCTCCCCTTTGATGAACCCGTAAGGGTTGCCCACAGGGATACAAAGTCCCTCTTCTCCCTTTACGATATGATCGTTGTAGGTGTGGTGGGTGACAGCTCCAGGGGTGTCTTCACGGCCGATACCCTGAGGAAGATTGCACGGATAACCGATGAGATACTGAAGATAGATGGGGTGATAGCAAGGGATGTGATAAGCCCCACAACAACCGATGATATCCAGGTGAAGGATGGAGCCCTCAATATCGACAGGCTCCTCCTCGATCTCCCCAGAAGCGATGAGGATGCCCTAAAGGTAAGGGATGCTGCCCTTGATAATCCCATCCTCAGGAACATGCTTGTTTCTGAAGACGGCAAGGCAATAGCCCTTTACATCCCCATAGAGAGCAAGGACCAGAGCTACAGGATCTCTCAGGAGATACGGGGGATCATCGAGAGATATGGCGGCAGTGAGAGGTACTACATCACAGGCCTTCCCGTTGCCGAGGACAC
>WGFJ01000143.1 GCA_015492305.1 Deltaproteobacteria bacterium
CCACATCTTCCCTCAACCTCTTCACATCCTCAACCAGGGAGTAATGCTCCTCCCTCCTTACCACAACCTTGTAAAGGTCATCGAGCCTCCTGTCAATGTGTCTCAACTCTTCCCTCAACTCATCGATCCTGCCATTGAGCCTTCGGGACTCCTCCTCGATCTTTTCGTAGATCCTGCCGAATTCCTCATCCATCCTGGCATAGACCCTGCCAAACTCCTCGTCCATCTTGGCATAGACCCTGCCAAACTCCTCATCCATCTTGGCATAGACCTTTCCAAACTCCTCGTCCATCTTGGCATAGATCTTTTCAAACTCCGGGTATATGAGTTCTTTGATGACCTCGGCTACTATCTTCTTTAAGAATCCCCTCAACATGGCTTTAGCAAGGAGAGACCTTAAGGACCTCAATAGTTCAGTTAACTATATCATCCCCCTTATTGCCTTGTCAATTATGAGAAAATGAAAGGCCCCCTGCCATTCTGGCAGGGGGCCTTTTCAGGAGCGATCTTAAAGGCCTCTTTAGAAGCTCCAGAAGATCTTTGCCATGTACTCTGAGACGGTGTCATCAGAGGCCTTTGTAGTGGCTGTTGTGGTTGTCCAGCCATCCTCATCAGGGAAGAACCAGCCACCGGAAAGGGTAAGATCAAGGCCCTGGGTTATGTTGTAAACAAGGGCAAGGTTTATCTCCTCACCAAGGTGGTCATCCTTGTAGGAGGTTCCACCATTAACCGTCTCTTCTGTGAGATAGTAGGTAGCAACCAGTCCCTTTACAGCAACCCTGTCGGTTGCCTTATAAGTGCCCCTGAGGGCTGCCCATGTGAGGTTGCCAAGGCCATTGGCCTGGGTGCGGGCACTGTGCCTCAGCTGAGCTCCACCCTCAGCAGCATCACCCCAGTCAAGGAAGATGGCTGTATTGGTGTAGGAAGGAGCAGGAGCGGTGAACTCTTCAAGGTCGTTATCATTGGCATCGTCATCACCGGTACCATAACCGATTATGGCCTCAAGGCTGAGTGGAGGACCACCAGCAGCACCGAAGTCATAGCTTGCCCTTGCATCTATGGCGTAGGCACCGTAGTCGTAAGATGTTGTAGAAGTAGTGGTGACATCCTTATCACCAAACTTGTAGGCACCGGTGAGGCTTGCCTTTACAGGACCGTTTGTGTAGTCGAGGGTACCGGCAAGCCACATGGGCCTGTCTTCTATGTAGGTTCCTGAAGTCTGGCTGTTGTTAACCACGTTGTAGTACCAGCCCACTGCCCCACCAAGCATGGAGCCTGCAGGCCTGTAGTTGAGGATGAGCCTGTACCCTACTGCACTCTTATCAGAAGTGTCGTCAAGATCGACCAGTACGGCAACGAGTTTTGCATCAGGGCTGAGGGGGTACTTGACAACAAGGGCATCCTTAACATCCATAAACATGATCCCCTTGAAGGGATGGCCTGCCCATGCCCTACCTACCTTTACAGTGGCAGGACCGAAGGGGAACTTGATGAACATCTCCCTGTGCCATTCGTCATCGGAAAGATCCTGTGACTCACCCCACACATAGTTGCCGGAGTTTATCTGCATACGGCCCATCACATCGCCCTGCTTGAGGTCGATGTTGAGCCTCAACCTGTGGTCAACAAAGGACCACCTTTCGTCGTAGGTTGGGTCCTCAAGGGCACCGCTGCTCTTCATCCCATCCACTGCAAAGGCCCTCACCCTGTAGTGACCGCTGAAGCTTGCCTCAGCAGCAAAGGAGGGCGCTACCCATGCCGCAACCATAAGGACGGCAAAGAGAAACAACCCGATTTTCTTCATACCTCTTTCCTCCTCATCAAGGTTTTTTCTCAAGGATGGATCCCTGAGATCTTGGTGTTTTCAAAGATTGCCTCCACCTCTCTCCCTTAAAGGGGACAGGAAATTCCTTGATACTCCCTCCATCACCTCCTTTCCCTGTTGTATTCATCAATGCCTGCCATAGACCGCAGATTTCCTAATCTAATAGCATCGGTAAAGGGGCTTGTCAAGCTATTTTTGACGGAAAAGCCTCTAAAAATCTTAAACTGGTGGAATTATACATCAAAAGGGGGGGTTGTCAAGGTTTTTTGTTGAGCCAATCGGGGTTTGAGCTTCTGGCCAGATCGAATCGGCCTTTCAAAAGAGAAGAGGATATGATAATATGCTTAAAAAATAGGCAATGAAGGCACTCTACGAAGCGGTTATAGAGGGTCTGGGGGAAGGGATCATCGCCCTCAATGGAAATCTTGAGGTCCTCCTCTTCAATCAGAAGGCGGAGGAACTTACAGGTCTTCCCTCTTCCCATGTCATCGGAAGGCCCGTATCCAAGGCCTTCCCTTCCAACAGATGGATAGAGGAGATGGCAGGGAGGGCCCTTGTGGGTGGTTACACCCTCTATGACCATGAGAGGGAACTGCAAAAACCTGACGGATCTTCTATACCCGTTGGTGTGAGTCTCTCCCCCTTTTACCTCGAAGGGGAAAGGGGGGTGGCAATAGCCCTTAAGGATCTTTCCGGGTTGAAGCCCCTTGTTGAAGAGGAAAGAGGAAAGGAGAGACTTGCCTTCCTTGGAACCCTTGTGGCAGGGATAGCCCATGAGGTGAAGAACCCCATGAGTGGGCTGAAGGGAGCGATCCAGCTCCTTTCGAGAAGGATCGAGGGAGATGACCTCAAGGAATATGTCAGGGTGATGGAAGAAGAGATAGAGAGGATAGACAGGCTCCTTGAAAGGCTTCTCACCTTCTCACGGCCGGGATCAAAGACAAGAAAGAAGGTAAATGTCCATGAGATCCTTGACCATGCCATCTCAATCTTCCTTGAAGAGGCAGAGAAGAGGGGGGTATCCTTTCTAAAGGTATACGATCCCAGTATCCCACCAATAAGGGCTGATAGAGACGGACTCATACAGGTATTCGTAAACCTCATAAAGAACAGCCTCGAAGCCATAGAAGGGGCAGGAAGGATAGAGGTGAGGACACGGGTGGGCCCTGAACTCATAGTCCTTAGCGGAAAGGAGAGGAGGCTTGTATCTGTTGAGATCATCGACAGTGGCAAAGGTATAGACAAAGAGACAATGGATAAGGCCTTCACCCCATTTTACTCCACAAAGGAAGGAGGGACCGGCCTGGGGCTACCTCTGTCGTTGAGGATCGTCCATGAACATGGTGGCCTCATGAGACTCGAAAGGCTCGAGATGGGGACCAAGGCGGTGGTTATGCTTCCCCTTATAAAGGACTGAAAGGAGGGAAGTCTTGAAGGAGAAGATCCTTATAGCAGATGATGAGAAGAATATAAGATGGGTCCTGGGAAATCTCTTGAGGGAGAAGGGGTTCGATGTGGTCTTTGCCCTGAATGGCGAAGAGGCCATAAAGAGGTTCAGGGAGGAAAGACCTGCCCTTGCCATTGTGGATATAAAGATGCCAAAGATGGACGGCCTTGAGGTCTTGAAGAAGACAAGGGAAGAGGCGGATGTGCCTGTCATAATCGTCACGGCCCAGGATACGATGAAGAACACCATAGAGGCCATGAAACACGGGGCCTTCGACTATGTAACAAAGCCCTTTGACCTGGAAGAGTTCGAGATCATCATTGAGAGGGCACTGGAGACCTACCGATTAAAGAGGGAGGCCTTTGCCCTGAAGGAGAGGCTTAAGGAGGAGCTCGAAAGGGAGGCTGTCTTCGTAGGCAAGTCCCCACCTATAAAGAGGATAATGAAGACGGTAGGCAGGATAGCGGAGCAGGATGTAACGGTCCTCATCACAGGGGAGAGTGGAACAGGGAAGGAACTACTTGCCAAGGTGATCCACCTCCACAGCAAAAGATCAAAGGGGCCATTCATAGCCGTGAACTCCGCAGCCATACCGAAGGACCTGATAGAGAGCGAACTCTTCGGCCATGAAAGAGGGGCCTTCACAGGGGCCACATCCGAAAGGCCTGGCAAGTTCGAGCTTGCCCATGGTGGGACCCTCTTTCTCGATGAGATAGGTGATATGGGACTTGAGACACAGGCAAAGCTCCTCCGGGCACTTCAGGAAAGGGAATTCTACAGGCTTGGCGGCAAGAGGCCTGTGAGGGTGGATGTGAGGTTTATTGCTGCCACAAATCAGGACCTCAAGAAGCTTGTCTCCTCGGGAAGGTTCAGGGAGGATCTGTTCTACCGCCTCAATGTGGTCACCATAGAGATACCTCCCTTAAGGGAAAGAAAGGGAGATATACCCCTCCTTGTGGAACATTTCCTTGCAAGGTTTGAAGAGGAGACAGGCATGGAGAAGAGCCTGTCCCATGAGGCCATGGAGGAGTTGTTGAGATACAACTGGCCTGGGAATGTGAGGGAACTGGAAAACGTCCTGAGGAGCGCCCATATCCTCTCCTCCGGCTCTATCATCCTCAAGGAAAACCTCCCCCTGCCCAGAGATGAGGAGGGACCAACCATGGAGGGTTTCATAAAGGGTATCATAGAAAGGATGATCCCCAGGGAGAGGAGGTTTGCAAAGGGCGAACTC
The DNA here is from genome assembly GCA_015492305.1 of Deltaproteobacteria bacterium. Lineage (GTDB taxonomy): Bacteria > Desulfobacterota > GWC2-55-46 > S146-80 > S146-80 > S146-80. The sequence continues at coordinate 4,507 of WGFJ01000143.1, forward strand.
TACAGGATCGTCATCGGCGGAGTGGAAAAGACCCTGATCGAATCGACCCTGAAGCATACAAGGGGCAATCAGATACAGGCAGCAAGGATACTCGGCATAAACAGGAACACCCTGAGGAAGAAGATAAAGGACCTCAGGATAAAGGTCCAGAAATGAAGGGTCTCTACACCATACTGGATACCGCCTTTATTGAACCCTCGAAGGCAACAGAGGTGGCCCTGAAGATGGTTGAAGGGGGGGCAAGGATTATCCAGCTCCGGGCAAAGGGGCTACCCTCAAGGGAGATCTTCCACCTTGCCCGGGATCTGCGGGTCGCCCTTCCCGATGACTGCACCCTCATCATAAACGACAGGCCTGATATAGCCCTCCTTGCAGGGGCAGAAGGGGTCCACCTCGGTCAGGATGACCTGCCCTGCCATGTGGCAAGGAGGCTTCTTGGGAGGGACATGATCATCGGCATATCCACCCACAACCTCACAGAGGCCCTTGAGGCCGAAAGGGAGGGAGCAGACTATGTGGCCTTTGGCCCTGTATTTGAGACGAAGACAAAGAGGGATGCAGAAAGACCAAAAGGGCTCAAGGCCCTGAAGGAGATAAAGGAGGCCCTTTCCATCCCGGTTATAGCCATAGGCGGGATAAATGAGGGAAACATCAAAGATGTCCTTGAGACAGGGGTCGATGGAGTGGCGATGGTCTCGGATATCCTCACCTCAGAGGATATAACAGGTAAGGTAGAGAGACTCGTCTCCCTCGCAGGGGGGTGAAGTGTCCAGGAAGGCCGTTCTCACCATAGCAGGGTCTGATCCATCGGGAGGGGCAGGGATAGAGGCAGATACAAGGGTCTTTGAGGCCCTCGGGCTCCATCCCCTCTCAGCCATAACAGTGCTGACCATCCAGGACTCATCCGGTGTGTATGGAGCCATGCCCGTGCCTTCAGACCACCTCCACAGGACCCTTGAGGTCCTCTTCAGGGACTTCCCGATAGGGGGGGTGAAGATAGGGGCCCTGGGAGGGGCAGATGGTGTCGAGGCCGTGGCAGAGATACTCGACCGGTTCGGACCGGAGAAGGTCATACTCGATCCGGTGCTCAGGGCCTCAAGTGGTTTCCGGTTCCTCGATGATAAAGGGACAGGAAGGCTTAAGGAAAGGCTCCTCAGAAAGGCCCTCCTCATCACCCCCAACCTCGAGGAGGCATCGGTCCTTACAGGCCTTGAGGTGAAGGATCTAAAGGGGATGGAGAGGGCTGCAGAGGAGTTGATAAGGCTCGGGGCGCAGAATGTGCTCATAAAGGGGGGCCACCTTGATGGTCCACCTGTGGATCTCCTCTCCATGGATGGGGAGGTTCTCACCATGGAAGGGGAGAGGATAGAGGGCTCCTTCCACGGGACGGGCTGCACCCTCTCATCTGCCATAACCGCATACCTTGCAAGGGGCCTTCCCCTGAAGGAGGCCGTGGATAGGGGAAGGCGCTTCCTTGCAAGGGCCATGGAACAGGCTGTGAGGATAGGGCATGGAAGACCCTATCTCTCCATACCAAGGGAAGGGTAACCCATCAACCCTTTGGGAGGTCGAGTACTACCCCCTTCACTTTCCCATCGGCACCTTCCACTTCAAGCCTCACCTTCACCCTGCCCCATCCCTTGAGCCCCTTGAGGTCCTCCTTTTTGATCACACCGAGGAGACCGTGGAGGACCTCTCCATCCCCCTGGTCTATCACCTTCCACTCCTTTGGCTTCTTGCCCTTACCTATGGAGAGGGTATAGCCCTTGAAGGCATCACCTGAGGCAACCCCGTAGACCCTGTACTCGTAATTGCCCCTCCCTTTATCGGCCTTCTCAACCCCTGTGATCCTCGCATCGAGGAGGTTGCCCCTCTCTGCCCTCAGGGCCCTTGAGGCATTAAGCAGCCCTGCCCCGGATTTGACATCCCACCCTGGCTCCTCTATATCGGTAGCCGTATCAAGGAGTATCCTCTCTATCTCCGGAGGGGATAGCTCCGGGGCCCTGGCAAGGAGGAGGGAGACCACCCCTGTAACAAAGGGAGCGGCAAAGGAGGTACCTGTGGCCTGATAGTAGAGGCCATCCTTGCCGAGGGTTGCAGAACCCACATTGCCCATCCACCTGAGGAAGTCTGTACCACGGGCCCTCAGGGAGATGATCCCCTCTCCAGGGGCGGTGATGGCCACGGTGAGACCGTAGTTTGAGTTCTTCCTCCTCTTGCCATCTATATCGAGGGCAGCAACGGTAAAGACCTTCTTAAGCCCTGAAGGGCCATAGTCATCGAGCTCGATACCTTCGTTACCGGCAGCCACCACAACGAGGACACCCCTCTCATAGGCATACTCCACAGCGAGCTGCTCCAGTTTCGAAAGTCCCCTGCCACCGAGGCTCAGGTTTATCACCCTGGCCCCATTGTCAACGGCGTAGAGGATGGCCCTGTAGACATCGAGGCTGTTGGTCCTACCTGCATAGTCCATCACCTTTAGGGGCATTATCTTTACCTTTGGGTTGATCCCGGCTATACCTGTGGCATTGTCTGTCTGGGCGGCTATGATACCTGTCACAAAGGTGCCGTGCCCGTTGTCATCGAAGGGCAGGTTGTTCCAGTCAACGAAGTTCCAGCCGAAGGTATCGTCTATGTACCCGTTCCCATCGTCATCTATGAAGTTCCCGGGGATCTCGTCCTCGTTGATCCATAGCACATCAGAAGGGAGATCGGGATGGCCTATATCGAGGCCTGAATCGATGATGGCCACAATCGGCACCGCCCTTCCCACAACGGCATTCCAGGCCGAATTCGGATCATCGAGGGGGGTAAAGCCTATCCTCCAGAGCCCCCACTGATTGTCTGCCGTGCCTCCACCCCCTCCGCCGATGGATATCTCGCCCTGCTGGATGCCCTGGAGCATGGAAAGGCCCTTGAAGAGTCCCCTCACAACCTTCCTTGCAGCCGAGACCCTTCTGCTGTAGAAGGGGTCGTCTGGATGGATCTCCTTCTGCTGATCCCCCTGGAGCTTTCTCTCGAGGGGATACTCATAGATGATCACCATGACCCCCTTGGTGGAGGGCCCTTTGCAGGCCTGGTCAAGGGCCTCCTCACTGCCCATCCAGCCCACGATCCTCACCCTTCCCCTGGATCGCCTTATCAGTTCACCTCCCCTGTCCCTGAGGGACCCTATCGAGACCTTGCCACCCATGGGAGAGACACCCCACCCTGGTGGTCCGACGAGGACTCCACCTTTCTTGCCACATACACCGATGTTCTCTATCTTCGGAGGGGCCTTACCGCTCCCTTCGGCCTCCTCCTTCTCCTCACAGGGCTCGCCACACTCACCGTACCTGTATCTTGTCAGCTTGTAGAGTTCCATGTCGAGTCCCTTGGCAAGGTAAGGCCACTCAAAGAGTGCCTCCTTTTGGTTCTCAAGGTTTTGCTTCTGTATCTCCCTCATCAATCTCACATTGTCCTTAATTGCAGGTTCCACATAGCTGCTCTCAAGGTAGTCGAAGAAACGCTCCATGGCATACTTCACAACGCCCCCCACACCGGTAAAGACGGCAAGGCCTGTGGTAAGGACATTGCCTATCCTCCCTGCCAGCGTCTCACTCCATCTGTCCCTTGTGGCGAGTTTGATGGTATCGAGGGCTATGGAGTTTACAATCATCTGGGTCTGCATCGCCTGAGCCATGAGCTGTCTTCGCTGATGGAATATATACCGCCTTCCATCAATGTAGTTGTACAGACCCTGGATGGCATCGCATATACCCTTACAGGCAGGCTTCTTCGAGGCCCTGGCACTGATGGTATGGAATACCTTGTTTGTGCTGTGGGAGGACATGACACTGCCATCCTTGGGAGAGGGGATGATCCTCCTCCTCTCGCACTTAAAACACCTGTTCAGCCTCTTTGCTATCTCCTCCATCTTCTCAAGGGTGGACATAAACTCATACTGGAGCCGGGCATTCTCCTCAACCAGCTCTTTCAGCCTTCCCTTTACCTTCTTGAAGAGGACGGACTCGTTGGTGCTCATGTTGCGCCTGAGCCTGTTTTCAACCCTGTTGCTGACAGCATTGAGGGCATCTATGGAAAGGTTCATGTTTATGTCGGTAAGCTTGAGATTCGCCTGAAGGAGGACATCTGTAGGGGATGAACCAAGGGCAGGGGTGGCACTCGAGATGACACCTCCAACCCCGGCCACTGCAATGACCCCTACCCCACCACTTATGGCCTTCACGCTGTCGAAACTCCATCTCCCTCTCTGCTCCTTTATCGCTCTTGAGAGCCTTGCCATAAAGGCCTGGAGTTCACCCAGCATTGCCTGGGCATTATGGAAGTACTGATCCTCCGTTGCATCAAGCTTTGCCGCAAGGTCCTCAAGGCGCTTGAGCTCGGGGATGAGCTTGTAGGAGTCACAGAGGTCACACTGTCTGTCAAGGGCCCATGAAGGAGGGACCATAGCTGTCAGATCCACCGTGAGGAAGGCAGAGAGTATCCCTATGGCAATACACCTCTTGAAGCTCCCCATAACCTCCTCCTTTCTACTTCAATGGTTCTACCACCCTGCCCTCCCTGTCAAGGAGGAGGGCCTCTCCGGCCTTTATGGTGATAGAGGGCCTCTTCTTCCAGGGTAGGGCGTAACGCACCTCCCCTGATATGACATAGATCCCGAGGAAGGGAATACCCACCTCGCTCATCATCCTCTTCCTTACCCTGGGCATCTTGAAGTCGGTAAACTCCACCCTTGCAGCCCCGATCTTACAGGGGGCCATGGAGAAGGTAAGCCCCTCAGGGAGGGTGCCGTTCCTGATCTCCCCCACCTTCCCAGCTATGGCATCGAGTCTGCTTCCATCAGGGGAGTCGGGACAGGGGATCTGGAGGGCTCCCTCCATGTCTCCACCCATGATATCAACCACTATATCGCCACCCTTGAACTGGTGGAGGCTACCGTAGGGTGTGACGATGTATATCCTTCTCTCCGAGAACACCTTCCTCCTTACCCTTCCTTCTGTTACAAGCTCCTTCAGGCCTGTCACCCTCACCCTTCCCCTGAGGGCAAGGATATGGATAAACTCCGTCTTCCTCTTCACCTCCCTGGAGAGGTAGACGAGACTCTGAGGGGCAAGGGAGAGGGACATGTAGTATCCGATCGCCACCTGGAGGCCCTTTCTTCCTGTGATCAGGAAGGAGCCCTCCTCGATACCCCCTCTGCCCTTGAGATCGATCGTACCTTTGGCCGGCCTGTAGAGGCTACCCTCTCCTGTTATGACCCTTCCGATCTCCTCCGCACCACCCCTGATGGGTGAGAAGAGAAGGAGAAGAAGGACAAGGGCCATAAAGATCCTCTTCCTCCCTTCCATGATACCCATACCACCTCCTGACAGGACCACTGAATTCAGTAATCTTTCTCCATACCATGTAAAGGCCCCTGCATCAAGACCAAAGTCCGGGTAGAAGACACCTTATCAACGACATGGGTAGCCTCTGCAGGAATTTGGGGATTCCCCACCTGGATGGGAAGAAGCTATTGTGGAAAGGGGTCAGAACATCACTGGTTGCTGCGGGTCACCCATACAGGGTAGCCCTCCTCAGCGAGCCTGTCAGCCATGTTGAGGGCAGAGGCCTTCTCTTTGTAACTTCCAAGCCTCACCCTGTAGTAGGTCCTTCCATTCACAGAGGCCCTTGCTATATAGACATCCGGATATGACCAGGAGAGGGCTGTCCTGAGTCTTTCTGCATTGGATGGATCCAGGAAGGCCCCGACCTGGACCACGAAATCCCCCTCTCCCCTGTCCATCACCCTGACGGTCTTCACATAGGAGGGATCCCTTCCAAGGGCCTCAACCCTCACAGGGACCACCCCATCTTCCACCATGTCCAGGACCCTTGCAGCACCATAGGACATGTCTATTATCCTGCCATCCACGAAGGGACCCCTGTCGTTTATCACCACATCAACGCTCCTTCCGTTTCTGAGGTTGGTAACCCGCACAATCGTGCCAAGGGGCAGGGTCCTGTGGGCAGCGGAAAGGCCGTACATGTTGTAGATCTCGCCGCTTGCAGTGGGTCTCCCGTGAAAGTCCTTTCCGTACCAGGAGGCAAGC
>WGFJ01000144.1 GCA_015492305.1 Deltaproteobacteria bacterium
AGAAGGTGGTGAAGGTGAAGGCCCCCAAGGGGAGGGTTGTTGACACCTGTGGAACAGGAGGGGATGAATCGAATACCTTCAACATCTCCACCGCTGCCGCCTTTGTTGCGGCAGGTGCAGGGGTGATCGTGGCCAAGCACGGAAACCGTTCTGTATCAAGCCGTTGCGGTAGTGCAGATGTCCTGTCTGCCCTTGGTGTGAACATAGAGGTGGATACGAGAAAGGTGGAAGAGTGTCTTAAGGAGGTGGGGGTTGGGTTCCTCTTTGCCCCCCTGCACCACAGGGCCATGAAGCATGTGGCCCAGCCAAGGAGGGAGATATCCATAAGGACCATATTCAACATCCTCGGTCCCCTCACAAACCCTGCAGGTGCGAACTGCCAGCTCCTCGGGGTCTACGACAGGGATCTTACAGAAAAGCTTGCCCATGTCCTCAAAGACCTTGGAAGCCACCATGCCCTTGTGGTGAGTGGTGAGGACGGCCTTGATGAGATCTCCCTTGCTGCAGAGACAAGGGTTTCAGAGCTTAAGGACGGCAGGGTGATGACCTATCGCATCTGCCCCGAGGACCTTGGCCTGGAGAGGTGTTCACCATCGCAGCTCCTCGGCGGGGATGCGGAGACCAATGCAGGGATAATAAGGGAGATCTTAAAGGGCAGAAAGGGGCCTCAGAGGGATGTGGTTGTCCTGAACGCTGCTGCGGCCATAATGGTCGGAGGGAAGGCAAAGGACCTCAAGGAAGGGATCAAGATGGCCGAGGAGTCCATAGATACGGGCATGGCCCTCAGGAAGCTCGAGGACCTTATAAGGCTCACAAACTGACCCCTCATGACCTATCTCGAAGCCATCATAGAGGAGAAGAGGAAGTGCCTCAGGGAGAGGAAGGACCTCACCTTCCCCTCCCTTGAGAGGAGGGACTTCCTTTCCGCCTTCAAGGGGGAGGGGACCAGGATCATTGCAGAGATAAAGAAGGCCTCCCCTTCAAAGGGCATAATCTGTAGTGACTTTGACCCGGCAGGGATAGCCAGGGTATACGAGGAGAACGGGGCCTGTGCCATCTCGGTGATAACCGAGGAGAGGTTCTTCCTCGGGAGCCTCTCCTACATAGAGGCCGTCAAGAAGGCCGTATCCCTCCCTGTGTTGAGAAAGGACTTCATCCTTGAGGAGTTCCAGATAAGGGAGAGCCTCAATGCAGGTGCCGATGGGGTGCTCCTCATTGCAAGGGTCCATGAGAGGGAGAGGCTGATAGACCTTGTAGAGGCCTGCCTTGAAGCAGGGCTGGTCCCCCTCCTTGAGGTCCATGACAGGTCTGATCTTGAGAAGGCCCTTTCCACAAGGGCCAGGCTCATAGGCATAAACAACAGGGATCTGAACACCTTCAGGGTGAGTATCGAGACCTCCCTCAGGCTCAAGCCCATGATACCGGAAGACAGGATAGCCATAAGCGAAAGCGGTATATCGACGAGGAAGGAGATTGAGGCCCTTGAAAGGGCAGGTTTCAGGGGATTCCTCATAGGTGAGTCCCTGCTCAGGGAAAGGGACAGGGGAAGGAAGCTCCGTGAGCTCCTTGGTAAGGGGGATGAGGGGCCATGGTAAGGGTGAAGATATGCGGGATAACCAGCATGGAGGATGCCCTTAATGCCTGCGAGGCAGGGGCAGATGCAATAGGTTTTGTCTTCTATGAGAGGAGTCCGAGGTACATCGACCCAGAGAGGGCAAGGAAGATCGTGGCCAAGCTCCCCCCTTTCCTTTCCGTTACAGGTGTCTTTGTGGATGAAGAGGTGGAGAGGGTAAAGGAGATAGCAGGTCTTGTCCCCCTTGATACGCTCCAGTTCCATGGTGAAGAGCCTCCGGACTACTGCACCCTCTTCAAGGAGAGGACCATAAAGGCCTTCGGTGTAAGGGAGGGCTTCCTTGAAGACCTCCAGAGGTACAGGGTCTCGGCCTTCCTCCTTGATACCTACCACAGGGACCTCAAGGGTGGCACGGGAAGGGGCTTTGACTGGAGAGAGGCTGTAAAGGCAAAGGTGTATGGGAGGATCATCCTTGCAGGTGGGCTTGATCCTGACAACGTCGAGGAGGCGGTCAGGATGGTAAGGCCCTTCGGGGTGGATGTTAGTACAGGGGTGGAGATATCCCCTGGTAGGAAGGACAGGGGGAAGATGATCGATTTTGTAAGGAGGGCAAAGGGGGTTGTTTATGAAGGTTCTAAAGAGATTGCCTGACAGGAAGGGCCATTACGGCATATACGGGGGCAGATACATAGCCGAGACCCTCATGCCTGCCGTCCTTGAGCTTGAAGAGGCATACAGGAGATACAGGAGGGACAGGGCCTTCCACAGGGAGCTCAATTACTACCTCAAGGAGTATGTGGGCAGGCCGACCCCCCTTTACTTTGCTGAGAGGCTCACATCAAGGCTTGGGGGAGCCAGGATCTACCTGAAGAGGGAGGATCTATGCCACACAGGGGCCCACAAGATAAACAACACCATCGGCCAGGCCCTCCTTGCAAAGAGGATGGGCAAGACCCGTATCATTGCAGAGACAGGGGCGGGTCAGCACGGTGTGGCCACTGCCACCGTGGCAGCCATGTTCGGCTTCAGGTGCGAGATATACATGGGTGTTGAGGATATAGAGAGGCAGAAGCCCAATGTCTTCAGGATGAAGCTCCTGGGGGCAAAGGTAAACCCCGTTTCATCGGGCAGCAAGACCTTAAAGGATGCCATGAACGAGGCCCTGAGGGACTGGGTTACCAATGTGAGGGATACATTCTACATCATAGGAAGTGTTGCAGGCCCTCATCCTTACCCCATGATGGTGAGGGACTTCCAGTCCGTTATAGGGAAGGAGACGAAGGCCCAGATAAGGGCGGCGGAAGGGAGATTGCCGGATCTCCTTGTGGCATGTGTGGGGGGTGGAAGCAATGCCATGGGTCTCTTCCATCCCTTTCTCAGGGATGATGTGGAGATGGTAGGCGTTGAGGCAGGTGGCAGGGGTATAGAGACGGGTGAACATGCTGCCTCCATCACCGCAGGGAGGGTGGGTGTCCTCCACGGCAGCAAGAGCTATCTCCTCCAGGATGACCACGGACAGGTCCTCCATACCCATTCCATATCTGCAGGGCTCGATTACCCGGGTGTGGGCCCTGAACACAGCTATCTTAAGGACATCGGCAGGGTGAGGTATGTAACCGCCACAGATGAAGAGGCCCTTGAGGCCTTCAAGGCCCTGTCCATGTGGGAGGGTATCATACCCGCCCTTGAAAGTGCCCATGCCGTTGCCTATGCCATGAAGGTTGCCCCTTCCATGGACAGGGACAGCATCATCGTGGTGAACCTCTCTGGCAGGGGGGATAAGGATATAGAGACGGTGGCAAGGGTGATGGGGGTGGAGCTATGACAAGGATCGAGAAAAGGTTTGCCACCCTGAAGGAGAAGGGGGAAAAGGCCCTTATAACCTTTATTACTGCAGGGGACCCGGACATGGGGTCAACGGAGAGACTGATATATGCCCTTGAGGAGGCAGGGGCAGATATGATAGAGCTCGGCATACCCTTCTCCGATCCCATGGCAGATGGCCCCACCATCCAGGCCTCTTCGGAGAGGGCTTTGAAGGGAGGGGTAACCATCGAGGACGTCCTTGCCCTTGTAAAGAGGGTGAGGAAGAGATCGGAGATACCCATCATACTCTTTGGTTACTACAACCCCATATTTGCCTACGGGGTGGAGAGGTTCTCTGCCGATGCGAGGGAGGCAGGTGTGGATGGTCTCCTTGTGGTGGATCTCCCCCCTGAAGAGGCCGATGAACTCAAGAAGCATACAGACAGGGAAGGTCTTGACCTCATATTCCTCCTCACCCCCACAAGTGATGAAAGGAGGATGAGACTTGTTGCAAGGAAGGCAAGGGGTTTCATCTACTATGTCTCTGTCACAGGTGTTACAGGGACAAGGGACAGGCTTCCCGAGGATGTGAGGCTCTATGTGGAGAGGGCAAGGCGGTTCACAGACCTGCCAATAGGTGTGGGATTCGGGGTCTCAGGCCCTGAACAGGCAAGGACCCTTTCCCAGTGGGCGGATGGTATCATCGTGGGGAGTGCCATTGTGAAGATCATAGAGAGATGGGGAAGGTCAGAAAGGCTTCTTGAAGAGGTGAAGGCCTTTGTAAGGTCGTTGAAGGAAGCCATGGAGAGCAGGGTCTATGAGGCTTAGGGTGCTCGGCTCCTCAGGGGCCTCCATGCCGGGGTATGACACCACATCCTTCCTCCTGAACAACAGCATCCTCCTTGATGCAGGGACGGTGACATCCGTCCTCTCCCTTGAGGAGCAGGCAAGGATAGGCCACATCTTCATAACCCACAGCCACCTCGACCATGTGAAGGACCTCCTCTTCCTTGCCGATAACCTAATAGGCTATGTGGATGGCTCGGTCAACATCTTCAGCACGAGGGAGATCCTTGACGCCGTCAAGATGCACCTCTTCAATCAGACCATATGGCCTGATTTTGCCGTCCTTCCCAATGAGGATAGACCCATACTCAAACTCCTGCCCATCGAGGCAGGCAGGGCAATGGAGGTGGAAGGGCTTAGGATCACCCCTATAAGGACGAACCACACCGTTCCCTCTGTGGGCTACATGGTGGAGGAGGGGGAGAAGGCCATCATATACACCGGCGATACGGGCCCGACCGAAGGGATATGGGAGGTTGCAAGGGATAAGGAAGGCCTTATGGGTATATTCATCGAGACCTCCTTTCCATCATCGATGGAGAAGATAGCAGGTCTCACCGGCCACCTCACCCCTTCCACCCTTGTGGGGGAGCTTGAGAAACTCGGAAGGGACGATGTGCCCATATACATCTACCACATAAAGCCCCAGTACATAGAGGAGATAAGCTCGGAGCTGAAGGGGATAACCGAGTATCCCATCGTCCTTGTAAAAGGAGGTGAGGAGTTCCTCTTCTGAAACCCCTCAGGCGATATGGTATGGTTCAGGAAGAAGAAGGTAAAGGTCCCGGAAGGGCTCTGGATAAAGTGTGAATCCTGCGGAGAGATCCTTTACAAGAAGGAAGTGGACAGGAATATGGGCGTCTGCCTTAGGTGCAACCACCACTTCCGTATAGGTCCCCGTGAGAGGCTTGCCTTTGTAGTGGATGAAGGGAGCTTCGAGGAACTGGATCATCACCTCGAGCCCACAGACCCCCTTGGCTTCAAGGATGTGAAGAGGTACAAGGACAGGTTGAAGGCCCTGAAGAAGAAGGGGGCTTCAAAGGAGGCCTTCATATCCGGAAGGGGGAGGATAAGGGATGTGGAGGTGATGATAGGGCTCTTCGATTTCTCCTTCATGGGTGGAAGCATGGGCTCTGTGGTGGGGGAGAAGATAGCAAGGCTCTTTGAGAGGGCGATAGAGGAGAAGAGGGGGGTCATCATCTTCTCTGCCTCCGGTGGTGCAAGGATGCAGGAGGGCATCTTCTCCCTCATGCAGATGGCAAAGACCGCAGCTGCCATTGGAGAGTTCAAGAGACACCCCTATCCTTACATATCGGTCCTCACCGATCCCACAACAGGTGGCGTTACGGCAAGTTTTGCCATGCTCGGGGACATAATCATAGCAGAGCCAAAGGCCCTCATCGGGTTTGCAGGACCAAGGGTGATAGAGCAGACCATAAAGCAGCAGCTGCCCGAGGGGTTCCAGAGGGCAGAATACCTCCTTGAACACGGCATGATCGACATGATCGTGAACAGAAAGGACATGAAGGATGTCCTCTACAGACTGCTCTCCATCTTCAGAAGATGAAGGCCATCTCCGATGGATTTGCCTACCTATACAGCCTGAGAAGATTCGGAATAAGACCCGGTCTCGAGAGGATAAGGACCCTCCTTGAGGACCTTGGGAATCCCCAGAGGTCCTTTCCCTCCGTCCTTGTAGGGGGGACAAACGGAAAGGGTTCTGTCTGTGCCATGGTGGCGGAGATCCTCAAGAGGGCAGGCTACAGGACGGGTCTCTACACATCCCCTCACATGGAGAGGTTCACCGAGAGGATCAGGATAGACGGGAGGGAGATAGGGGAGGGAAGGGTCCTTGAGCTCATAGCAAGGTTGAGGGGAAGGGCAGAGGCCATCGGAGGGATCACCTTCTTCGAGTTTACAACGGCCATGGCCTTCCTCCACTTCAAGGAAGAGGGGGTGGATATAGGTG
>WGFJ01000145.1 GCA_015492305.1 Deltaproteobacteria bacterium
CCCTTCTCAGGGAAGAAGGGATAGACAGGATCTATGATATCTTCGCATCGGACAGGGAGTTTACCTTCACAGACAGGTATATCCATGATTTCGCAGTGACCCTTGATTCCAGGCCTTATACAACAAGGGAGTTCTTCTACCTCCTCGGTGAAAGGCTCTGCAGGGAAGGGAAGGAGGAGGGTATCCTTACCGCTGCTTACAGGGCGGGTGTTCCAGTCTATTGCCCTGCCATAGGTGATTCCTCCATAGGCATTGCCCTTGCCTTGAGGGATGATACCTTTGTCTTTGATACCGTAAAGGATGTAAGGGAGACGGCACAGATAGTGATGGAATCGAAAAAGACAGGAGTCATATACATAGGGGGCGGTACCCCCAAGAACTTCATCCAGCAGACAGAGGTAACGGCAGGCTTGCTTTCCAGAAGGCCTTCGGAAGGGCACGAATACGCCATCCAGATAACTACCGACTCTCCCCAGTGGGGTGGACTGAGCGGGTGCACCTTCGAAGAGGCCCAGTCCTGGGGCAAGGTCTCAAAGAAGGCAAAGCAGGTTACCCTTCATTGCGATGCCTCCATTGCCTTTCCCTTTGTGGTGGCAGCCCTTAGTGAGGAATCCCCTTCAAGGGATTCTGTGCCCAGGTTCGATCATATCTGGCATAAGCATAAGGGGTGATGGGAGGGATGTCAGAGGGTATCCCCTTTGTCCATTATAACTTCTGTGGTCTTGAGGCCCCTTACAATTCCTTTGAGGAGGCCCGGTTTGTCCTGATACCGGTCCCCTATGATCTCACCACATCTTACATGGCCGGCACGAGGAGGGGGCCTATGGCCATCATAGAGGCCTCCACCCACCTGGAGCTCTACGACGAGGAACTCCGCCTGGAGACATACAGGGCAGGGATACATACCCTTCCCTTTGTAGAACCCGTTACCTCAGGTCCTGAAGGGATGATCGAGGTGGTTGAGAGGTCGTGCAGAGACGTTGTTGAGAGGGGCAAGATACCTGTCCTCATAGGAGGGGAACACAGCCTTTCCCTTGGTATGGTAAGGGCCCTGAAGGCCATTTATCCTGATCTCTCTGTCCTTCACCTTGATGCCCATGCAGACATGAGGGATCGGTACTGTGGTAGTCCCTTCAATCATGGCTGCGTTGCAAGGAGGATCTCGGAGCTTTCTCCCCTTGTCCAGGTGGGGGTAAGGAGCTTGAGCAGGGAAGAGGCGGAGTATCTGGAGTCCTCCGGGATAAGGACCGTATATGCGGATGAGTTCCTCTCAGGACCTGAGACCGGAATCTTTGATACCCTTACAGATCAGGTATACATCACCATAGATCTTGATGTCTTTGATCCCTCCATAATGCCCTCTGTGGGAACCCCCGAGCCTGGTGGCCCTGGATGGTACGAGGTATTGAAGGTGCTGAAAGGGGCCATCAGGGGAAGGGATGTGGTGGGTTTTGATGTGGTTGAACTCTCGCCCATACCGGGGAATGTGGCGCCTGATTTTGTGGCTGCAAAGTTGATATACCGGGTTATGGGATACATACTCAGAGAGGGGAGGGGAGAAGGGTGATGGACCTTGTTCCTAAGAAGATATTCTTCACCAAAGGGGTTGGAGTCCACAAGGAAGAACTCCAGTCCTTTGAGCTTGCCCTGAGGGATGCGGGGATAGAGAAGTTCAACCTCGTCCAGGTCTCAAGCATCTTCCCTCCAGGCTGCAAGATAGTCTCCAAGAAGCAGGGCCTAAAGGAGCTCAAACCAGGTCAGATAGTCTTCTGTGTCCTCAGCAAATGCAGCAGTAACGAACCCAGGAGGCTTATTGCCGCCTCTGTAGGGTGTGCCATCCCCACAGACAAGAAGCTCTATGGATACCTGAGTGAACACCACGCCTACGGACAGACCGATTCTGTGGCAGGGGACTATGCAGAGGACCTTGCCGCTGCCATGCTTGCCTCCACCCTGGGGATAGAGCTCGATGAGAACCTGGGATGGGATGAGAAGAGGGAGGTATACAGGATGAGTGACAAGATAGTGAAGACAAGGAATGTGACCCAGTCGGCCATCGTCAAGGGGGATGGGACCTATACCACCGTCGTGGCTGCTGCAGTGATGCTCTTTTGACATCTTTTCTTGAAATCTTCCTTTCTTTTTGCTAACCTCTTTGCAAAATCCTCTTAGGAGGTTGCCTTGGACTACGAAAGCATAAAGAAGATCTATGCCCTTTACTCCGATGTCTATGACGTGATCTTCAAGAGGTTCTTCTATCCCAGGATAAGATCAGCCATCCAGTCCATGGAGATCCATCCAGGTGACAGGATCCTCGACATAGGGGTTGGAACAGGCCTTTCCCTTCCTCTGTACCCAAGGCACTGCAAAGTGGTGGGGATAGATCTTTCCATGGACATGCTTGAACAGGCCCAGAAGAAGGTGGAGAGACTCGGGCTCTCCCACATAACCCTTATGGCCATGGATGCGATGAACCTCTTCTTCAACGACAACTCCTTCGACAAGGTCTTTATCTCCCATGTTGTGAGTGTGGTCCCTGACCCTGTAAGGACCCTTGAAGAGGCAAAGAGGGTCTGTAAGAGACAGGGAGATATTGTGATTGTCAATCACTTTCAGAGCGAGAACAGGTGGTTTGCAAAGATAGAGGAGTTCCTGAATCCCATCTGCAAGAGGATAGGGTGGAGATCCGATATATCCCTTAAAGGCATCCTTGAGGCCTCAGGGCTCAGGGTGGAGAGGAACTATAAGCTGAAGAAGATAGACCTCTGGCGCATAGTCTTTGCTACAAACGACAAATAGCCTCTTTGTTATCTTCTGTAAAGGATATCAAAGGCTTCAAGATATCCCTTATGTCCTGCGAGGATCTGGATGCGGTCTGCAGGATAGAGAAGCTCTCCTTCCCCACCCCCTGGCCAAGGAGCCTCTTCGTAGAAGAACTCAAGAACCCCCTCTCCCACTCCTACACAGCCTCCGTGGAGAAGGATCACAGGCGTATAGTGGTGGGGTACATCATATACTGGGTGGTCCTTGACGAGGCCCACATCATCAATGTAGCCGTCCATCCTGATTACAGGGGGAAGGGGATAGGGAAGGGGCTTGTGAGCTTTGTCATAGAGACCTGCAGGGGACTTGGGCTGGAAAGGATCTTCCTTGAGGTGAGAAGGTCAAACCTCATTGCAAGACGGCTCTACCGCAAGCTCGGTTTTGAGGTGATAGGGGTGAGGAAGGGCTATTACTCGGATACAAAAGAGGATGCCATCGTCATGTCCTTGAGACTCAAGAGGGATGAAGAGAACCCTCAGTAAGGTCATCTACAACAGGGGGATCTCACCTTCCTACCACCTCCTTGGCCTCCGCTGGGAGGGAAGGATAGATCCAGGCCAGTTCTTCATGTTGAGGCCCTGGTCATTCGACCGTTTTGATCCCCTCCTGAATCGACCTTTCGGTGTCTACAGGGTCTTTGAAGGGGGGATAGAGATCCTCTACAAGGTGGTGGGACGGGGGACCAGGATCATGACAGGCCTTAAGGAAGGCGATGAGGTGATCCTTATAGGCCCACTGGGCAGGGGCTTCCCATTCATGGAGGGCTGGGAGGAGGTCTCCATCGTCTCAGGGGGCGTGGGTATAGCACCCTTTTACCACCTGATCCAGTGGATAAGGGAGAAAGGGTCCTTCCCTGCCCTCTCACTCTATCACGGTGGAAGGGGAGAAGAGGATCTTGTGGGCATAGAGGAGTTTGAGAGGGCGGGTGTTACCGTGAATATAGCCACTGAAAGGGGCACTCGTGGCTACAGGGGCCTCATAAGCGACCTCTTCAAGAGGGATCTTGAGAAGGGGAAGGTTCGACCCAGTGCCGTCCTTTCCTGTGGTCCAAAGGGGATGTTAAAGGAGGTTGCCCTCATATGCAGGGAAAGGGGGATACCCTGCTATGTCTCCCTTGACAGGATGATGGGATGCGGCATAGGGACATGTCTTGGCTGTGTGGTCAGGACAAAGGGAGGTTACCAGAGGGTATGCATGGAGGGGCCTGTCTTTGAATCGGAGGAGATAGTGTGGGAGGAACTGTAGACCTTTCGGTAGATATTGGCGGTATGAGGCTCAGAAACCCTGTGATGACCGCCTCGGGTACATGCGGATACGGGGAGGAGCTTGCACCTTACATGGACCTGAGGAGACTCGGAGCCATTGTTGTAAAGGGCCTTTCACTTAAGCCAAGACCTGGAAACCCCCCACCAAGGATGACGGAGGTCCCCTCGGGTCTTATAAACTCCATAGGCTTACAGAATATAGGTGTTGAGGCCTTTGTCAGGGATAAGCTCCCTTCCCTGATGGACCTCGGGGTCCCGGTCATAGCCAACATATTCGGTGAGGATGTGGAAGAATACTGCCTCCTTGCCCGGAGGCTTGATGGGAGTGGAGTGGCCGCCATCGAACTGAATATATCCTGTCCCAATGTGAAAAAGGGAGGTATGGAGTTTGGCAGGATTCCAGAGGAGGCCCATGATCTTGTCAGGGAGGTGAGGAGGGCTACAGGGCTGCCCATCATAACGAAACTCTCACCCAATGTCAGGGATATCAAGGAGATGGCAATGGCTGTTGAAGAGGCAGGCACGGATGCCATCTCCCTTATAAATACCATCCCTGCCATGGCCATTGATGTGGAGAGGAGGAGGCCAAGGCTTTCAAGCATCATAGGGGGGCTGTCGGGTCCGGCCATAAGACCCATTGCGGTGCGGATGGTATGGGAGGCCTACCAGGCGGTGAAGGTCCCCATCATCGGGGTTGGTGGCATAATGGGGGCCAGCGATGCCCTTGAGTTTGTGATAGCCGGGGCCTGCGCTGTGCAGATCGGCACTGCCACATTCATAGACCCTGCTGTCTGCGAGAAGGTCCTGAAGGGCATAGAGGAGTACATGGATAGACACGGTATAAGAAGGTTTGTGGATCTCATAGGAAGCCTTGAGGTCTCTTAGAGTAGTCTTGCTATCCCTCCTTTTCCTTCCCTTCCTTGGGGGGCCCCTTTTTGCAGAAAGGGGTGGGGCCTATTCCTATTCCCTGGAGGATACGGTCATAGGCCTTGAAGGTACATATGTCATAAGGGGTGATGAGACCCTCCTTGAAGTGGCTCGCCTCTTTGACCTCGGATATAACGAGATGGTTGAGGCGAATCCGGGCATCGACCCCTGGGTCCCGCCCAGGGGGACTGTTGTGAGGGTCCCTACCATGTGGGTCCTTCCCGATGTGATGGAGGAAGGGATAGTGATAAACCTTGCCGAGATGAGGCTCTACTACTTCTTTACCGTCAAAGGGCAGAGGATGGTGAGGACATTCCCCATAGGAATAGGAAGAAAGGGACTCTCCACTCCCCTTGGCATGTACAGGATCGTGGCAAAGGTAAAGGACCCTGTGTGGTATCCACCGGAGGAGGCAAGGAGGGAGGATCCCACCCTTCCTCCCTATGTCCCTCCTGGCCCTGGAAACCCCCTTGGTGGATACTGGCTTCAGCTCTCCATCCCGGGTTATGGTATCCACGGCACCAACAAGCCATGGGGGATAGGGAGGAGGGTGAGCAGGGGCTGCATCAGGTTGTATCCTGAAGATATTGCATGGCTCTTTGAGCATGTCAGGGTTGGGACAAAGGTGAAGATCGTAAACAAGCCCGTCAAGATAGGGCAGAGGGATGGAAGGCTCTACATCGAGATCCACCCAGGAAAGGTGGACCTCAATGAGGTGATAGAGTCCATAAAAAAGGCTGGAGGCCCTGCCCTAAAGAGGGAGAACCTCCAGCCTATCCTTCAAGAGGCAGATGGTGTGCCCTTCCTTCTGACCTCCAGATGACCTACTTCATCTGCTGTATCTCAAAGGTCCTTATGGATTTTTCAGCGGCCCTTTCGGCCCTTTCAGCGGCCTTCTCTGCCCTCTGGGCTGCCTCTTCAGCCCTTTCGGCGGCCCTTTCGGCCCTCATTGCCGCTTCCTTGGCCTCTTTAGCAGCCCTTCTTGCCTCTTCAGCAGCAACCTTTGCCGTCCTTGCAGCCCTCTTTGCCTCTTGAGCGGCCCTTTCGGCCCTCATTGCCGCTTCTTCTGCCCTTGTTGCAGCCCTTTCAGCCCTTATGGCCGCTTCTTCTGCCTTTGTTGCGGCCCTTTCGGCCCTTTCAGCGGCCTTCTCTGCCCTCTGGGCTGCCTCTTCGGCCCTTGCTGCTGCTTCCTCGGCTCTCATGGCTCCCTTTTCAGCCCTCTGGGCCGCCCCTTCGGCTCTCATGGCCCCTTCTTCAGATCTCTTTGCAGCCTCTTCAGACCTTATAGCCCCTTCTTCGGCCCTCTGGGCTGCCTCTTCTGCCCTCTTTGCAGCCTTCCTCGCTTCTTCGGCTACACCTTCAACACCCTTTGCTGATTCTATGGCCTGCTGAAGGAGGGCCTTCTCCTCGGAAGTAAGGACCGTCTTTGGTGCACATCCATAGGCCAAGAGCAGGATCAGGGGGATTATTGCAAGACCTTTGACAGAACCCTTCCCCATTACCCCACCTCCTTGAGGTTTTTACTACCTTCTATACCTTATTGAGGAAAAAATCAAGGAAAACCTTCCCCAGCCTGCGAACTTGACGATGGGGTATGTTTTTGATAAGTTTAAATTAGCAGTCGCCAATATCGAGTGCTAAAGGAGGTGGTGGAGATGATGCTTCCCGTTCCTTCAAGGTCCCTTCAGAGCTACCTTGTTGAGATCAACAGATTCCCCCTCCTTACCCCTGAAGAGGAGTTTGAACTCGCCGTAAGATACAGGAAATACAACGATATTGAGGCAGCCCACAGACTCGTCACCTCCAACCTGAGGTTTGTGGTGAAGATAGCCATGGAGTTCAAGGGTTATCTCGATAAACATACAGAACATGCCGTAAAACTCTCCGATCTCATCCAGGAAGGCAACATCGGGCTCATGAAGGCGGTAAAGAGGTTTGATCCCTACAAGGGGTACAGGCTGATCACCTATGCTGTCTGGTGGATAAAGGCCCAGATCCAGCAGTTCATCATAAAGACCATATCCATTGTCAAGAGAGGCACAAGGGAACTTCGTGACACCCTCTTTTCCCAGCTTGCCAGGTCAAAGGAGATGATAGAGAGATTGGAGAAGAAGGCCCTTCCAGGCCACTCTGAAAAGGAGGTCTATGGCGGACCTTCTCCCATGGACGGGTTGAATGAGATCCACCACCTTTCCCTTGATAGGCACGTCGATGAGGAGGGGGAGACCACCTTCCTTGACAGCCTTGCTGATCCCTCCCAGGATCAGGAAGAGCTTATAGGTACCAGGGAGGAGAAGATCCTGGTGAGAAAGGGGTTGAAGAAGGCCTTCCTCAACCTTACCCCGAAGGAAAGGTATGTGATAGCCAGCAGGTTCCTTGTCGACAATCCCCTTACCCTCCAGGAGATAGGGGATAAGCTTGGGATCACAAGGGAGAGGGTGAGGCAGCTTGAGGCAAGGGGTCTTGAGAAGCTCAGGAAGGCCCTTTCCAGGACCAACCTCACCCCTTCTGTCCTCGGATAATCTCAGGACTGGAAAGGTCCTCCCATTTCTGGTATAGTCTCTACACCCCACAGAGAGGAGGTATGATGGAGAAGATCACCTACAGGGATGCAGGGGTGGATATAGAAGAGGGAGAACGGGTTGTAAGGTCCATCCACGAACTGGCAAAGAAGACCTACAGGCCAGAGGTCCTTAAGGGTATCGGCGGCTTTGGAGCCCTCTTTTCCATAAACACCATAAAGTACAGGAATCCTGTCCTCGTTTCGTCGACAGACGGTGTTGGAACAAAGCTCAAGATAGCCTTCGACATGGATCTCCATGCCACAATCGGCATTGATCTGGTGGGCATGGGCGTGAATGATATAATCACCCACGGTGCAGAACCCCTGTTCTTCCTGGACTACATCGCCACAGGGAGGTTGACTTCCATAAGGACAGAGGAGATAGTTTCGGGTATTGTTGAGGGTTGCAATCAGGCGGGATGTTCCCTTGTAGGAGGGGAGACAGCGGAGATGCCCGGCTTTTACCGGGATGGTGAATACGACCTTGTGGGCTTTGCCGTGGGGATAGTGGAGAAGGATAGGGTCGTGGATGGATCTGGCATAAGGATAGGTAACTCCATCATCGGCCTTGCCTCTTCGGGCCTTCACAGCAATGGTTTCTCCCTGGCAAGGAAGGTGCTGTTTGAGAAGGGAGGTTTCTCCTTATCCGATAAGGTGGAGGGCCTTTCAAAGAGCCTTGGTGAGGAACTCCTTACCCCCACCAAGATATACGTGAGGACCCTTCTCAACCTCCTGAGGGATTTTGATATAAAAGGTATTGCCCATATCACCGGTGGCGGGATGGTGGGCAACATCCCCAGGGTCCTCCCGGAGGGCTGTAAGGCTGTCATAGAGAAGGGGACATGGGAGATCCCTCCCATCTTCACCCTTATAAGGAAAGTGGGCAACATCTCTGAGGAGGAGATGTTCAGGACCTTCAACTGTGGCATAGGGATGGT
Source organism: Deltaproteobacteria bacterium (assembly GCA_015492305.1). Taxonomy (GTDB): domain Bacteria; phylum Desulfobacterota; class GWC2-55-46; order S146-80; family S146-80; genus S146-80. The sequence goes on from WGFJ01000145.1 coordinate 8,517, forward strand.
GATCATCCTCCCTGAGGAAGAGGCGGAAGATGCACTCTACAGGCTGAAGGGCATGGGAGAGAAGGCCTACCTTATAGGAAGGGTTGAGGCAAGAAAGGATGGAGAAGAAGGGGTAGTCCTTCTATGAGGCAGGAAGGAGCCCTACCCATAGGGGTGCTTGCATCCGGAAGGGGTACAAACCTTCAGGCCATCATAGATGCCATAAGGGCAGGCAGGCTGAAGGCCTCCATCAGGGTGGTTGTAAGCAACAACCCTGAGGCTTACGCACTGGAAAGGGCAAGGAACTGGGGCATCCCTGTTGAGGTGATCCCTGATAAGGGCTTCTCCTCAAGGGAGGATTATGATAGGGAAGTGGTGAAGGTCCTGAAGGACAGGGGGGTTGAACTCGTGGTCCTTGCAGGTTTTATGAGGATCCTCTCCCCTTACTTTGTAAGGTCCTTTCCCATGAGGATCATGAACATCCATCCTGCCCTGCTCCCCTCCTTCCCCGGTCTTAAGGTCCAGAAGAAGGCCATAGATTACGGTGTCAAGTTTTCTGGCTGCACCGTCCACTTTGTGGATGAAGGGGTGGATACGGGTCCCATCATCATCCAGGCCGTTGTCCCTGTGTACGACGATGATACAGAGGAGACCCTTGCAGAGAGGATACTCAGGGAAGAGCACAGGATATATCCCCAGGCCATCCAGCTCTTTGCCGAGGGAAGGCTTGTGGTTGAGGGGAGGAGGGTCCTTGTGAAGGACTACCCCAGGGCAGAGGAGAGGTCCATGGTGAACCCCCCTGTCACTATCGATGGGGAATGATAGCTGTAAGTGCCTGTCTCATAGGTGTAAACTGCAGATACAATGGAGGAAACTCCTTGAGGGAGGAGGTCTTGAGGGAGGGAAGGATACTCATCCCCTTCTGCCCCGAGCAGCTTGGAGGCCTGCCCACTCCGAGGGAACCTGCTGAGATAGTGGATGGGGACGGGAGGGATGTCCTTGAAGGGAGGACACTGGTCCGCACCATTGAGGGGGGCAGGGACCTCACGGAGAACTTCCTCAGAGGGGCAAGGGAGGCCCTCTACATCATGGAGAGACTCTCCATAGATGAGGCCCTCTTGAAGGAGGGAAGCCCCTCCTGTGGTGTGAGGAGGATTGTGAGGGGAGGGCTGGATGTGGAGGGGATGGGTGTCACAGCCGCCCTTTTCGTGGAAAGGGGTATATCCGTAAGGGGGATTGAATAAAACATTTAAAAGGAGGTGCCTATGAAGATCACCTATCAAGGCCATGCCTGTTTCCTCCTCCAGGGCAAGGATCACAGGATCATCATCGATCCCTTTCTCAAGGACAATCCCCTTGCCAGGATCAAACCAGAGGATGTGGAGGTGGATGCGATCCTTGTAACCCATGGTCACTTCGATCACCTCGGGGATGCAGTGGAGATCTCCAAGAGGTGCAAGACCCCGATCATCGCCCCCTTTGAGCTCGTCAACTACTGTCAGGGCAAGGGTGCCCAGGGTCATCCCATGCACATAGGCGGGAGCTATGACTTTCCCTTTGGAAAGGTGAAGCTCACCATTGCCCATCATGGTTCCACCACCGATACCGGGGCAGTGGGCAATCCCTGCGGTTTCCTGATATTCATGGATGGGAGGACCGTATACCATGCAGGCGACACAGGCCTCTTTATGGACATGAAACTGATAGGGGAGATGAACGACATAGATGTGGCCCTCCTGCCCATCGGTGGGAACTTCACGATGGATATAGACGATGCCCTCAAGGCTGTGGAGTTCCTCAGGCCCAAGGTGGCAATACCCATGCATTACAATACCTTTGATGTCATAAAACAGGATCCCCAGAGGTTTGTGGATGGACTTAAGGGATCAAGCACAAAGGGTGTGATCCTCAACCCTGGTGAGTCATACGAGATCTGAGACCCTGGTGCATGGGCAGGAGGTAGAGGCGGTACCAGTAAAACTTTAAGAACTCGGTGAGGAGGAGGCGCAGGCTCTTCCAGTCCTTCCACCACTGCCTGTGGAAGTTGGGGGATTCAACTGGATGCTGACAGATCCTTAACCATGGCATGACCCTCTTGAAGGTGTAAAGGGCCCTTTTCATGTGATAGAGGGATGTAACGAGGATGATGCTTTCAAGGCCAAGGTCTTCTGCTATCCTCTTCGTCTCAAGGGCATTCTCATAGGTGTTTCTCGAATGCTTCTCCACTATGATGCTTGAAGGAAGGCTCCTCCTCTTCAGGGTCTCAAGGAAGAATATCTCCTTTAGGTCTGCTGAGGCATCGACACCGGAGAGGATGAGGAGTCTTGCCTTCCCTGCCCTGAGGAGCCGCAGTGCCTCCTCGCTCCTTCCCTTGCCTCCTGTGATGGCCACCACTGCGTCTGCCCCTCCGCATGGAGGGGCGGTTGATCCTGTTACCTCATTGGCAAAGTGGATAAAGGCAAAGGATACGGATATGGTAATGATGATGAGCAGGATCTTTATGGGTTTCATCATGGCCGATAAGAGTATAAACAAGGCCCTTCCATAACTCAAGGGGGTATACAAAAATCTTGCAATCCCCTCCGCTGCTGTGCTATAAATTAGGTGGTTGCCGAAGTGGTGGAATTGGTAGACACGCCATCTTGAGGGGGTGGTGGGGGAAACCCCGTGGGGGTTCGAATCCCCCCTTCGGCACCATCCTGCCAGATAGCCCGCCCATCTTCCCTTTTTATATCTCAGGAGGTGGTCCATGAAACTCAAGAGGTTTACCCCTGTCTTTATCCTCCTTCTTTCCCTTGTCCCTTCCCCTGCCCTGGGACAGGCCTTGAGGATAGAGAGGATGGCGGTGAGTGTTGATGTGGTCGATCGTGAACCTGTGGATGTGAGGGATCTATTCCCCTCATCCCTGGAGAAGGTCTACTGCTTTGTGGAGGCAAGGGATATCATCTCCGATACCTACCTTACCTTTGTCTGGTTCTACCGGGATAAGGAGGTGGCCCAGGTGAGGCTTCCTGTGAGGAAAGGTCCAAGATGGAGGACATACTCAAGCAAGAGGATAAAGGGCCTGAAGGGCCACTGGAGGGTAGAGGTGAGGGATGAGGGTGGGAGGACCCTGAGATCCATCGACTTCAGGGTGGAATAGATGCTTGAGAGATTGTGCAGCCTTTACTCCTTTGGAGAAGGGACGGAGGAGATTTGGAGAAGGGCCCTTGAGGATGGAAGGGTGAGGCCCGAGTCCTATGAGGGGCTCTCCTTCTTCAGGCTGAACAAGGATGTAAAGGGGTTGAAGAGGGGGACCATCCTTACAGATGATGGAATCATTATGGCCTATCCAAGGATACCGAGGATCCTCCACCTTTCAAGGGGCATAAGGAAGAACCTCCACTCCCCCTTCTACATGGAGGAGAAGGTGGATGGCTACAACATCCGCATCGCCCTGGTAGGTGGAAGGATCATCGCCCTCACAAGGGGTGGTTTCATCTGCCCCTTCACCACCGATAGGCTTGAGGATTTCATGGATCTCAGGCCCTTCTTCAGGGCTCATCCCCACCTTGTGGTGTGCTGTGAGGTTGCAGGCCCTGAAGGCCCTTACAACCCTGAGACACCACCCCATGTGGATGAGGATGTGAGGTTCTTTGTCTTCGATATCATGGAGAAGGGTACAGGCAGGTTTATGCCCCCTGAGGAGAAGTACAGCTTCTTGGAGGAATGGGGCCTTCCAGGGGTAAGGGTCCTTGGCCGTTTCCTGCCAGATGAGGGCGATGGGGTGAGGGAGGTCCTCCTCAGCCTGAACAGGGAAGGCTGTGAGGGGGTGGTCATAAAACCTGTCGGGGAGGGGAAGGTGATCAAGTATGTGACCCCCTCTTCCCACATCAGGGATATCCGGGTGGGGAGCCTTATGATCGAGGATCTTCCGCCTGGCTACTTCCTTAAGAGGCTCATCATGCTCACCATATCCATTGAGGAACTGGGGCTCGATGGGGCAGGGATCTTCGAGGACCTTGGCAGGGCCTTCCTTGAACCCCTTTCACAGGCAATGGAGAGGGTTGAGGCAGGTGAAGGGATAAAGGAGACCTTCTCCATAAGGGTGAGGAAAAGGGAGGCCATGGAGAAGCTCATGGAGCATCTCGAGGGTGTCTGCCAGGTGGAGATAGAGCCTGTGAGGAAAAGGAAGGAGGGAGAGTACTGGAGGATGGTCTTTACCAGGAGATACAGGAAGACAGAGAGGATCCTGAGGACAGGTCTCAGGGGTTCCCTATTTATGGACTAAGGTCTCAAGGACCTTCCTGAGGTTGGATACCTCGAGCCACCTTATCCCCAGTTTTTCTGCCCAGGTGATTATCCCCTTGTCGGCTGTAACCAGTATCCCGTCCATCTCCATGGCAAGGAGTATGAGTTCCACATCCTCCCTGCTGTCTATGATCCCTTCCCTGAGGGCCTCCCTGTACTTCTTCCGGAGGGAGGCAATGGTCTCGGGCTGTGGGGCCTTCTGACTGGTTATAACCGCCTCTTCTGCCACCCTCAGACCCTTGTCTATCCTCACCCTCACATCGTGAATGAGTTCATAGAGCAGAAAGGCAGGGACGCTCATCTCATACTTCTTTGGGGCCTTCTTCTGTATGAGGAGTTCTGCTTCCGGTGGTATCCTTGATCTGTCAAGGAAGTGCATGAGCTCCCTGTAGACGGATGTTGGCGTGTAGACCTCCACATTCTCTGCCCTTGAAACGATCTCCAGGAAGGTGTTGAAGGCATCCGTCGGGGTCTCCCCGAACCCCTTATAGACCTCGGGGTTTGTGAAGATGCTGGTGTCTACGATGAGCCGATAGGGTGTCTTCTGGGCCTCCTGATCCTCCTTCATCTCATCTTCCTCCAGGGTTGTATAGATAGACACGGTAGCCAAGGGATCGGAGAACAAGGTAGGTGACAGTGGTCCCGAGGAGGTTGTTTCCCCTTACAACGACCTCTTTATCTTCCCCTATCCCTTTATACCTGTAGAGGGTCCTCAGATCCTCTGCACTCCTGAAGTTGCCTGTCAGGGGATCCAGGTTCTTCCACCATGGTACGGTTATCCCGCCCTTCATGGGATAATGGGGATCCACATCAAGGAGGACCATGCCCATCTTGCCCATAGCCCCTTTCCCCTTTATCACCATATCCCTTCTCAGTTCTATCACAGGTGCGGAGGCCTTCCCCGGCCTCATACCCCATTCAAGGGGCCATCCCTCCCTCTTCCAGGCCAGTATCCCGCCATCAAGGAGGGAGACCCTTGTCATCCCTCCGTAGGTGAGAAGGAAGTAGAGGAGGGATCCGTAGAGGGCATCTCCATCGTCGTAGATAACAACCTTTTTCTCCCCGTCCACTCCAAGGGGTTTGAGGAGGTCCTTGAGCCCCTTCTCAGTGGGCAGGGCCTTGATGTAGGGGAAGAGGCTTCCAGGATCGACAGGTATGGCCCCTGGGATGTGACCATTCAGGTATTCCTCTACATCACGCACATCCAGAACCACAAGGTCCCTGTCGTAGAGGTGCCCTATCAACTGCTGGGGGGAGAGTATGGGAGGGAGCGGGACCTCGCCCTCAAAGGGCTGGATCTCCTCTCCAGAGGATGGGTTCCCCCAGAAGAGGGCTGTCACCAGAAGCAGAGCCGATAGCCCCTTTGCCAGGCTCTTGGAGAGGCCCATAGGAGACCCTAAGATAACATACGGTCTCCCCCTCATTCAATCCCCTTCTGGGATACCAGCTCTGCCTCCTCCCCCTTGAGGAAGAGGAGCAGGGAAAGGGCTGTCATGAAGATGATGGTCCCCACAAGGGCCACAAAGGCCCCCTGATCCTCATTTATCTCAAGGACCCCGTATGGTCTGTAGAGGATCCTTGAAAAGGAAAGGGTATAGCCATCGAAATCAAGGGAAAAACCAAAGGGGTGAAGGTAAAGGAGCCATCCAGAGGCAATGGGTTTCCCCTCCTTATAGACCACAAGTCTCTGGGCAGGGTTTCTGAATTCAGAGGAGGCGGAAAAGGCCCTTCCCTCCCTGTCTGTAGCAAGGTCTGGCAGGAACTCAGCGAGCCTGAGCCTGTAACCCCTGAAGGATACGGCCCCATCGCCGAAGGCAAGGGAAATGGTCTCCTTCCTGCCTCCCTTTGAGAGGTTCAATTCTATACCTGCCGGGGCCATCCCGTGGTGGAGGAGATAGACGGCGATACCCCTGTAAAGGAGGGGGTGGTTCGGGCTTACCCATTTTCTCTTTATAACCCTCCCATCCTTCATGAGGGAGATGTCTCCCCTCATCTCTGTAAGTACACCATCTCTTGAGGAGACCCTGAGTTCATTCAGTCTCAGGGTCAGCCCCTTTCCGGGGATCTCCAAGGTCCTCCCCTCAAGGATATAGTTCTGCGGACTCCTGAACCCGTAGAGGCTCGATACGAGGTGACCACCCAGGGCAAGGAGGAAGCTCATGTGGACTACCTGGACAACAAGCCTCCTCAACCTCCTTCTCCAGGGCTTGTCAGAGGAGAGGATATCCTTCAGGGCATCGATGGTGCATATGGCTGTATTCAGGGCAAAGAAGGACAGGAACAGGAGGAGGGGGAAGATCCACCAAGTAAGGCCTGTCTCTCCCGCACCTTCCCTGAAGAGCCACGGAAGGAAGATCACCCGATCCATCTTTCCCATCTCCTCCCTGTATGCCGAGAGGGTGAAGATACCCCCGAAGGTGACGAGGATAAGGAGGGTGATGAGTATTATCGTGAGCCTCAGGGAGGAAAGGGACTTCCAGAAGGTCTTCATCCTACATCCTGTGCGAATTTGGGAGGAGGATACTCACGCCAAGATAGGTGAAGAGGGTGAAGCCAAAACCCGCTACAGCAACCCAGCCAAGCCTGCGTCCCCTCCATCCCTTGAGGAACCTTGTATGGATGAGGCCTGCAAAGTAGAGCCACAGCACCATGGAGGAGAGGGTCTTTGGCTCCCACAGCCAGTATCTCCCCCAGGCAAGATACGCCCATATGGCCCCAAAGGTCATGGAAAGGGAGAAAAGGAAGAAGCCCCAGAGGGCGCTCCTGTAGATGATCTCCTGTAAGGCCCTGAGCCTTGAGGGGGGTCCCTTCTTCTCCATCAGCAGATAGAAGGCCCCTGATGTTGCAGCGATGGTGAAGAGGGCATAGGAGAAGAAGGATGTGACCACATGGACCTCAAACCATCTCGTTTTGAGCACGATGGGCACAGGGTAGATACCCTTTTCCGAGTAGAGGGCAAAGAGCAGGGACGCAAGGACTATGAGGATGTTCAGGGAGTCAGCGGTCCTGAAGCGGTAGCGGTAGAGGAGGAAAAGGTTCAGGGAGGTGATGGACCATCCGAAGAAAAGGAGGCTTTCGTACCTGCCGATCATCGGGGCATGGCCTGTGGCAAGCCCCCTCAGGACAAGGAGGGCTGTGTGGATCGCCCAGGCCAGAAGGAGGATGGAGGGGAAATACCTTTCCACCCTTTTGAGGTGGATGGAGACCAGGGCAAGGAGATATGAGAGGATCGATGTGTAGAGGAGTAGGTCCATGGATGGCCTATATGAAGTACATGAGGTGGGCAGGGATCTCCCTTCTTATCCCCATCTCTTCGGCCTTCTTGCAGAGTTCCTCGATGGATATGGAATCCAGGTACTCAAGCATCCTCATCCCTGCCTCCTTCCAGATGGGCCGTGTAACGCAGTGTTCAAGGAGGTCACACCGCCTCTTTATCCTCTCGCTCACACAGAACACAAGCTCAGGTGGCCCCTCTGTGGCCCTGAGGATATCACCCACAGTGATCTCATCAGGCTTCCTTGAAAGGTAGTAACCTCCCTGGGGCCCCCTCTTGCTCCTTATGATCCCTGCCTTCTTGAGGGACTGGAAGATCTGCTCGAGGTAGCGATGGGAGATCTTCTGCCTCTTGGCTATGTCCTTGATCTGGACGGGCTGCCCCATCGAGTTGTAGGCGATATCGAATACAGCCCTTACACCGTAGAGACTCTTTGTAGAGAGTTTCATGCGCTACCTACCGTGGAATCTTGGCCTCTTACTTTTACTATACCCTACAAGATTTGTCAAGATAGGATATGCCTTGCCTTTACCCTCCCTGTTGATGTAACTTATAGAGCCATGGATGTACTGCAGGGTATAAGCCTTCTCACAGACCACGATATATACCTCTTCAAGGAGGGGAATCACTTCAGGCTATACAGGAAGCTTGGATCCCATCCCATGGTGGTGGATGGCCTGAAGGGGACCTACTTTGCCGTCTGGGCCCCCAATGCGGAGGCTGTAACTGTCATGGGGGACTTCAACAACTGGGACAGAGGGTCCCATCCCCTGAGGTGCAGGGAGGATGGTTCAGGGATCTGGGAGGGCTTCATCCCCGGGGTGTGGATAGGAAACCTCTACAAGTACCACATCATCTCAAGGTACAGGGGCTACAGGGTGGAGAAAGGTGACCCCTTTGCCTTCTACTGGGAGGTGCCACCCGGCACGGCTTCTATAGTGTGGGACCTCTCCTACAGATGGAGGGATGAGGAGTGGATGAGGGAGAGGCACCGTTTCAACTCCCTGAAAGCCCCCATATCCATCTACGAGGTCCACCTCGGGTCCTGGAGGAGGGTGCCAGAGGAAGGGGGGAGGTTCCTCACCTACAGGGAGATGGCCCCATACCTTGCAGAGTATGTGAAGGAGATGGGGTTCACCCATGTGGAGTTCCTCCCGGTCATGGAGCATCCCTTCTATGGCTCATGGGGATACCAGGTGACAGGCTACTTCGCACCTACGAGCAGGTACGGTAGCCCTCAGGACTTCATGTACCTCATCGATCATCTCCATCAAAACGGTATAGGGGTCATCCTCGACTGGGTCCCCTCCCACTATCCTGGCGATGCCCACGGGCTCGTCTACTTCGACGGGACCCATCTATTCGAGCACGAGGACCCGAGGAAGGGCTTCCATCCCGACTGGAAGAGCCACATCTTCAACTACGGGAGGAATGAGGTGAGGGCCTTCCTGATAAGCAGTGCCCTCTTCTGGCTCGACCACTACCACGCAGATGGACTGAGGGTGGATGCAGTTGCCTCCATGCTCTATCTCGACTATTCAAGGAAGGAAGGGGAGTGGGTTCCAAACGAGTACGGGGGGAGGGAGAACCTCGATGCCATCCACTTCCTCAGGAGGATGAACGAGATGGTGTACGGTGAGTACCCCGATGTCCAGACCATTGCCGAGGAATCCACTGCATGGCCCATGGTATCAAGGCCCACATACCTTGGTGGCCTCGGTTTCGGGATGAAGTGGAACATGGGCTGGATGCACGATACCCTCCACTACTTCTCCAAGGACCCCATTTACAGGAAGTATCACCACGACCAGCTCACCTTCAGCATCTGGTATGCCTTCACCGAGAACTTCCTCCTCCCCCTCTCCCATGACGAGGTGGTCCATGGGAAGGGGTCTCTCCTGGGGAAGATGCCGGGCGATGAGTGGCAGAGGTTTGCAAACCTGAGGCTCCTTTTTGGCTACATGTTTGCCCACCCGGGCAAGAAGCTCCTCTTCATGGGTGGAGAGTTCGGACAGGTGAAGGAATGGCAGCACGAAGAGAGCCTTGAGTGGCATCTCCTCCAGTATCCACTCCACAGGGGGTTGCAGAGGTGGGTAAAGGACCTGAATAACCTCTACAGGAAGGAGTCCCCCCTCCATGAGCTTGATTTCGAGGCAGACGGTTTTGAGTGGATCGACTTCCACGACTGGGAGAACAGCATCATAAGCTTCCTGAGGAAGGACGGATCAGGAAGGCCCATCCTTGCGGTCTGCAACTTCACCCCTGTACCAAGGTTCCGCTACAGGGTGGGTGTACCTGTATCCGGTTTCTGGAGGGAACTCCTCAACAGCGATTCCCACATCTACGGGGGGAGCAATGTGGGAAACTCCGGGGGCCTCATGGCCGAACCGATCCCATGCCATGGAAGGACTCACTCCCTTCCCCTTACCCTTCCTCCCCTTGCCATCGTCTTCCTCAAGCCGGAGGGATGATGTTTAAGAGGGGAAGCGGGATACTACTTCACATCTCTTCCCTTCCCTCACCCCATGGTATAGGTGACCTTGGACCCGGTGCTTACAGGTTTGTAGACTTCCTTGCAGAGAGCGGCCAGAGGTACTGGCAGATCCTTCCCCTCATCCCTACCGATCCCTTTCTTGGCAACTCCCCTTACAATGGCCCCTCCCTCTTTGCCTTCAACCCCCTCTTTATCAGCCTTGAGATCCTTGCAAGGGATGGCTACATCCCTGAAAGGACCGTGAAGGATCACCCCCCCTTCCCAGGTCCCCGTGTGGACTACCAGAAGGTGGTTGCCTGGAAGCTTCCCATCCTGGAGGAGGCCTTTGAGGGGTGTAGATCCTCCATAGAGGCAGATGCCTCCTTCCAGGACTTTCTGAGGGAAAATGCCTTCTGGCTTGAGGACTACGGCCTGTTTATGGCCCTGAAGAGGGAGCTCAAGGGATCGTGGCTCTCATGGCCTGAAGAGGTAAGGGGGAGGGGTGGGCTTGAGGGATGGAAGGAGAGGTTCAGAGGGAAGATACTGAGGGAGGAGTTCTACCAGTTCCTCTTCTTCAGGCAGTGGCAGGCCCTAAAGGGCTATTGCAACCAGAAGGGGATAAGGATCATAGGGGATATGCCCATATACCCCAGCTTCGAGAGTGCCGATGTCTGGGCAAACCCTTCCATCTTCAAGCTCACAGAGGACATGAGGCCTGCCTTTGTTGCAGGTGTCCCGCCCGATTACTTCAGCCCCACAGGCCAGCTCTGGGGCAACCCGGTCTATGACTGGGATAGGCTCAGGGAGGATGGATACAGGTGGTGGATAGAGAGGATAGGGCACAACCTGAGGCTCTACGATATGGTGAGGCTCGATCACTTCAGGGGGTTCGTTGCCTACTGGGAGGTTCCGGCAGGGCAGGATACGGCGATGAATGGCAGGTGGGTGGGGGCCCCGGCCTATGAGTTCTTCACCACTCTAAAGAGGTCCTTTCCATCCCTTCCCATCATCGCAGAGGACCTTGGCACCATCACACCCGATGTCAGGGAGGTGAAGGACAGCTTCGGCCTTCCGGGGATGAAGGTCCTCCTCTTTGCCTTTGGTGAGGATGATCCTGGCCATCCCTACCTTCCCCACAACTACGAGAGGAACTGCCTTGTCTACACAGGGACCCATGACACCAATACGGTCCTTGGATGGTTCAGGAGGGAGACAGGGCCTGAGGAAAGGGAGAGGCTCTTCAGGTACATAGGCAGGAGGGTGGGGGAGGGGGAGGTCCACAGGGAGATGGCAAGGCTTGCCATGGCCTCTGTTGCGGACCTTTCCATCCTGCCCATGCAGGATGTGCTCGGTCTTGGTGAGGAGGGCAGGATGAATCTTCCCGGAAGGAGGGAGGGGAACTGGGAGTGGAGGCTTGGAGAGGAGTCGGTCACGGAAAGGTTGAAGGAAGACCTCTACCAGATGGTAAGGACCTATGGAAGGGCTTAGGTACATAGTCCTCCTGGTTCTGCTCCTTCTGCCAGCCCAGGCCCTCGGGGAGCCTGTGGTCAGGGCCCTGAGGGTTGAGAGGGGTGCCATCAAGGTGGATGGCAGGCTCGATGAAAGGGAGTGGATGGAGGCCGATGTGGCCACCGGATTCATCCAGAGGGAACCCAGGAACGGAGAGAGGGCAACGGAGAGGACGGAGGTAAGGGTACTTTACGACGATGAGAACCTCTACATCGGGGCCATCCTCTACGACTCCAGGCCTGACCTCATCATAGCCTACGAGAAGAAGAGGGATGCCGACCTCAGGAGGGACGATGCCTTTGCGGTCCTCATAGACACATACCATGATCACCGCAACGGGTTCTTCTTTGAGACCAATCCCCTGGGGGCCAGGGCAGATGCCCTTGTCTTCGATGAGGGAGGGAGCATCAATTTCGACTGGGATGGTGTGTGGTGGGTGGAGGCCATGATCACACCCATGGGATGGCAGGTGGAGATGAAGATACCTTTCCGGACCTTGAGGTTTGACAGGAACAGGCTTGAGCCATGGGGTCTTCAGATGAGGAGGATCATCAAGAGGAAGAATGAAGAGGTCTACTGGGCACCCCTTCCACTGGAGGCAAGGATCTGGAGGGTATCAAAGGCAGGGGAACTCACGGGTCTAAAGGGCATAGGCAGGGGGTGGAACCTTGGCATAAAACCCTACCTCCTTGTGGGATTGGAGAGGATAGACTCCGAGGGGGAGGGGCCAAGGGGGGTGAAGGATACAGG
>WGFJ01000146.1 GCA_015492305.1 Deltaproteobacteria bacterium
TACAGACTCATCTACCGCATAGAGCCCCCTGTGGTGAACGGCTTCGGGAGGCACACGGACAGGGAAACAGGGGTTGCCCCCTGGTGGAAGCCCTTTGAGGTGGAGTGGACCTTCCAGTACTTCGGCCCGGGAAAGAAGGGTGGATACTGATCTGTGATGGGGATAACAGTTTTTTGTAAATAGACGGGTAAATCCATCCAGATAAGGGTATAATAGGGTATATCTCTTGGAAAGGAGGGAAGGTGTATGGGATGGAAAGAGAGGATAGGGATGGCCCTTCTCATCGCCCTTACAGGGATGCCATCGATTGCCTCTGGTGCCGGGAAGGGGACGGTGGAGATGAGGGGGCTTGGTCCGGCCTACCAGGTGGGCAGACACGACAGCCGGGACAGGTTCTGCTACGATGGCAGCTGCATCCTCCATGGGGTGGGGAACATCTTCATCAAACTCGACCCTGCCGCAAATAGAGGGATGATCGTTGCCACCTTCAAGGGACCCGATGGGGAGTGGAAGGTGGTCCAGAAGAGGTTCATGAAGATCGCCACCAATGTAAACCTCCACGGAGCGAAGGGAGGTGACATAGATCCCAAGCTCAGCCCCCCTGTGCTTCCTCAGGTATGGACATATGTGGCCACATGGGGAGCCGGTGAGGTCTATCGCAACGGGAAGCTCGCATGGAAAGGACCCATCCACCTCATGGTAACCGAGGAGGTGAGGGACCCTGTGACAGGGAAGGTGGATTACAGGGGACCCATGAAGGCAAAGGAATACCCGGGTTCGGTGCACAACCCCATGGGGATACAGATCCACCTTGTATCCCATCCGAAGGAAGGACCTGTAAAGGGTTACCTTCCGCCCTATAAGAGGTTTCTACACCTTATGTGGGACACGGTGCTGTGGGAGTGAGGGCACTGACAGGTCTTCTCCTCTTCCTTGCAGTGGCCACCACCTCTTCAGCCGGGGAGGTGGTGGTCACCATAAAGGGGCTCCGCTTTGAACCCCGGACAGTCACCGTAAAGGCCGGGACCACTGTGAGGTGGGTAAACCTCGATGAAACGGTCCACGATGTAACAAGTGGAAAGGCCCTGACAGGGAGGGAGGCAAGGGGCAGGAAGAGGGTCAGGTTCCCTGATGGAAGGTTCTCCTCAGGGACCTTTGGAAAGGGAGAGGCATTCACCTTCACCTTTGAAGAAGAAGGAGTGTACCCCTACTTCTGCAATGTCCACCCTTTCATGAAAGGGGTGGTTGTGGTGACCCCGCCCTGATCAGGAGGAAAGGGCATCATCCATCCACTCCAGATACTCCTTCAGGCCCTTTTTGATGGGGAGGGCTATGATCTCCGGGATCTCGTAGCTATGAAGTCCCCTGACCCTTGCCTTCAACCTCTCGAAGAGATCCTCCCTTGTCTTCATCACCATGAGGACCTCCTCTTCATCGCACACCTCCCCCTTCCAGCGGTATATGGATCTGACGGTGGGCACTATGTTCACACAGGCAGCAAGCCCCTCCTCTACAAGGGTCCTTGCTACCTTCGCCCCTTCCTCCATGGAACCTGCGGTAACAAAGACAACGATGTGACCCATCTCACCCTCCAAAGAGTTCTCTTATCTCCTCCTCCATCCTCTCCCTGTGGGTTGCACCCCAGTATATCCTCCCGCACCGGGGGCAGATCATGAAATCCTCCTGGGTCCTGAACACATAGGGCGGGACCCTGTCCCTCACCTCCTCCTTCCTGATATCCTCGAGGGGGGTATTGCACCTTATGCACAGGGTAAGGAAGCCCGACCTCGGATCAAGACCGAAGTGGGACACCACCTCTCTCAGTTGCTCCCTGAAGTGGTCACTCCTTATGAGCAATGCCTCCCCTATCCCCTTCCTCTTCAGCAGCCTCCTGTCCCGGGTGAGTATGATCCTGCCCTCCCTCTTTGCCCTCCTGATGAGTTCGCTGTCCGTGATACCCGCATCATAGGCGGTGTCGTATCCAAGGACCCTCAGCCATGTGGCAAGCCTTCCGAGCATGCTATCGGCTATGAACCTTGGCCTTTCCCTTGCCATGGCAGTCCATATTTTACAGACCTTAGCCATCATGTGCAAGCCACCTTCAGGGGATGAGGGGGATGGTCTCCTGATAGAGGATGTAAGGGGAGGAGAGGGAGTTCCTGAGGGCCTCCTCAATCAGGGCCTTGCCCCTCCTTGCAAGGCCCCTGGCGAGCATGCTCTGGTAGAACCTGGTGTAGAACTCGTCAGGGTAGACGGTGACCTCCACCTTCAGGGCCCTGCCCTTCAACTCCCTGCGGTACTCAAGGTCATAGCTCCCCTTCGGCGGTATCCTGGTATCGAAGATCTCGTGGGAGAGATCAAGGGGAAGGTACCTCCCTATCTTCCCCTCCTCAAAGGTCCCATCAATGGCCCTTCCCTCCATGTCCACCTGATACACCCTCACCACTACAAGGGGGGTTACATAGGTGGGAAAGTAGTGGCCTGCACCCTCGTTTATCACCCTCACAACCCCTGCCACCTTTTCCCCTTCCACATCCACCCTGGCCTCCACCCTCACCCCCTTCCTGGTAAAGCCCGGGTCATGTATCCCCTTGAAGGTGTGTCTCCTTTCCGGCATGTGGCAGGACTGGCAGGTCTTTCCCTCTCCTGGATAGGGGCTCTCAAGCCACTCCCTGTAGGTGTTCTCAAGGGGTTTCCCGTTCAGGCTGTAGCCATCCTCTGGAAACTGATGGCATGGTGCACAGAACCTGGATTCTTCAAAGATCCTCGAGACCTTGAACCCTCCATGGGGGACCCCTTCCATGGGCCTCCTTATCCGTGGCTCTGGCCCATATCTCACATGGCCCCTCACATGGCACACCCCGCAGGACACACCCGTAAGATAGAGGCCCCTATCATCGGGGAAGGCAACACCTTCTGGCAACCTGCCATCAAGGAACTCATCTATCTGCTCGTCCATCGGGGCATGGCATGTCATGCATCCCACAACCCCCTGTACATCCTCTCTGAGATCCATAAGCTGGCCGACCACGCCCGGTCCCATGCTCCTGCTGTGAAGGGCCCCCTGCCAGTCAACAAACTGGATGGGGTGGCAGGTCCCACAGGCCTTCGGGTTAAGGGAAGCCTCAAGGGGACTGAATCCCTCTGGAGGCTTCCCCTGGAAAGCTATGGGTCTTTCCCAGTGTCTTTCAAGGGTGGTGGCAAAGGAGGTGTGTCCCCAGAGTGAGGAGACGAGCAAGAGGAGGGTCACATACCACACGGATTCTCAGGCATGCACGGGTTCATGCTGCAGGGGTTCTTCATGCCACAGGGCTGTTTCATGGCACAGGGCTGACCGGAACCACCCCTTACCTTCTTTAAAACCACATTCTCAAGGTAGGCGGCAAGGGCCGTGAGTTCCTTTGAATCCCAGGCAAGGGGTTTTGCCTTCATGGGCACGGTCATGCAGAAGTTTATCATCTGGTCAAGGGTAACCACCCTGTCTGGCATGGCAACATAGTGGGGGTATGGTCTTTTTACCGTCTCCTTGAAGCTCCTCCCACCCTCGTGGCACGAGCTGCAGGAAAGACCGGATCTGCCAAGGGATGGATCCTTCCAGAGCTTCTTACCGTACTTGATGGCATCGTGAAGGGCCTTTGCCTCCTTCCCCTTCATGGCACATGGCTGCTTCATCGAACATGGCTGTTTCATAGAGCATGGCTGTTTCATGCCACAGGGTTGCTTCATCCCGCAGGGATTGGCAGCGCAGGGATTCGACCCCATCCTGGCCCTGTGACCTGCAAGGGAGGAAGAGGGCAGTAGAGCAAACCCCATCAATACCACCATGAGGAAAAGATACCTCGAGACCTTCATGTTCCACCTCCTTACTCTGACCTTTTTCTAAAAGGTTATTCCCCTCTTCCCCTGAGTTCAACCAAAACCTTGAAAAACTGTGATGGAAATAACACTACAGGGCCTCAAGGGCATGGAGGTCCTTGATCACAATCCTCCTTTCTGCCACCTCTATCAATCCCCTATCCCTCAACTCCTTCATCGCAAGGGTAACGGTCTCCCTTGAAGAGCCTATGAGCTTGGCGATGTCACTGTGGCTGAGCCTTATCCTGAGCAGTATGCCCCTGCTGTCCTTGACCCCGTATTCACCTGCAAGCCTTATGAGAACAGCGGCAAGCTTCCGCGGCACATCCCTGTAGAGGAGATCCTCTATCCTGCTCTCTATCTTCCTGATCCTGAAGCCCATGAGTCTGGTGATCTTCACCGCCAGAGGGGGATACCTCTTCAGTAGATCCTCAAAGTCCCTCTTCTCCATCAGGCACACACAGGATTCCTCAACGGCCTGAGCAGCCGTGTCGTAGGTCTGCCCCTCAAGGAGGGAGAGTTCTCCAAAGATATCGCCCGGTTCAAGGTAATCGATGGTCCACTCCTTCCCATCCCTCAACCTCCTGTAAAGCCTCACCCTCCCTGACTTCAGGAAGTATACGAATCTCCCCTCCCCTCCGGGCACGAAGATGTGCTCCTTCCTGCAAACCTTCCTCATCTTCGTGGCCCTCTCTATCCTCTCTATCTCCTCATGAGGGAGGTCCTTGAAGAGGTCCATCCTCTTGAGATACCAGACCTTGTCCCTCCTCATGGTGAAGATTCTACCACCCGGCAGGTGGTTTGGAAAGGATAAAAAAAGAGGCGGCCAGGACCGCCTCCAGAGGGCTATGCAACGACCTTCCCGGAACCTATGACCGGGTATCCCCCTTCCCGCCAGTCCTCAAGGCCTCCCTCATAGTCCCACACCCTGGCAAAACCAAGGTCCACGAGCTTCCGGGCCGCCTCGTGGCTGCATCTTGAGTCCCTGGAGTAGACGAAGATCCTCTCCCTCCTGTTGAGGACCTTCCCTGCCCTTTTCTCTATCTCTTCAAGGGGGATGTTGATGGCCCCGGGGATATGGCCCCTCTCATAGCTCTCAGGGCTGGAGACATCCACAAGCACGAAGTCCTCATTCCTCTCCATCATCCTCTCAAGTTCCTCCCTTGTAAGGGTTTTGAACATCCCGATCGCCTCCTTTCTGATCATGATTGTCATTTTCATTTAATCTTACTACACCCTGAGGGGGTTGTCAAACTTGTCCTTGCTTTTGGAAGGGCTTTTTAGTATATTCAGGACTGTTTCTCAAGATCCACAGGAGGAGGAATGGAAAGGAGGACCATCCTCTTTGGTGGCCTGACCTGGAAGCACGAAATCCTCATAAAGGGTGCCCTTGAGGCCCTCGGGTACAGATGCGAGTACCTCCCCACCCCTGATCTCAGATCCTTCCAGATAGGGAAGGAGTACTGCAACATAGGATTCTGCAACCCCTCCTATTTCACCGTGGGCAACCTCATCAAGTACCTTCAGGGCCTTGAGGAAAGGGGTCTCTCAAGGGAGGAGATACTGAAGGGCTATGTCTTTGTGACCGCCGGTTCCTGCGGTCCCTGCCGCTTCGGCATGTATGAGAGCGAATACAGACTTGCCCTGAGGAACTCGGGATTCGAGGGCTTTCCGGTGGTCACCTTCCAGCAGTCAGGGGACCTTGACCAGGGTGAGACCTACGGCATCAGGATGGACCTTGATTTCTTCGTTGCCATCCTCAATGCCATAGTCCTTGCAGACGTGGTAAACGAGCTTGCCTACCGCATCCGTCCCTACGAGGTCAGGAAGGGAGAGACGGACAGGGTCCTCAAAGAGTCCATGGAATACCTCTACAACCTCGTGAAGGGGAAAAGACCCTTCAGGCTTGGAGAGGGATGGAAGGGGGTCCTCAAGAAGGCAGGGCTGGATGGGGCGGTGGAGTTCATGGGGAAGCTTGTGGATCAGACCCTTGGAACCTACTACACCGATGGCCTGAAGGAGGTGGCAAAGAGGTTCTCAACCATTGAGATAGATCCCCTCAGGGTGAAACCTGTCGTGAAGATAGTGGGTGAATTCTGGGCCCAGACCACAGAAGGGGATGGCAACTTCAACATGTTCTCCTTCCTTGAAGAGGAGGGGGCAGAGGTAAGGGTTGAGCCCGTATCCAACTGGATAAGCTTTATGATCCACAAGGGGAAGCAGAAGATCTACGACAGGAAGGGACTGAAGAAGGGGGGGAAGGAGACCCCAGGGCACCTGATGGATCTCCTGCACTCCTATCTGGATTACTGGAAGATCATGCTATCCCTCAACCTTGCTGAATGGGTCTTCAAGCGCCAGTACAGCCGCTGTGTGGAGGCCCTTGGAAGGGTATGCGACGAGCTCAAGGATCAGCAGGAGCTGGCAAGGATGGCCCATCCCTTCTTCCACACCCGCACAGATGGGGGTGAGGGTCACCTTGAGGTGGCAAAGAACATCTACTACTCAACAAAGGGACTTGCCCACATGGTCCTCTCCCTGAAGCCCTTCGGGTGCATGCCAAGCACCCAGTCAGACGGTGCCCAGATAGTGGTCACATCCCTCTATCCTGACAGCATCTTCCTCCCCATCGAGACCTCAGGGGAAGGGGAGGTCAATGCCCACTCGAGGGTTCAGATGGCCCTTGGTGAGGCAAGGGTGAAGGCAAAGGAGGAGTTCGAAAGGGTCCTGAGGGAGACGGGCATCACCATCCAGGATCTGAGGGAATACATAGAGAAGAGACCGGAGATGAAGGACCCGCTCCTTTCCATCCCTTCCTACAGGGGCATTGCAGGAAGGGCAGCCTCCTTTGCAAGGTTCGTGGGGGAAAGGATGGGAAGGACAGAAGATGTGGCCGTCGGTCAGTACTCCTCCAGCAATTCCCTGAAAGAGCACCCCGTATAAGCAGGATCTCAGACAACCTTTTCCGGGTGATAGAGGATGAGGAGATACGCCATAGGGATGGATGTGGGGTCCACCACGGTCAAGGCGGTGGTGGTGGACCTCAGGGAAGAAAGGATACTCTGGCAGGACTACAGGCGCCACGGTGGGAAACAGCAGGACAGGGCCCTTGAGTTCCTGAAGAGGATAGAGGGGGATCTTGGGCTGAAACCTGAGGACCTCCGTCTCTTCATCACCGGCTCTGGAGGCACCACCATCGCTCCCCTTGTGGGTGCAAGGTTTGTTCAGGAGGTAAATGCCGTATCCCTTGCAGTAGAGAAGTTCCACCCCGACTGCGGCTCCGTTGTGGAGCTTGGTGGGCAGGATGCAAAGATCATCATCTACAGGGAAGAGAGGGCAGACGGCAGGAAGAGGAAGGTGGCCACCATGAACGACA
>WGFJ01000147.1 GCA_015492305.1 Deltaproteobacteria bacterium
ATGCCTATCTACGAGTACCGCTGTGAGGAGTGCAACCACACCTTCGAACTCCTTGAGGGATTCGAAGCGGATCCCGTGAAGAGGTGCGTTGAGTGCGGGGGGGAGGCACGGAGGTTGATCTCCACATCCTCCTTCATCCTCAAGGGCAGTGGCTGGTATGTGACGGATTATGCACGGAAGGAGAAGGGCAATGGAAAGGACAGGGGGGAGAAGAAGGAAGGGAAGAAGGAGGAGAGGTCAGGGACCACGTGAGGAGAGGCCTTGGATATTGAGAAGGTAAAGGGTGTTGCCCTTGAGGCCGCCAGGGAGGCCGGCCGGCTGCTCAGGGAGAACCTGGGCAGGGCCAATGCCGTGGAGTTCAAGGGCGAGATAGACCTTGTAACCGAGATGGACAGAAAGGCAGAGGAACTCATCGTGTGGCGTCTCGCCTCTGCCTTTCCAGACCACTCCATCATAGCAGAGGAGAGGGAGGGGATCGAGAGGGCCTCTCCTTACCGCTGGATAGTGGACCCCCTTGATGGCACCACAAACTACGCCCACGGCTATCCGGTCTTCTGCGTGTCCATCGCCTTTGAGGCTGAAGGGCAGGTCATCTTAGGGGTGGTCTATAACCCTGTCCTTGAGGAGACCTTCCTTGCCGAGAAGGGAAGGGGGGCCACCCTGAACGGAAGGCCCATCCATGTGTCAGGGACAGAGCGGCTCGAGAGGAGCCTCCTTGCCACAGGCTTTCCCTACGATATAAGGAGGACCAGGGACAACAACCTGAACCACTTCTGCAACTTTGCCCTCAAGGCACAGGCCATAAGGAGGGCAGGCTCTGCAGCCCTTGATCTGTGCTATGTGGGGTGCGGGAGGTTCGACGGCTACTGGGAGTTGAGGCTCAAGCCATGGGATGTGGCGGCAGGGTCCCTTATTGTGGAGGAGGCAGGGGGTATGGTCACAGCCTTTGATGGTGGTCCCTTCACCATCTACTCTGACAACATAGTTGCCTCAAACGGGAGGATACACAGGGAGATGATCCAGGTCCTGTCCGGCTCCCCTTAGAACCTCCTCCCCCCGTACATGCTCTCCACCTCTTCCTTCTTCTCAAGCCACACCACCCGGGGTATCCCCAGGAATATCTCCACCACATCAGGATCAAACTGGGTGCCTGAACACCTTATGATCTCTTCCCTTGCCGTTTCAAAGGGCATGGCCTTCCTGTAGGGCCTGTCGGATGTCATGGCATCAAGGGTATCTGCCACGGCAAATAGCCTCGCCCCTACGGGTATCTCCTTCCCCTTGAGGCCCCTTGGGTAACCCCTGCCGTCGAACCTTTCGTGGTGGGCATAGACGATCTGGACTGCACCCTTGAGAAACTCTATATCCTCCAGGATCCTGTAGCCTATGTAGGGGTGCTTCTTCATCTCCTCCCACTCCTCCTCGGTGAGCTTGCCTGGCTTAAGCAGTATGGAGTCCGATATCCCGATCTTCCCTATGTCGTGGAGGAGGGCTCCCATCCTGATGTCTTCAAGGTCCTTTCCCCCTATCCCCATCCCTCTGGCAAGCATGACCGTGTATTCACACACCCTCTGGGAGTGGGCCTGTACCTCGTGTTCCCTGGCATCAAGGGCTGTGACAAGGGCAAGGAGGGTTGCATCGTAGGCCTCCTTGAGCTGCCTTGCCTGCCTCTTTATCTCCCTGTAGCCCCTGTTGAGCTCCCTCGCGTATATGATGGCCTGCTTCTCTATCAGTTCAAGGGCCTTTGCCTTCTCCCATAGCTCCTTCTCCCTCCTCTTCCCCTCCCTGTAGAGTATGGCAAGTTCCTTTGCATATGTTAGGGCCTCTTCCTTCAGTATCTCAAGCCTCTCTGAAGGGGAGATGGTCTTCTTCATCCCAGGGCCTCTTCCACCTTCCTCAGCAGGGCGGTGGGGCTGAAGGGCTTTATGAAGTACTCATCCGCACCTGCCTTGTAGCCCTTCCTTATGTCTTCCTTCTGGGCATGGGCGGTAAGGATGATGATGGTTATGTCCGAGGTTTCTGGGTCTCCTTTGAGGGCCCTGCAGACCTCGTATCCGTCCTTCTTTGGCATCTCGATGTCAAGGAGGATGAGGTCTGGACGTTCCTTCCTTGCTATCTCAAGGGCCTCTTCCCCGTCCTTTGCCATGAGCAACTCGTAGGGACTGCCCGACAGGGTGGCTGCCACAAGTTCTCTTATGTATTCCTCATCGTCTACGATCAGGATCTTCTTCATATCCCCTCCTTGTGATATCTCTGGTCTAATCCCCTTTTCGGGTCTCGTGGATGGGGAGGGTGAAGAAGAAGCTACTTCCCCTCCCTGGCTCGCTTTCCACCCACATCTCCCCTCCGTGTAGTTCCACTATCCTCTTCGAGATGGTCAGACCAAGGCCTGTGCCCCTTGTTGTCCTTACCGTGGATGTATCGACCCTTCCAAAGGGCTCGAAGATGGTCCTTATATGCTCTGCCGGTATCCCTATCCCCTCATCCTTCACCTCCACCTCTATCATCCTTCCGTTCCTCCTTGCAAAGATCCATATCTTCCCGCCATCCGGTGAGTACTTTATGGCGTTGTCTACGAGGTTTCCGAGGATCTGCTCCACCTTTTCAATGTCACCGAATGCAGGGGGCAGGCCCTCCTCCACCTCCACAAGGATGGAGTGCTTCTCGGACCTGGGGGAGTAGAGGTCCGTGATCCTTGAGATGGCGCTCCTTATGGAGAAAGGTCTCTTCCTTATCTCAAGCTTCCCTGCCTCTATCCTTGAGAGGTCAAGGATGTCGCTCACAAGGGCACCCAGGCGCTTTGCCTCGTTGTGGATGATGGCTATGTACTTCCTTTCCTTCTCCTTTTCCAGATCCTTCTCAAGGAGGAGTTCTGTAAAGCCTATCAGCGATGTAAGTGGGGTCCTCAACTCGTGGGAGACGAGGGAGACGAAGTGGGTCTTGAAGCGATTCACCTCTTCAAGCCTCTTCTTTTCCTCCTCTGCAAGGGCAAGCCTCCTGTAGGGCGAGACATCCCTTGCCACATGGATGGTGAAGGACCTCTTCTCGTCGATCCTGTAGGGGTAGGATGTGACATAGTAGACCTCATCCTCCCTCTTTATCTCCTCCGATACGGGGAGGCCTGCCTCCACCACCTTGTCGTGGGGGCACCCCTCACCCTCCTTGTAGAATATCCCCTCCACAAGGGAGCAGTCCCTTCCAACGATCTGTGAGAAGGGGAGGCCAAGCTTTTCCTTGAGGGGCCTGTTTGCCCTTATTATCCTGTGGCTGTCATCGTGGATGCACACAAGGTCCGATATGGAGTCGAATATGGTCTCCCATTCCTCCTTTGCACCTGCAAGGTCCATGAGGAGGGAGGCGTTCTTTATGGCAATCGCCGTGTAGGAGGCAAGGGCGGAGAAGGTCTCCTTTATCTCCTTCGTGAAGAAGCCTTCCTTGTCGCTGTAGACGAGGAGGGTGCCGAATATCTCACCCTTGAACATGAGGGGGAAGCCACCCACACACTTGTAGCCCCTCTTCATGGCCTCCTTCCTCCAGGGCTTGAAGGTCTCACTGTTGCTGACATCCTCCTCTATGGCAGGTCCCCTTCCCTTTATGGACATCCCCCCTGGTCCCATGCCAAGCTCTGAGTCATCCCATGTGACCCTTATGGCCTTTACATAGCCTGAGTCGGTCCCGAAAGATGCCCTTGGCCTTATCTCGAAGGAACCCTCTTCAAGGGTCCCTATCCATGCCATCTTTGCGCCAAGCCTTTCCACCGCAGACCTGCAGACGGCCTCGAATATCTCTTCAAGGTCGATAAGGGATACGATCCTTCTGCTCACATCAAGCAGGGCGCTGAGCCTCTTGTTCAGGTCCCTTAACCTCTCCTCCTTCTTTATGGATTCCGTGACATCTTCGAAGATGCTGATGGACCCGAGGAACTCACCCTTCTTTGTGCAGAGCTCCCCCTTTCTGCAGCGAAGATAGAGATCACCCTTCCGCCCCTTGAAGAGGTCCCCATCCACCTCGAATACCTGGTCGATCCTTCTTTTCAGGTCCTCCTCGGACCTTCCGAGGACCTCCTCAGCCTCTATGGAGAAGAGGGTGCAGGCCTTCCTGTTTATGGCCGAGACCTTTCCGTATCTGTCGGTTACAAATATGGCAAGGCCTATCCTGTCCATGAGGGCCTTGGCCAAGTCCCTCTCCCTCTCCAGTTCCGCATTGAGGATGGCCTCAGAGGTGGTGTTCTTGAGGAACAGGGCGGTCCCTATGAGGAAGACGATGATGGACAGGGACTCTGAGAGTTCATAGGCCCGCAGGTGCCCGAGGGTCCTCAGGATGATGGCCATGTTTACAAGGAGCATGGAGAGGAGGTAGAAGAATACCACCGAGTAGGTGGCCCTTATGGTGTGGAGGGTCAAAAAAAACCTCTTTGTGAAGAGGTAGGGAACAAGGATCACAAAGAGGAGGGCAGCGGTAAATCCGATTATCTGGAAGAACTCAAGCACCGGATCTCCCTCTTCGGACGATGTCGATGGCTACAAGCTGGATGGTGATGTTGAGCATCAGGACCGTCATCTTTCCCAGGGATATGACCATGCTATTCATCTGAAGGAAGTGCTCTGCCAGCTCCACAACGGCAAAGAGGATTATGGAAGCCATGGCGAGGTATATGGTTCCCTGCAGGGTGGCCTTTCTCCTCTCAAGGTGGGATATAAAGGCCTCGGAGAGGATGATTCCCCTCTTTTTAATAAGACACAGGACAAGGACCGCAATAAGAAGGCTTGAAAGTACAGCCCCTCCGATAAGGAGGGTATCTATCCATGGCATTCCAGACCTCACAAGGTATGACCCCTTTCAAAAGTCTACAGTTTTTCTGTCCACTTTTCAACCCCCTAAGGGGCCGTGATCCATGGGGCTCTTTGTTGACAAGGCCTTACTCTTCGTTTAAGATGGTGGCATGAGGACAGGCATTGCAAACCTTCCCCTCCACCACGGAAGGGCCCCGAGATGGCTCTTCGAGAGGATGAGGGCCCTCTCGAGGGAGATCCTCAGGATCGTGGTGGAGGAGTACGGCCCCCACGAGGTGCTGAGGAGGCTCTCCGATCCCTTCTGGTTCCAGGCCTTCGGATGCCTCCTTGGCTTCGACTGGCACAGCAGCGGCCTCACAACCACCGTCTGCGGGGCGATAAAGGAGGGCCTGAGGGGGCTTGAGAGGGACCTTGGCCTCTTTGCCTGCGGAGGGAAGGGCAGGACCTCCCTCAACACCCCCCTTGAGATAGAGTCGAAGGGCGATGACCTTGATGGCGATGTGGAGGGCCTCAAGTATGCGAGCAGGATGGTGGCCAAGATCGACAATGCGGCCCTCCAGGATGGATACAGGCTCTACCACCACTTCTTCATCTTCACAGGGGACGGGACCTGGGCCGTCATCCAGCAGGGACTGAACGAGGATACGGGCTATGCAAGGAGGTATCACTGGCTGAGTGAGGGCCTTGGAGACCTCTTCTCAGAGCCCCACAAGGCCATCTGCTGCGACAGGAGGGCAAAGGCCCTCAACCTCGTTGCGAGAGAGAGTGAGGGAACGAGGTCCCTTCTTGCTGAACTCTCCAGGGAAAGGCCAGAAAGGGTGCTCAGGGACCTCTCAAAGGTCCTCCACCTGCCAAGGAGGCACTCCATAGGGCCCTGCGATGTGGATCCCAGGAGGCTCTACACCATCCTCCTCTCCACATACGAGAGACAGCCCAGGTCCTTCAGGGAACTCTTCGAGACGAGGGGTGTCGGTCCGAAGACCCTGAGGGCCCTTGCCCTCATCGGGGAGCTCATATACGGTGTAGAGCCCTCCTGGAGGGACCCTGCAAGGTACAGCTTTGCCCACGGGGGTAAGGACGGCCATCCCTACCCTGTGGAGAGAGAGGTCTACGACCGATCCATAGAGATCCTGAGGGATGCAGCGAGGAGGGCGAAGGTGGACAGGACAGAGAAGATCAGGGCCTTGAGGAGGCTTGAGAGTTGGACATCCTCGAGATCATAAAGGGAAGGAGGAGCGTAAGGAGCTTTGAGAGGAGGCCCCTTCCAGGGGATGTGGTAGAAGCCCTCAAGGAGGCCCTCATCTGGGCACCCAGTGCGGGCAACCTCCAGGCAAGGAGGTTCTACTTCGTCTACAACGAGAGGATCAAGGAGGCCCTTGTCAGGGCTGCCCTCAACCAGCGCTTCATAGCAGAAGCCCCCCTTGCCATCGTGTGCTGCGGCAACCGCACCATCGAGAGGTTCTACGGAAGGAGGGGGGTCGATCTCTACATGATACAGGATGTGGCTGCCAGCATAGAGAACCTCATGCTCCTTGCCCACAGCCTCGGCCTTGGAAGCGTGTGGGTGGGGGCCTTCGATGAGGAGGAGGTCTCGAGGATCCTCAATCTCCCGGACCACCTCAGGCCCCTTGCCATAGTGCCCGTTGGATACCCGGCCCACAGGCCGTCTCCTCCCCCGAGGGTCTCGAAGGAGGAGGCCGTGGTGGAGGTGCCCTGATGAGGTTGAGGAGGCCTAAGCTCACCCAGAACGCTCTCACCGTCCTCAGGAGGAGGTACCTCAAGAAGGATGCCAGGGGCAGGGTCGTTGAGACCCCCCAGGAGATGTTCCTCAGGGTGGCAAGGAACATCGCCGAGGTGGAGAGGCTCTACAACAGGGGTGTGAACCTGGAGGAGGTGGTGGAGAGGTTCCACAACATGATGGCCACCTTGAGGTTCCTCCCCAACTCCCCGACCCTCATGAACGCAGGCAGGGAGTTGCAACAGCTTTCTGCCTGCTTCGTCCTCCCTGTGGAGGACTCCCTCGAGTCCATATTCGAGGCCGTGAAGAACACGGCCCTCATCCACCAGAGCGGTGGCGGCACGGGCTTTTCCTTCTCAAGGCTCCGCCCCAAGAACGACCAGGTCTCATCCACGGGCGGCATTGCAAGCGGCCCTGTATCGTTCATGAAGGTCTTCAACATGGCCACAGAGGTGATAAAGCAGGGGGGCACAAGGAGGGGGGCCAACATGGGGGTCTTGAGGGTCGACCACCCGGACATAAGGG
>WGFJ01000148.1 GCA_015492305.1 Deltaproteobacteria bacterium
CTTCCCCTCATAGAGGAGAGGCAGAAGGGCCTCCGGAAGGTCAAGGAAGACCTTGAGAAGAGGAGGGAGGAGATCGAAGGGGAGGAGAGGCTCCTAAAGGAGGCCAGGAGGGCTCTGGAGAGGAAGGAACGCCTTATGGAGGTCCTCAGGGACCTCAAAGAGGCCATGGATCGCTTTATCCACCTGAAGGAGAGGGAGGGGGAGATCACCCTGCGGAAAGAGGTCCGTAACCGCCTTGAGGAGTTTGCCGAGGTCCTCCAGAGGGACTATCAGGTCTTCCTCAACCTTGAGGAGGAGATAGAACAGGGAAAAAGGCGCAGGGAGGCCCTTGAGAGGGAACTCAAGGGGATCAGGGAGAGGCGGATGGAGATCGAAGGCCAGGCCCGGAGGATACCGGAGTACAGGAAGGAAAGGGACACCCTGCTTGAGAGGATCCGCACCCTTGGCGATGCAAGGGCCAGACTCTCCAGGCTCCTTGAGACTGTGGAGGGCCTCGATGACCTGAGGAGGGAGGTGGAAAGGGCAAGGGCCCTTTCAAAGGCTTACAGGGAGGTGGAGAGCCTCGTGAGGTTCCAGGGGATCAAGGAGGAGGAAGAGGGGATAAGAAGGAGGCTTGAGGCCCTGAGGGAGGAGGAGGCCGCACTGGAGCAGGAGGGTGAGGTCCTCGATTCACGGCACAGGGATGCCCTCATCCACGAACTCTCGTCCGATCTTGAACCGGGCAAGCCCTGTCCTGTCTGCGGGTCGACCCATCATCCCTCCCCCTATAGCCCCAGGGGAGAGGTGCCATCCCTTGAGGCCATCTTGAAGAGGCGTCAGGAGATGACAAGGCGCTTCCGGGAGATCACCCAGCTTCGCGCAAGGCTTGAGGAGAGATTGAAGAGCCTGAATGAGGAGCGTAAGGACCTTCCATCCGACCTTCCAGACTATCAGAGGGTCAGGGCTGAACTCCTTAAAATGGGTATTCCCCATCACGATGACCCTGCACAGACCCTGAAGGAATGGGAGCGGAAGGGGTTCACCCTGGAGGGGCTGGAAGGTGATTGGAACCAGAAGGGACAGGCCCTTGCAGAGAGGGAGGTAAAGGCAAAGACCCTGCTTCAGGAGCTTGGAGACCTCTTTCCCACAGCCAGGATGCCCTCTCCCCAGACCCTCAAGAAGGAGATGGATGGCCTTGAGAGGATGAAGAGGGAGATGGAGGAAGGGTTCAAGAGGCTCGAAAGGCACATAAAGGACCTTGAGGATCAGAGACATCAGGCAGAGGTAATGGAAAAGGAGGTGGAAGGGAAACTCAAAAACCAGAAGGAGCGTCTGATGAGGGATTGTGGGAGACTCAGGGAGGTGAAGGAGAGACTCGAAAAGGCCCTTAAAAGGACTCGATACCACAGGACGATGGAGGATCTGAGGGCCTCTTTCGGGGAGGTCCGATCCCTTGCTGAGGTCCGCAGGGAGATCGAGGGATGGGAGTCAGAGTTCAGGGGCACAGCCGCCCGCTACCAGAAGGCCCTGGAGGATCTTGAGAGCCTTTCCGACAGATCCTGGGAGGGCTTCCTGAGGCAGGTTCAGAGGGCAGGGACCTGTGAGGAGATCCGCTCTGCCATGGGGGAGGTGATCGCAAGGCTCCAGGGCGTGGATAGGGAGGTGAGGCTGGAGAGGAAGGGCCTCGAGGAGAGGGAAAACAGGCTCAACAGGGAGAGGGAGGAGCTTGCCGGAAGGGTACGGGAGGTCCAGAACCTTGAGAGGGATCTCGATGAAGCAAGGAGGACGGTGGAGGAGTGGCGGGCCAGAAGGCCGAGGTTTGCAGCCCTCCAGATCCTCACCTCCCACCTCCTGCCTCCAGACTTCCGTTACTGGGTGGCGAAGATCTACATCCAGAGGGTCCTCCACCATGCAAGCAGTTATCTTGAAGAGTTTTCAGATGGTCGCTACGCCTTTTACTACATCTCCCCCGATGATAAGGGCCTCGAGATCCTGGTGGAGGATCGGTTTACAGGAGATAAAAGGGATGCCCGCCACCTCAGCGGTGGAGAGAAGTTCATGGTGAGCCTTGCCCTTGCCCTGGGCATGGCCCACACCCTTGTGGAGGCCCGGGGAAGTGAGGCCCCTGGCTTCCTCTTCCTCGATGAGGGGTTTGGCACCCTTGACAGGGAGACCCTCTCCAGGGTGGCCCAGATCCTCCGTAACCATGCAAGGCGCCAGGACATTGACCTCCTTGTGATCTCCCACAGGACAGAGCTGCACGACTACTTTCCCGCATCCCTTGAGGTCATCCCCTCTTCCCGTGGAAGCTCCGTCAGACTCAATCTCCCCTGAAACCTTGAGGGTCCACCGGAACATTCCAGAAACATTGTAAAAGGTGAAAGATCTCGAACCCTCTGGTATGGTTATCCCGGAGGTGAACCATGAGGACCCTTTACATCATCGCCTACGACATAACGGACGAGGTGAGGCTTGCCCGGGTGCGTCACCTGCTCAAGGGCTACTCAACGGGAGGCCAGAAGTCCGTCTACGAGTGCTTCCTCACCGAGGCACAGAGGTGGCACATAATAGAGAGGCTTGAGAGATTGATAGACCCTGACGAGGACAGGGTCCACATCTTCACCATGGATGGAAGGAGCAGGACCCACACCCTCGGCATTGCTGTGCAGCCAAAGGACCCATCCTTCTTCTACTTCGGGTAAGGCCATGGGGACCCTTTACATAGACAGGAAGGAGGCAGAGCTCAGGCTCGATGGGGACGCCATTGCCCTCTACACAAAGGGGCGGAGGGAGGGCACCACGCCGATAAAGCCCCTTAAGCGGGTGGTACTATGTGGCAGGCTCCTTGTGGATACCCGTCTCATCCACAGGCTCTCTGAAGAGGGGGTAAGCGTCCTCTTCCTTTCGGGTAAGAGGCACCACTTCAGGGCCATCCTCCATGGAAGGCTCCACAAAAACGGCCTCCTCAGGCTGAGACAGTATGAGAAGGCAACCTCTGCCTTTGCCGAAGAGTTTGCAAGAAGCCTTGTGGTGAGAAAGCTCGAAGGCAAAAAACTCCTCCTTGAAGAGGCCATGGAGGAGCGCCCGGACCTCAGGATGGACCTTAAGAAGGCCGTGGATCTGCTTCAGGGGGTCCTTAAGAGGGTGGAGACCTCAAGCCCATCCCTTGACTCCTTGAGGGGCCTTGAAGGGGGAGGGGCAAGGGCCTACTTCTCCGCCTATGCCAGGCTGTTTCCACCCTCCCTTGGTTTCAGGGGAAGGAAGAGGAGACCTCCTGAAGACCCCGTGAACTCCCTCCTCTCTCTCACCTACACCATCCTCCACTTTGAGGCCGTGAGGGAGGTGGAGGTCATGGGCTTTGATCCAACTATTGGCTTCTACCATACCTTCGAGTACGGCAGGGAGTCCCTTGCATGCGACCTCATAGAACCCCTGAGACCCCTTGTGGACAGGTGGGTGTGGGAACTCTTCAGGAAGAGGCTCTTCACCTCGCAGGACTTTAGGGTGGAGCCCTGTGGCTGCTACCTCAAGAAACAGGGAAGGAAGCGCTACTTCTTCCTCTACGAAGAGTGGGCAGGTGGTATAAGGCGGCTCCTTGCCGACGATGTGACATGCCTTGCAAGGGAGGTGATGAGATGAGGACCCTTTACCTCTCCACGGGCAATGGCCTTACGGTGAAGGCCGATGGTCCATCCCTGTGGATCGAGGAGAGAGGAAAGGCAGGCAGAAGGGTTCCCATCCGGCTTGTGGAGCGTGTGGTAGTTTCGGGGAATGTGATGATGGAATCGGCCGTGATCACCCTCCTTGCGGATAACTACATCCCCATATCCTTCATCACCAGAAGGGGGAGGGTTGTTATCTCCACAACCCCGATGGAAAGAAGCGATCGGGCCCTGAGGGAAAGGATCGAAAAACTCAGGACAACCCCCTGGGGGGTCTCAAGGGTGAAGGACTGGTTGAGGGCAAGGAGGAGCCACTTCAGGATGGAGACCCTCAGGCGGTTCAACCCCTCCCTCCACGATCTCTTCTCAACGGAGGGCTTCAGGGAGGATCTCTACAGGAAGTGGCTCAGAAGGGCCGCACCATCAGGAGGGGTGGTCTTCAATGTGGTAAGGGGCATCCTCCACACCTTCATTGTTGGAAGACTTGAGAGGCTCGGTCTGGATCCCCATGCAGGCCTTGTAAAGAAGGAGGACTTTGGCCTTGTGAAGGATTTCCTCTATGCCCTTACAGGGGAGGTGGAGAGGCAGGTGGTCCAGTTCTTTGCCGGGCGCCGCAGGACCGATCATCTTCTCACCCATTCCGGGGGCAGACCCGACCTCACCCGGGAGGGGATGAGAGATGTGATCCTCAGATTCGAGAACCAGAAGGAGAGGATCCTTTGCGGTATCGATCTCCTCCTTGATGACCTCTTCACCATCATGAGGGAGCTCGGGATATGAGGAAGGGATACCTTGTCTGCTACGACATAAGGGACAGAAGGAGGCTTGTCCATGTCTGTAGGTACTTAAAGGGCAGGGGCCTCCATCTCCAGTACTCCGTCTTTTTCTGTTCCCTTACCTGGGAGGAGTTGCAGAAGGTCAAGGCAAGGCTCAGGGGCATGATCAACGAGAGGGAGGACGATGTGAGGATCTATCCCCTTCCTTCAAGCCCTGAAGTGGTGGCCCTTGGCAGGGGTGCCCGCATACCTGAAGGTGCCCATCTCTTCCTCGAGGGTGTTGAGGGCAGAGGACCGTGGAGGGGAGGTGATCCGGATTGACAGGTGTGGAAGGAAGGGCTATACTTTCTACAGATCCTCGATCTTTGACAATCGAGATTGGATCGATGGCAAAAGTTAACATAATATGGAGGGCTACCTGCAAAGGTCTTCCATATCCACTCAACCCTCCCTGTAACTCCTTGAATCCAGAAGAGATTTTTGTGGGGTGCAGTTGGAAGGCAGACCCGATCTGAAGGGGATTGCGACTGGCTTTTACAGGATCTTGGACTGGCTCGCCCCTCGTTGGAAGGCAGACCCGATCTGAAGGGGATTGCGACTAAGGACGCCTTGAGGTTGTAATAATATTCAGGGTTGGAAGGCAGACCCGATCTGAAGGGGATTGCGACTCCATTTTTAACCTCCATGATACAGTCAATCAAGTTGGAAGGCAGACCCGATCTGAAGGGGATTGCGACTCTCAACCTTATTGATCGATTTAAGTCGATCAAGTTGGAAGGCAGACCCGATCTGAAGGGGATTGCGACCTTTTTCTTTTCCATTTTTACTCTACCTCCCTTTGTTGGAAGGCAGACCCGATCTGAAGGGGATTGCGACATCCTGAATGAGAGGATTGTCAACATCTAATTCGAGTTGGAAGGCAGACCCGATCTGAAGGGGATTGCGACGTATACTACATCCTCGCCTTCTTCTTCAACCTCTTCCGTTGGAAGGCAGACCCGATCTGAAGGGGATTGCGACCTTTTCCTCAAGCTCTTCTTTTTCCTTTTTTAGCTTCTTGTTGGAAGGCAGACCCGATCTGAAGGGGATTGCGACGTATACTAC
>WGFJ01000149.1 GCA_015492305.1 Deltaproteobacteria bacterium
CTCCTCGTACATCTCATCATACCTTGCCCCGGGGAAGATCCTGTAGACAACCCTGTCCAGATATGGACGGCCTCCGAAGTAATCCCTGTTTGCCTCAAGGATGATCCTGTCCTTCTGCCAGCCTGCAAACCTGAACGGACCGGTGCCTACCGGGTGTTTGCCGAAGTCCTCCCCCCACCTTTCAACCTCCTCTCTGGGGACGACTTTGGGGTTGTACATTGCAAGCAGGGTGAGGAAAGGGGCAAAGGGTTCGGTAAGCTCTATCCTGAGAGTGTAAGGATCAACGGCTTTAAAGCCTTTTACCGAACCTGTTTTTCCTTCTCTGAATTCCTGAGCCCCCACAACCTTTTCAAATAGATCCGCTCCTGGTGAGGCGGTTTTAGGGTCAAGAATCCTTGTGAAGGAATAGACGAAGTCCTCCGCTGTGACCTCCCTTCCGTTGTGGAAGCGCACCCCCTTGCGGAGAAAGAAGGTGTAGACCCTTCCATCCCTTGATATCCGCCATGACCTCGCTATGGCAGGGATAAGGTTGAGCTCTTTATCAAAGGTTAAGAGACCGTCGAAGACCTGCTGTATGATGGTTATTGAGTATATGCCGGTTGCCTTCGCAGGATCTAAGGTCCTGGGGGTGAAGTCAAGGATAGCTCTGTAGGTCCCCCCATACTTAGGGATGGTCTTTTTCTCGGATTTAGGGGTTTTCTCTTCACAGCCTGAAAGGATTGATACGAGGACAATAAGGAGAAGAAAGGGGTAGAAAACCCTCCTCATAGCCTTTAATAATAAGATAAGGACCACAAAATGTAAAGGAAATAAAAAAGAGGGGCCAAAAGACCCCTCTTTCAAGATTTACCCCCTACCTTTTTAAGGACCTATAGACTTTGTTTAGTTACCACCCCCACCTGCGAGCACTGGAAGGGCATAGGTCATAACGGTGATGGCTGTAAGGACAACTGCAATGTAGAACTTCCTCATTCTTTACACCCCCTTTCCTTTCTTTTTAAGTCCTTTCAGGATCCTGAAACCTGCCCTTTTATAGAGCAAGGGGGATGCCAGAATTTGGGAGGAAAACAGAGAGAGGAAAAGGGCGTGTAAGCCTTTGAAAACCTTTGGCTTTTTGAAAGGGGGTGTTTGTGGCGGAAATCGGCTAACTAAAAAGGCTTAGGCAGAAAGTTTAGATACTAAAGTTTGCAAGATAGGGGGGAAAGGTGAAAGGGGGTGCACAGAAATATGTGCAGTTGCACAAAAATATGTGCACTATCCGGATGGTTCTTTCGAGTCCACCTCAAGATTTATGCCGAGGCCCTTCATTTTTGCTATGAGGGTGTTCCTGTGGATCTTGAGGAGCCTTGCAGCCTTTGTCTGATTCCATCCCGTTTTCTTGAGACATTCCAGGATGATCCTCTTTTCAAAGGACTGGCAGGCCTCCTTGAGACCAACCTTGTCCAGCGATGAGGGAAGGAGGTCAGGGGTGGTGAAGACCTCCACCGGAAGATCTCTCAGGGTGATGGTATCCCCGGTTGCAAGGACAACCATCCTCTCCACCAGGTTTTCCAGTTCCCTTATGTTGCCTGGCCAGTGGTAGTTGATGAGTATGTCAAGGGCATCTGGAGATATGCCCTTTATGGGTTTGTTGAAGGCCTTGCTGAACTTTTTCAGAAAGTTGTGGATGAGGAGGGGGATGTCTTCCTTTCTCTCCCTCAATGGGGGAAGGTGGATGGGGACAACGTTCAAGCGGTAGTAGAGGTCGCTCCTGAAACGCCCCTTTGAGACCTCCTCCTTGAGGTCGACATTGGTGGCAGCTATGATCCTTACATCCACATCTATGGAGACATTGCTGCCCACCCTTTCGATCCTTCTTTCCTGGATGACCCTCAGGAGCTTGACCTGCAGGGACTGGGGGAGGGTTGCAATCTCATCGAGGAAGAGGGTGCCTCCATCTGCGAACTCGAACTTCCCGAGTCTCCTTTTGGTGGCACCTGTGAAGGCCCCTTTCTCGTGACCGAAGAACTCGCTTTCCATGAGCTCTGAGGGGATGGCCCCGCAGTTCACGGCCACAAAGGGAAAGCTCTTCCTCGGTCCTTTTTCATGGATTGCCCTTGCTACAAGTTCCTTGCCTGTTCCACTCTCTCCATAGATGATGACGGTGGAGTTTGTATGGGCGACCCTCTCTATCAGGTCCAGGACCTCGAGCATCTTCTTGTTCTTGGTGATTATCCGTCTTTCACCCTGATACTGATCGAGTTCGCTCTTTAGATACTCCACCTCCCTTTTGAGCCTTCGTCTGTCCAGAGCCCTTTCTATGGCCTGGTAGATGTCGTCGGGTTCAAAGGGCTTGGTGATGTAGTCGTAGGCCCCGAGCTTCAGGGCCTCTACAGCCTTGGAGGCCTTGTCCACCGCTGATACCATTATCACGTCCACATTGTCGTCTATCTCCTTTACCCTTGTGAGGGTCTCTATGCCATCCATGCCCGGCATGTTCAGGTCAAGGAGCATGGCATCTACCTTCTGGGTCTTCAGGATCCTGAGGGCCTCCCTGCCGCTGGAGGCCCCTATCACCCGGTAGTTGTCTTCAAGGATCACCTCAAGGGCGGCCCTTGCCCCTTCTTCATCATCCACAACCAGTATGGAGGCCCTCTTCGTCATCCCGGAAGGGTCGGTGCTTCTCTTATCTCTCAACTCTTCTCCTCCTTTGCTGCAGGTGGTTGATGGTGAATGCCCTCTGCCTCTCTTGGTGCCACCATCCCACCCGAGATTATGAGCTTGAAGGCATCCTCGACACTCATCTTAAGGGGGATGGTATCCTTTTCCGGAACAAGGATGTAGAATCCCGATGTGGGATTGGGGGTGGTGGGGAGGAAGATGTTGAGCAGTCTTTCAGGGGTGGCCCTCTGGACCTCTCCTCCTGTGACCCCTGTTACAAAGCCAAGGACATATACCCCTTTCCGTGGATACTCCACGAGGACAACCCTTCTGAAACCTTCGCGATTGGTGACAAAGAAGGCCTCCATAAGCTGCTTGGATGCTGAGTAGACGGTCCTTATGAATGGGATCCTTGTGAGGGCCCCTTCCCATAACTCCACGAGTCTCTTGCCAAAGAAGTTTGTTGCAAAGATGCCGGCAAGGAATATGAGGACAATGGTGAAGATCACCCCAAGGCCAGGGACATGAAAGGGAAGGTATGTATCCGGGTGGAAGCGGGTGGGGAGAAAGGAAAGAAGGCGATCCATGGAGTTCACAAGGACGCTGATGATGTAGTAGGTGAAATACAGGGGGACGACTACAAGGAGTCCTGTAAGAAAGAGTCTTTTGAGACCTGCCCTTACTAAGTGGATCACCTCAACTTTCCTCTGAACCCATCAAGCTACAAGCGGGCCTTTCAGGGAACTGGAAAGGCCGTTCCTTCCGGTGAACCCTCGACCTCTTTAACTATCCTGTTTTTCCCATCCACATAGACGAGACGCGGGTGATAGCCTTCCCCTGCCTCTGTAAGGGCATAGCTGGCAATGATGATGAGGTCTCCCTTACGGGCCAGGTGGGCGGCAGCTCCGTTGACGCACACCGTGCCGCTTCCCCTTTCGCCCTTTATCACATAGGTGGAGAACCTGTTTCCATTGGTGATGTTGTAGACATCTATCCTCTCGAAAGGGGATAGAGAGGCTGCCTCCATGAGTTCCTCATCAAGGGTGAGGCTCCCCTCGTAATCGACATTTGCATCCGTCACCCTCGCTCTATGGATCTTTGACTTGAGCATGAACCTGAACATGTAAGCTCACCTCCTGAAACGCTTATGGACTTAATAGAAGGTTATCAATGAGCCTTGCCTTTCCTATCCTTGCGGCAAGGGCAAGGAGGGCTCTCTCCTCTATGGTTTCCAGATCCTCTATGGTTTCAGGATCACAGACCTTGACATACTCAATCCTTATCAAGGATTCCCTGCGCAACACGCTTTCAACGGCCTTTACGATGTTCCTTCCGTTCCTTTCCCCTTCCCTGTAGAGCCTTTCTCCCTCTTTGAGGGCTCTGTAAAGGAGGGTTGCTGCCTTTCTCTCCTCAGGGGAGAGGTAGGTGTTTCTGGAACTCATGGCAAGGCCGTCATCTTCCCTTACCGTTGGAACCCCCACCACCTCCACATCCATATTGAGGTCCTTTACCATCCTTCTTACAGTAACCAGTTGCTGATAGTCCTTTTCACCAAAGATGGCTATGTGGGGTTTTACGATGTTGAAGAGCTTTGCAACCACGGTGGTTACCCCTTTGAAGTGGCCGGGCCTGAAGGCACCGCAAAGATTCTTGGTGACCCTTTCAACGGTGACATAGGTCTGGAATCCTTCCGGGTACATCTCTTCAGCACTGGGTGTGAAGAGCACATCCACCCCGGCCTCCTCTGCCAGCCCTTTGTCCCTTTCAAAGTCCCTTGGGTAGGTCTCGAAGTCCTCCCCCTTCCCGAACTGGATGGGATTCACAAAGAGGGAGACCACAAGGACATCGCCTCTTTTCCTTCCCTCTTCAAATAGTTTCAGGTGTCCTTTGTGGAAGTATCCCATGGTGGGGACAAAGGCAATGACCTTACCCTGCCTGCGGAGGGACTCTGAAAGGTCCTGCATCCCTTTGATGCTTTCAACAACCCTCATCCCTCAAACCTTCAGGAGGTTATATAGAATCCCTCTGCAGGGAAGAGGCCCCCTTCCACCTCTTTTTTATACTCCCTTATAGCCCCCTTTATCACCTGATAGAGGTCTGCATACCTTTTGACAAAGAGGGGCTTGAAGTCTGGATTAAGCCCGAGCATATCGTGAAGGACAAGGACCTGACCATCACAATGGGGTCCTGCCCCTATCCCTATTGTGGGTATCTGCAAGGCCTCTGTTATGGCTCCTGCCACATCGGCAGGGATGCCTTCAAGGACTATGGAAAAGGCACCGGCATCTTCAACGGCCTTTGCGTCCTCCAGAAGCCTTTCCTTTTCTTCCCTGCTTCTGCCCTGCCACCTGTAACCACCCATCCTGTGGATCGATTGGGGGGTGAGGCCTATATGCCCCATCACGGGTATGTCCACCTCTACCAGGGCCTTTATGGTCTCTGCCATCCCTTTGCCCCCCTCGATCTTAACGGCCTCTGCCATCCCTTCTTTGAGGAGTCTTCCTGCGTTCCTCTTTGCCTCTTCAGGGCTCACCTGGTAGGAGAGGAAGGGCATATCTGCAACGAGGAGGGCCCTCTTTCTTGCCCTTGCCACAGCCCTTGAATGGTATATCATCTCCTCCAGGGTTACAGGGAGGGTTGTTTCGTAACCTGCAACAACCATACCCACAGAATCGCCCACAAGGATGACAGGTATCCCCTCCTCATCAAGGATCCTTGCCGTGGGGTAGTCGTAGGCGGTGAGGACGGGGATCCTCTTGCCCTCCTTCTTCATCCTCAGGATATCGGGTACCGTCACCTTCGAGTCCTTCATCCTGCCCCTTCCCTTGGGATGAAGTGTCTTACCCCGCCATCCATGGTCCTTATCTCCTTGAGGAGGGTCTTGAAGTCCTCCTCCCTGTTGACGAAGTCTATGGCCGAGGTGTCGACCACGAGGAGAGGTGCTTCATCGTAATAGAAGAAAAATCTATTGTAGGCCTCTACAAGATCCTGGAGATACCCGGGATCTATCTCCTTTTCATAGTCGCAGTCCCGTCTCCTTATCCTTTCCAGAAGGACCGCAGGATCTGCCTGGAGGAAGATCACAAGATCCGGTTTTGTGAGGTTTACATCGAGGAGTTTGTATACCTTCTCGTAGAGTATGAGTTCCTTCTCATCGAGGTTGAGGTAGGCAAAGATCCTGTCCTTGGCAAAGAGGTAGTCAGACACCACGGTCTCCTGAAACAGGTCCAGTTGATTAAGGTCCTTTTGCTGCTGGTAGCGGCTGAGAAGGAAGAAGAGCTGGGTCTGGAAGGCATACTTGCGTCTGTCCTTGTAGAAGTCCTTGAGAAAGGGGTTTGCTTCAGCGTCTTCGAGTATGGCCTTTCCGTCAAGTTCCCTGGCAAGGAGCCTGGCAAGGCTTGTCTTTCCCACACCGATAGGACCCTCTACTGCTATGTAACCCCTCTGCGTCACAGAGATCAGTCCTCCTCATCCTCATCCCTTTCAAAGATCTTTATGTCTGCTCCTTCTTGAAGCCTCTGGTAGATCTCTTCCATTATCTCTTCTTCCCTCTTTTCCTTTATCTCCTTTTCTATGCCTGCCTTTGCATCCTCGTAGGGAAGGGGTTCTGGATCGATCTTCTCCATCAGGTAGATGATGTGATAGCCAAAACTGGTTTCAACCACATCGCTTATCTCCCCCTCTTTCAGGCTGAAAAGGACCCTCTCAAAATCCGGATCTGTCTGTCCCCTCACAAGGTATCCCAGATCACCATTGTTGTAAGAGGAGGGGCACTGGGAAAAGGCCCTTGCGAGCCTGCCGAAGTCTTCCCCCTTCAGGGCAAGCTCCCTCAGGTCCTCTATCTTCTTCCTTGCCTCTTTCCTTGCTTCAGGGGGGTCATCAGGGTTGACCTTGATGAGGATGTGGCTTGCCCTGCGTCTTTCAGGGATCCTCATGATCTCCCTGTTCTCTTCGTAGTATTGCTTCAGTTCTTCTTCAGGTATGTGGTACTCCTCAAGCAGCCTCTCCCTTGTCTTCCTTATGAGGATCTCCTCCTTGAGGAGCCCTTTGTAATCCTCCTCAGTCAGTCCCTCGCTTTTCAGGAATTCCTGGTAGAGTTCAGGGAAGGGGAAGTCCTTTTTCGACTCTTCAAGCTCCTTTTCCACCTCATCCTTGTAAACCCTGATGCCCATCTTCTCCCCTTCCTGGCGGAGGAGTTCGTTGAATATGGCTTCTCTGAGGGCCATGGATTTCACAGTCTTTAGCTTCAAGGGGCCCAGGGTTGCAACCACCGTTTTGAACTGGCGATAGGCAACAGCTCCCATCATGTTCTCAAACTTTTTCCTGTCTATCTCTACACCATTCACAACTGCCACAACATCTTTTTCTCCCATTCTCTGCCTCCTCGAGCCCTGAAGGGACACCCCTTGAAAGGCCCATTGATTGACCATTTTTAGATCTTAAGGTACCCCAAGGTGGTTAAAAAGTCAAGGTTGGTAAGGGACCGGTTTACCCTTTCTTCAGGATGGCAAATATGGCAAGGGGAGGAGTCCCCTCCCTTGAGGCGAAGAAGCTCTCCCTCATGGCATGGATGCGGAAGGAACCGCCGAAAAGGGACCTTATCTCCTCCGGGGAGAGCCTGTTCGGAGGCCCCTCCTCCCTCCTTTCTTTGTGGCTGAAGCACTTGAGGAAGAGCCACCCTCCCGGCCTGAGGAGCCTGTGTGCGGTCTCCACGTACCTCTCGAAGCCTTCCCTCGGCAGGGTGTGGAAGCAGCCCCTGTCAACGATAAGGTCGTAAGGGCCTTTGAGCCTTGAATCGAGGATATCGTCCCTCACGAACTCCACCTCCACCCCCGCCTCCTCGGCCCTTTTTCTCGCACATCTAAGGGCCCCTTCCGCTATGTCGGTCGCCGTGACGGAGAGGCCCATCCTTGCGAGCTCGACTGCCTGCGTGCCTGGCCCGCAGCCAAGATCGAGGACCCTTCCCTCCTTTATTCCAAGCTCTTCGAGGGCCCTTGATATGTCGTGGTCAAGCCCTGGATGGAACCATGGCAGTTCCTCTGGAGGTCCCTCTCTATACCTCTCCTCCCAGTGTGCCCTGCGGTCTTCCATCAATCCTCCCTTACTCGATCCCCCTCACAAGTGCGTATGCCGTGAGGATGACGGCGGCGATGATCGCCACGGCCCCGAAGACGGTGAGGTTGGAGGCCCACGGGATCGCCGGCATTATGTA
>WGFJ01000150.1 GCA_015492305.1 Deltaproteobacteria bacterium
CTCACAAGGAGGTTGCTACCACTCCCTATGACATGGCAGGGAACCCCCTCTTTCAGGCAAAGATCGAGCACGGTCCTGAGGTCATCAATGTCCCCCGGAAGGACAAGGAGATCCGCAGGACCGCCTATACCTATGGTGGTCCTTTCCGCCATGGGGACACCGGCAAGGACCCTGCCCTTCAGGGCCCTCTCCAGCCTCTCCTTAAGCCATTCTCTCCCTTGCATCCCTGAGCTTACACACAAACTCATCGCACACCTTTCCTATGTCCCCTGCCCCCAGGAATATGACCATATCCCCTGGCCTCACCTTATGGATGAGGTAATCGCATATCATCTCCTTCTCCCTGAAGAAGACCCTCCTGTGACCCGCACCCTTGATGCCCTCGAAGAGGAACCTCCCGTCTATGCCCTCGATGGGGTCCTCACCGGCCGGGTATATATCGGTCAGGATGAGGAGGTCCGCATCGTTGAAGGCCGTGAGGAACTCCCTGTAGAGATCCTTCGTCCTCGTGTATCTGTGGGGCTGGAAGATGGTGACTATCCTCTTCTCCCACCCCTCCCTTGCAGCCCTCAGGACGGCCTTTATCTCCATGGGATGGTGGCCGTAATCGTCGATGACGATGATCCCGTCCACCATGGCCTTTATCTCGAACCTCCTCTGGACCCCGCTGAAGGACTCGAGGGCCTCCTTTATCTCCCTGAATGGTATATCGAGCTCAAGTCCCACCCCTATGCTTGCAAGGGCATTGTAGACATTGTGCTCCCCTGGCATGGGGAGGTTCACCTTGCCCAGGGTCTCATCCCTGTACCCCACATAGAAGGTGGTGTAGACCCCTTTTCTTTCGATGTTGTAGGCCCTTATGTCTGCCTGGGCCGTCCTGCCGTAGGTAACATACCTCTTGTTTACCTTTGGAAGGAGGGACTGGATGTTCGGGTGATCGAGGTTCAGAACAGCAAGGCCATAGAAGGGGATGCTCTCTATGAACTGGAGGTAGGCCTCCATCACCCTCTCCATGGTGCCGTAGTTCTCCATGTGTTCCCTGTCGATGTTGGTCACAACCGCTATGGTTGGTATGAGCCTGAGGAAGCTCCTGTCGCTCTCATCGGCCTCTGCAACGAGGAAGTCCCCCTTCCCAACCCTTGCATTGCTCCCTATGCTGTTCAGCCTCCCCCCTATCACCACCGTGGGGTCTATACCGCCGTGGTAGAGGATGGTTGCTATCATGGAGGTGGTTGTCGTCTTGCCATGGGTCCCTGCCACAGCTATGCCATACTTCATGCGCATGAGCTCGGCAAGCATCTCCGCCCTGGGTATGACAGGGATGTGCCTTTCCATGGCAGAGAGGATCTCTGGGTTATCCATCCTCACAGCAGAGGAGTAGACAACCACATCAGCCCCCTCCACATTCTCCGGTCTGTGGCCTATGGATATGTCCACACCCAGGCCCTCCAGCCTCTCCACCGTCTCAGAGCCCTTTATATCGGAGCCACTGACATGGAAGCCCATGTTCACCAGGATCTCCGCTATGCCGCTCATGCCGGAGCCCCCGACCCCCACGAAGTGTATCTTCCTTATCTTTCCCCTGTACATACCCTCACCTCGTAATCGTCTCCATGCACCCCTCCTCGAGGCAGAGGAGGTCCCTGACGATCTCGGAACCCGCCTCCGGTCTGCCCAGGGCCTTTGCCCTCTTCCCCATCTCTGAAAGGAGGGTCCTGTTGTGGTAAAGCTCCCTTATGGCCTCGGCAAGCCCCTTTCCATCCGTCTCCCCCTCCCTGAGCACCCTTGAAGCACCGTGCTTCTCAAGGTAGAGGGCATTCCACTCCTGGTGGTTGTCTGCAGCATAGGGGAAGGGTATGATGATGGATGGCTTTCCAAGGGCTGTGAGCTCGGCAATGGTAGTGGCCCCTCCCCTTGACACAACAAGGCTGCTCCTCCTGTAGGCACTTCCCATATCCCTTATGAACTCAACCACCTCTGCCGTAAATCCCCTCTTCCTGTAGGCCTCCTCAACGGCCCTTCTACCCGAACCCCCTGTCTGGTGGATGATCCTTATGGAGTCCTTCAGGTCCTCAAGGTAATGGCATGCCTCAACCATGAGCCTGTTTATCCCCCTTGCCCCCTGACTCCCGCCGAATACAAGGATGGTGAACCC
>WGFJ01000151.1 GCA_015492305.1 Deltaproteobacteria bacterium
CAACGATTACGGCAGGTTCAAGGAGGGGATAGGTCTCAACCTGTGTGCTGTACCTAACCGACTGGGCGCAGAAGGCACAGTCCTCCGGACACAGGCCGGACTTGGCATTGACTATGGAACAGAGCCTTATCTCCCCTCCCTTGAAGGCCCTTCTTACCCTGTCAGAGGAGGAAAGGAGCTCAAAGATCCTCTCCTCCGGGTAGTTTATGATGAAGAGTCCATCTTCAGGTCCAACCCCCTTATCCTTCAGACACCTCTCCTCTACCCTCCTCAGCTCCCTTTCCCAGTCCATCCTCTCCTCCTTTCATGTGGGTTAAGGAGATACCATGTCTGAGGACCATTGTCAACCATATTTGCACCCTAAAGGTTAACGACCGTGCCCTTCCCATAGGGTGGGCCTTGTGATAATATATTGAAACCAGATCTGCCCTGTGTTACAAGATCAGTAGGTTATGCAGTTAGGCTTCAATAACGATGTGGTCTACAAAGGGGAGGTCTTTCATGTCCAGACCGAGGATGGGGGAAGGAAGAACCCCGTCATAACAACGACCCTTTTCAGGGGCGGTACAGTTGTGGTATCCAGGAAGACCAGTTACGAGGATATCATAAAGTTCGAGAGGCTTGAGGAGGTGGTGAGGGAGGTAATGAGGGAGCAGCACCTCTCGGTCATAGAGGATCTGCAGAAGGGCAGATACGACAGATTGATATGGGGAGAGAGGCAGGAAACAGGTCTCAAGGAGAGGAGTATGGACGAGATCATCCTTGAGTACCTCGCCTCTGAGGAGGATGAGGAGAGATGATAACCTCTGTGAAGGGCTTCAACGATATCCTGCCCGATCAGGCCCTCAAGTACAGGAAGGTGGAGGAGGAGGCGAGGGCTGTCCTTGAGGCCTTCGGGTTCTCGGAGATAAGGCTTCCCATAGCCGAGAGGCTTGAGCTCTTCCAGAGGGGCATAGGGGCATCCACGGATATTGTGGAAAAGGAGATGTACACCTTCCAGGACAGGAAGGGGACCCTCCTTGCCCTGAGGCCAGAGGGCACTGCACCTGTTGTGAGGGCCTACATAGAGCATGGCCTCTACCACAGGGACCCTGTGGCCAAACTCTACTACATGGGACCCATGTTCAGATACGAGAGGCCCCAGAAGGGAAGGACGAGGCAGTTCTACCAGATAGGGGCCGAGGTCCTGGGTGTTGAAGATCCAAGGCTTGATGCGGAGATACTGGACATGGTCACCCTCCTTTTCGATCGTCTCGGCATAGAGGATGTTGAGCTGTTTATAAACTCCCTTGGCTGCGAGGTCTGTAGACCTTCCTACAGGCAGGCCCTCCTTGAGTACCTGAAGGGGAAGGAGGAGGGGCTCTGCAGGGACTGTAAGAGAAGGCTCGGAACCAATCCCCTCAGGGTCCTTGACTGTAAGGTGGAAGGGTGCCGGGAGGTCACTGCCAGGGCGCCTGAGATCATGGGGTTTCTGTGCAACCCCTGCAGGGAACACTTCGAGGAGGTGAAGGGGCACCTTGCTCTACTCGGTGTCCCCTACGGGATAGATCCAAGGATGGTAAGGGGGCTTGATTACTACACAAAGACCGCCTTTGAGATGATCT
This sequence comes from Deltaproteobacteria bacterium, assembly GCA_015492305.1. Taxonomy (GTDB): domain Bacteria; phylum Desulfobacterota; class GWC2-55-46; order S146-80; family S146-80; genus S146-80. Next base: position 1,605 of record WGFJ01000151.1, read on the forward strand.
GCAAGAGGCTTGGGGCCCAGAATGCTGTGGCTGCGGGTGGGAGATACGACAGGCTTGTGAAGGACCTCGGGGGACCAGATACACCCGGCTTTGGTTTTGCCATAGGTGTTGAAAGGACCGTCCTCCTCCTCAAGGACAGGGAGGAAGAGATCCTTCCAGAGGCCTATATCATATCCCTCGGCAGGGAGGCCTCTTCCGAGTCCCTGAGGCTCCTCAAGGAGCTGAGGATGGAGGGTATAAGGACCGAACTCTCCTACGGGGAGAGGAGTCTTAAGGCCCACATGAGAAGGGCCAATAAACTGGGGGTTGCCCATGTCCTCATCATTGGGGAAGAGGAACTGAAGAAGGGGACAGTGGTACTCAAGGATATGGAGAAGGGCATACAGGAAGAGATCAGGAGGGACAGGGTCGTTTCCATCCTCAAGGGAAGGGTAGAGGCTGTGGGGGTGTAAGTGGCCTTTGATGGACTTTCAATGACCTTTATGGAGACGGCAGGACTCTTTCTCCTCTTCCTCCTTTCCCTCCTCATCGTCCTGTGGCTCCTCCTGCCCTTTTCGGTCTTCGGTATAAAGGGGCTCATAAGGGAGGCCATTGAGGAGCAGAAGAGGACAAACGAACTCCTCACGAAGATCCTTGATTCATTGAAGTCTACAGATGTCCACGGGGATGAGAAGTAGTTGAGGGACGAGGATATCCACAGGGTTGTAACCATTCTCAGGGAAGACTGCCGCAAGTGGAAGGAACCTGCCGTTACCGAGGTGGCAAGGGTGAGAAGGGACCCCTTCTCGGTCCTTGTCTCCTGCCTCCTTAGCCTCAGGACAAAGGACAGGGAGACAAGAAAAGCGGCTGAAAGGCTCCTTTCCGTTGCAGGCACCCCGAAAGATCTGGCAGCCCTCCCTGTTGAGGAGATAGAGAGGCTCATATACCCTGTGGGCTTTTACAGGACAAAGGCAAGGAACCTCAAGGCCATTGCGAGGGAACTTGTGGAGAGGTATGATTCAAGGGTCCCTGATAGCCTTGAGGGGCTTCTCAGCCTGAAAGGGGTGGGGAGAAAGACGGCCAACCTGGTCATAACCATCGGATACGACAAGGACGGGATATGTGTGGATACCCATGTCCACAGGATAATGAACAGACTCGGTTATGTTGAGACGAAGACACCAGAGGAGACGGAGTTTGCCCTGAGAAGGAAGCTACCCCGGCAGTACTGGAAGGAGATAAACGATCTCCTCGTCACCCATGGTCAGAACATCTGCAGACCCATCTCACCCCTGTGCAGCAGGTGCAGGCTCTCTCCTTACTGTGCAAGGAAGGGTGTTACAAGGAGCAGGTGACCTTGACAATCCACCCTTTTGGGGCAATAATCGAAGAAAACCACTTGTTATCCTGCACATTTGGGGGGTGAGATCATGGAGGAGAAGGTCGGGGTCGTTACCCATTACTTCACCAGGATAGGGGTGGCTGCTGTGGACCTTACAGATGGTGACCTTGCAGTGGGGGACAGGATCCATATCAAGGGTCACACCTCTGACTTCTATCAGGATGTGGAGTCCATGCAGATCGAGCACAGGCAGGTGGAAAGGGCCGAGAGGGGGGCAAAGGTGGGCATAAAGGTAAAGGAACATGCCAGGGAGCACGATATCGTCTACAAGGTGCTCTGATGTACCTTACCTGCCCGATCTGCGACTGCGAGATACCCCTTTCAGGGGATGAGGCCCCGGGAGAGGAACTTATATGCCCTTACTGTCAGAGCCCTCTCAGGATCAGGGGTGATGATATGGAAGGACCCAGACTGGAGGAGGACTACTGACCTGTGGCCGATCCTGTGCCTCTTCCAGAGGATATCCTCCGTTCCATAGAGGGGATCGGAGAGGTAGATATACTCATCGGGGTACCCAGTTACAACAACGCCAGGACCATCGGCCACGTCATAAAGGCTGTAAAGGCAGGGCTTGCAAAGTACTTTCCCGGGGAGAGGTCCATCATTGTGAACTCCGATGGTGGATCGACGGATGGAACCCAGGAGATCGTTGCCAAAACCACCCTTACCGAGTTCAGGACCATACTCATCCATCACCCCCTTTACCCTATCCACAAGATCACCATCCCATACCATGGCATCCCTGGCAAGGGCAGTGCCTTCAGGACCATCTTTCGCATCGCAGAGATACTTAGGGCAAGGGCCTGTGCCGTTGTGGACTCTGATCTGAGGAGCATCACCCCTGAATGGATCGATCTGCTCATATCCCCTGTGTACAGGGAAGGCTATGACTTCGTTGCTCCCCTCTATTTGAGACACAAGTACGACGGGACCATAACCAACAGCATCGTCTACCCTGTGACAAGGGCCCTTTACGGGAAGAGGATAAGGCAGCCCATCGGCGGGGAATTCGGTTTCTCCGGAAGGCTGGCCTCCCACTACCTCACAAAGGATGTGTGGCACACCGATGTGGCCCGTTTCGGTATAGATATATGGATGACCACCGTTGCCATTGCCGAGGGATTCAAGGTCTGCCAGTCCTTCCTCGGGGCCAAGCTGCACGATCCCAAGGACCCTGGGACTGACCTGGGGGACATGATGGTCCAGGTGGTGGGGTCACTTTTCAGCCTTATGGAGACATACTCTCCGGTGTGGAGGGAGGTCAGGGGCTCGGAGCCTGTTCCTACCTTTGGTTTCCGGTACAGCGTGGGCACAGAGCCTGTTGCTGTGAATGTGGACAGGATGATCCACATCTTCCGCCATGGCCTTGAAGACCTCAAGGAGGTCTGGAAGGAGGTCATAAGTCCGGCCAACATGAAGGCCCTTGAAAGGGCGGGCAGGAGGAAGAGGAAGTTCCATATCCCTGATGAGGTATGGGTAAAGGTGGTATACGATTTTGCCATAGCCTATCACAGAAGGACCCTGAGCCATGAGCACCTTATAAAGTCCCTTCTCCCCCTCTACCTTGGGAAGACAGCCTCCTTTGTTATAGAGACACAGAAGGCCACCTCGGAAGAGGTGGAGGAGGTGTTTGAGAGGCTTTCCCTGAGGTTCGAAGAGGAGAAGGGATACCTCATCAAGGGCTGGGGATAAACTACAGGGCCTCTTAAGGCCCTTTGGAGGAGGTGGAACATGAAGGCCTTTTTCTATACCCTCTTTAAACCACTCCTTGAATTCCTTGCAAAGGTGTGGAATTTCATACCGAATCTCCTTGCAGCGATTGCCATCATTGCCATAGGCTACGTGGTGGCAAGGGTGGTAAAGGGGATAGTGGGCAGGGGGCTTGAGCTCATCAACTTCGATACCCTTGTGGACAAAATGGGTGTAACCCACATCCTGAGGAAGGGTGACATAGCCAAAGAACCTGCAAAGATCGTTGCTGAGCTCCTTTACGGGCTGATATTGATAATCTTTGTAATGGTCGGGATAGATGCACTGAACCTTGAGGCCACGAGTCAGCTTGTAAACCTCTTCTTTCTCTACCTTCCCCGTCTCTTTGCTGCACTGATCATCCTTACAATAGGGTATCTCCTTGCCGACTTCCTTGCCAGAGCCGCCCTTATAGCCTCGGTGAATGCGGACCTTCCCTATTCGAAGACCTTCAGTGAGGCCGTGAGGCTCCTCATCCTTGTGCTGGTCATTGCCATGGCCCTTGAGCAGCTCTCCATCGCTGGCACGATCCTCCTTTCTGCCTTCTCCATAGCCTTTGGAGGCCTTGTCCTTGCCCTTGCCCTTGCCTTTGGACTTGGCGGAAAGGATGTTGCAAGGGAGATCCTTGAAAGGAGGTTGAGGAAGGGGGAGGAGAAGGAGGACATTGAACACATCTGATTCTCTCCTTTAAAATCCTTGATTTTTTGAAGGGATGGGTTAGAATTTAGAAAAACCAAAGGAGCCGTGCAATGATCATAGAATGTGAAAAGTGTCATGCAAAGTACAGGATAGACGACTCCAAGGTTACCCCACAGGGTGTCAAGGTAAGGTGCAAGAAGTGTCAGCACATCTTTGTTGTCAAACCGCCAGAGGAGGAGAAGGGAAGTCTTGAGGATCTCCGCATAGAAGAGCTTTTCAGGGAAGAGGAAAGGGAGGAGGTGAAAGAGGAGAAGGCCGAAGAGGAGGAGTTTTCATGGGGACCTGCTATGGCTGCTGAAGGGACAGAGGCTGCACAACAGAAAGAGCCTGCCCCTCCCCCTTCTGAAGCGACTGAAGCAGCAGGTGAGGAGGTAAAGAGGGAGGAAGAGGCGGAAAGGGAGGTGGAGGAGGCACCCAGGGGTGGAGAGGCAGGTGCAAGGCCTTCTTCTACAAGGAGGGTTCTTCTGATCGTCCTCCTCTTCCTCCTCCTGATACTGCTTGGCCTTGTGACACTTGGGGGGATAAACATCACCAACCTGGATCAGTGGATTCCCAGGCTCTTTGGCGAGAAGGAGAGGGTTGTCAAGCTCGCAAACAGGGAGTTCCTTGGAAACCTCAAGGGTTACTATGTGGCCAACAAGAAGGAGGGGCTTATCTTCGTTGTTGAAGGGATAGTGGAGAACCCTGAAGCGGTGGAGGTGCCCCTGAAGAGGATAAGGGTGGTGATCCTCGACAAAGATGGCAAGCCATCCCAGGAGAGGCTTGCCCTTCTGGGAAAGGCCCTGTCCAGGGAGGAGCTTTCAGCCCTTTCACGGGAAGAGATAGAGGGGAGGTTGAAGGGCGGGAAGCTGGTCCTGCCACCGAATACATTCCTTCCCTTTATGACCGTCTTCTACCATGTCCCCAGAGATCTTTCCGAATTCGTGGTGGAGGTAGAGGGGTAACCCTGATCCGTGTCCTCTCCAAGGGATTTCAGGTTCTTAAAGGGCTACCTGCCTAAAGAAGGTGAGATAAGCAAGGGATACCTTTACAAGAAGCTCAGGGATCTTGGATCCGAGGCCATCCTGGACCTCCTTGATGCCCTCTTTGTGGAGCCTTACAGAAGGGAGGGATGGGCCGAGACCCTGCGTTTGGCCCTCCTTGATCACAGAGGCCTCCTGAATGCCCTGGGAAGGGAAAGGGTGGAATCGATCCTTGAGATGGGAGAGAGGACCGGCAGGAAGGGGAGGTTCCTGCTCTCTTCCATCCCCCCGAAGGAGATGGGCACAGGGGGTTACATAGAGGAGGAGGAAGCACCCATGGAGTACATCCCTCTGGGTGAGAGGATCTCCATGGCAAAGGGATTTGACATGGACAGGGTCTGCAGGCTCATCCCTGATCCTGATCCGAAGGTGATAAGGGCCCTTCTCGATAATCCCAGGATCACAGAGAGGGAGGTGGTAAGGCTTACATCGAGGAGGCCCAACGCCCCGGAGATCCTTGAGGCTGTCGCACTCCACAGACGATGGAACCAGAGGTACAGGGTGAGGAGGGCAATAACACTCAATCCCTATACCCCACCGAGGATAGCACTGATCCTACTTACAGGCCTCCTAAGAAGTGATATCGATCTGATAAGACGGGACAGTAACCTCCATCCCCTTTTGAGAGAGATCGCTTCAGGGATGGTGAGGGACTAAGCGGGCTGTTTTTCCTCTTCTTCCTTCTTCTTCTGGGCCGTATCCTCCTTGCTTGCCCCTTCTTCAAGACTCTCCTTTTCCTTCTGGGGGGTTATATCTATCTCATCAGGCTCGCTCATGGATCTCTTGAAGCTCCTGATCCCCTTCCCAAGGCCTGCCCCTATCTCAGGCAGTTTTCCGGCCCCGAAGATGATGAGTATTATGACCAGGATTATGATGAGCTCGGGCATCCCTATACCGCCAATCATGAGAGCACCTCCAGTAGAGGATTAAGGCAAAAAGGGAGTTGAGAACCCTGCCGCCTTTTAGCTATGATCGCAGATTGCCGGACCATTGTCAAGGTAAACTATCTCCACCTTGTCACAGGATTCCTTGCAGCCCTTACCTCGTCACACCTGCCGGTCTTCGTGTTGTGAGGGGCCTTCTTCAACCTTTCAGGGTCTTCCTCTGCCTCCTTTGCTATGGCCATCATGGCCTCTATGAACCTGTCAAGGGTCTCTTTGGATTCCGTTTCCGTTGGTTCCACCATGATGGCCCCGCTCACCACAAGGGGGAAGTATATGGTCGGGGGATGGTATCCATAATCTATGAGCCTCTTCGCTATGTCCAGGGTCTTTATCCCGTGTTTTGCCTGGAGCCTATCGGTGAATACACATTCATGCATGCAGGGGCTGTCGTTATAGGGGAGGTGGTAGAACCCCTTCAACCTCTCCTTTATGTAGTTTGCATTGAGCACAGCCATCTCGCTTGCCCGCCTCAACCCCTCCCTTCCCATCCTCCTTATATACCCGTAGGCCTTGACGACGGCAGGGATGTTGCCGTAAAAGGTCCTCACCCTGCCTATGCTCTTGGGTCTATGGAAGTCCAGTGTGAATCTCCCCCCATCCCTTCTTATCCGCGGTGAGGGCAGGTAGGGTTCCAGGAAGGCCCTTACACCTACAGGTCCTGATCCAGGGCCACCACCTCCATGGGGGGTGGAGAAGGTCTTGTGGAGGTTGAACTGGATGATATCCACACCGAGATCACCCATCTTGGCTATCCCCATGAGGGCATTCAGGTTTGCCCCGTCACAGTAAACAACCCCCCCTTTTGAGTGGATGATCTCGGAGATCTCCTTTATCTCCCTCTCAAAGAGCCCAAGGGTGTTTGGATTTGTGAGCATAAGGGCTGCCACATCCCTGTCGGCAGCGGCTGCCACCTCCTCTTTGTGGAGGATGCCATCCCTTCCGGACCTTACCTCCACGGCCTTGAAACCGGCTATGGCACAGCTTGCAGGGTTTGTTCCATGGGCTGTATCCGGTATGAGGACCTTTCTCCGTTCCTCCCCCTTGTCATGGAAATAGCGCTTTATCATGAGCATGCCCGTCAGTTCCCCATGGGCCCCTGCTGCGGGCTGAAGGCTCACGGCATCCATGCCGCTTATCTCGGCAAGGAGTTCCTCCACCTCGGCCATGAGTCTCAGCATCCCCTGGAAGGTATCTTCGGGTTGATAGGGGTGGAGATGGGTGAATCCCCTGAGCCTTGCAACCTCTTCATTCACCTTCGGGTTGTACTTCATGGTGCATGAACCAAGGGGATAGAACCCTGTGTCCACACCGTAGTTCCACTGGGATAGCCGGGTGAAGTGCCTTATCACATCCATCTCGCTTACCTCGGGGAAGCCCTCTATGTCATCACGGAGGAGGTCCTTTGGCAAGATCTCTTCAGGCCTTACCCTTTCCTTTCCCGCTGGCAATACCCCTGTCCTCCCCTTTCTGGTCCTTTCGAATATAAGGGGTTCCCTCATCACGAGTCCCTTTGTGCCTTCCCACCTATCCATAGGTCTCCATCTCCTGTGCGAGCTTCTCTATCTCCTCTTCCGTGTTCATCTCCGTGACGGATACAAGGATTGAGCCCCTGAGTTCCCTGTAGAACCTGCCAAGGGGGAGACCTCCAAGTATCCCTTTCTCCTTTAGGGCCTTCAGGAGGCCATCTACATCCTTTTCCGTGTGGAGGACGAATTCGTTGAATACAGGGGCTGTAAAGGCGGATCTGAACCCCTTTATGGATGAGAGCCTTTCCCTTGCAAGATGTGCCATC
>WGFJ01000152.1 GCA_015492305.1 Deltaproteobacteria bacterium
AGCTAATACTGGCAATCGCCGCTCTGGCCCTGGTGGCCATGCCTTCGGGCAGTTGGGCGGAGGATGGGAGAGATTATTACGGTACGGACATCTCCCAGAGCCTGGATGTGTCCTACGACTTCGACTATGATCAGGAAGTGGATGTAGACATAGACAAGGACCTGAGTGTGGACATCTACGCCGACGTATATGTGACTGGAGCCGAACTCTACTACTGCGAGTGGTTCTGGTGTGAAGGGGTGATAACGGTGGATGGCCTTGCCTCTGCCACGGTGAAGAACGATCAGATCCTCAAGTGGAATACGGTATTCAACGAGGAGAACATCAACTCTGCCTCCATAAGCGGGAATGTCCTCAGGAATGCAACCGGTAACATCGGGGCCAATGTGGTTGCAGGGGACAACAACGCCCAGGACAACCTCGCAGCCCTCGCAGCTGCTGAGATGGAGATGTCCATGACAGATGCAGAGATCTTCAAGACCCAGTTAAGCCTTGAGAACTTCACCTACAACCACGGGTCCACAAACTCTGCAAGTGTGAGCGGTAATGTCCTTGAGAACGCAGAGGGCAACATCGGTGTGAACGTTTCTGCAGGCAACAACAACGCCCAGAGCAACATGCTTGCCGTGACCGTTGCCCCTGCAAAGGTGGGCATGGCAAGTGTGACCGTGAACCAGGAGGCCGCAGGAAACCTGACCATCAACGAGCCTGTGAAGGTGGACAAGGTGGAATGGCTTGATGTGGAGCTTACGCTCGAGGCAGGATTTGAGGGTGGATACGGCGGAGTCTACTGCGCCGGTTGCGGTGGTCTCGGCGGCACCTGGGGATCCTATAGTGGAACAGAGAAGGGCACCACTTCCTCCACATGGCACGGAGCCGGCTACAGCGGAGGGGTGAGCGGTTCCTACAGCGGTCAATCCGACCAGATCGGCGATGTCTACCTCGATACATGGAACCCAGGCTCACAAGAGCCCCCCTACTGGCATCCAACAGACGGCGGTACCACGGGCCACGTGGATGTGGACAGCATGGCCCAGGGTGCGCAGGACCTCAACGATGACGGCGGGGCCTTTGCCTTCAACGAGTGGGGAGACTTCAGCGGTAAGGAGAGCGGTAGCATCTCCGGCCACGAACATGGTACATACAGCGGTACAGAGTCTGGGACCTACAGTGGAGGTGAGATTGGTCTGCAAGTCGGTGCACTTGGAGGCAGCATCCTTGGCAGCGTCTACGGTTCTGTCCCTGTCGTCTACCACAGGGTCAAGGCCGTTACCAACACCGCCTCTCTCAGCGGCAACGTCCTCCAGAATGCGGTTGGCAATATCGGTGTGAATGTTGCTGCAGGCACAGGCAACCTCCAGGCAAACGCCCTTGCTATAAGCTATATCCCTGAAGCAAGCACCCCTGCTCCAACTCCGGTTCCAGGCGAGTAAGGGCTTTAAAAAAGGGCGCCGGCTTGAAAGCCGGCGCCCCTCCCAAAAAGGGATGGAAATGAAGAAGCTCCTCAATTATATACTCCTTTTCTACGGGGCTGCAACCCTTTTCTCCTATGTTGGGGCTGCCGAGGTCTCCTTCAAGGCAGGTCCTTACGGTGTGATGAGGAAGCAGGTTCGTAGTCTTAAGGAGCTTAAATTCAGGGGTATAGTGAGACAGGAGACGGATTACAGCTGCGGTGCTGCATCCCTTGCAACCATACTCCGGTATTTCTATGGTGAGAAGGTCAGTGAAGAGGAGATAGTCAGGTGGCTCCTTGAGAACGGCGACCTCAAAAAGATAAGTCAGAGGGGGTTTTCCCTCCTTGATCTAAAGATCTACGCAAACAACCGGGGATACAAGGCAGATGGATATAGACTCAAGGCCGAGCAGCTCAAGAAGGTTAAGATACCCACCATAGTCCTCCTGAACTACAGGGGTTACGCCCATTTTGTTGTTCTGAAAGGGGTAAGGAACGGTTATGCCTACATAGCCGATCCGGCCCTTGGTAACAGGAGGCTCTCTATGGACAGGTTTGTGAATGAGTGGAACTGGAATGGCATCATCTTCGTTGTATATAAAAAGGGCGGAAAGCGTGACTATAACCGGTTTGCCGGTCCTCTTGCCATGGACAAGGCAGAGGTCTGGCGTATGAAAGACCTGATGCTGAGGAATCTATTCATGGATACCTCAGAATTCAGGCGATAGGGGGTTGCCATGGATAAGGCGATAGGGATAGGTTTGGCTTTGCTGTTAGGCCTGTTGATTGCCCTGCCTGCTCATGCCTTGGATGTTCAGAAGATAGGTCTTGAGCCGGATAGTGTGGAAAAGGTGAATACTGCTGAACTGGATAAGATGAGGGGAAGGTACTTTGGCTTCTACTTTGCCATAAACTTCGTAGGCTACTGGGACACGGTGGGTAGTGTTCCCTCTGCCATGCTCACCTTCAAGGCAGGCTCAAAGAATGCAAATGTGCAGGGTGTAATAAATCTCATAGAAAAGGGCAACAACCAGAATAGCAATGACGAGGACCAGAACGAGATCAGTGGAAACACTTCCAGCAGCCCAGGAAACGGCTCTACCCAATCAAACAGTGCATCCCATTCTTCTACCGATTCATCTAACGGTGGTTCGGCTGTTTCAAGCTCCAACGCCGGCTCTGGCAATGGGTCCTCGCCAGCGGTGAAGGCCTCGGCAGTTATAGGGAGCGGTGCTGGTGCAGGTGCCAATGGAATACTCCAGCTCACTCAGGTCCCTGGCAGCAAGAACTTTGTCTACAGCGGGATCATATTCAACCTCCTCATAGTGAATGTGAAGGACAATGGAGTGGATAACCTCCGCAATGTGCTTTCAACTGTCCTTGGTGGGCCTCTATGATTTCCAGGGGAAACCATTGACTTCCCCTCTCTCTTTGTGAGATACTCCTGGGGGTGATGGCCCCGTAGCCTTCCAAAACCGTTACCAGGAGGTGATAGTGAAGAGATTTGTCTGTCTTTTTGCTGGCCTTTGCCTTGTGTTTATTTCGGTCTCTAGGGCCTACGGAGAAGAAGGGAAAGAGGAGAGACCCCCTGGCCAGGAGGCGGTGCTCATAGAACAGGGAGGGGTGCTGTTGCCACCCAAGACATTCATCTTTGAGCCGGGTATCCAGTACTCCCACACATCCAGGACAAGGATATCGATAAGTGGTTTTACCCTCTTTGAGGCCATCGTCCTTGGAAGGGTCATATCGGAGGATATCAAAAGGGATATAATCACCTCCTTCATCAACCTGAGATACGGGCTTGCGAGAAACCTCCAGGTGGAGGTAAAGATCCCCTGGATGTATCGAAGAGACAGGGAGGTCTTTACTTCTGGTTCTTCAAGTGTGGAACACACCGTAGATGACAACGATATAGGTGACATAGAGGCGTCCATTTCCTACCAGATCGTAAGGGAAAAGGGATGGGTTCCTGATATCGTTCTCAATGTAAGGGGGAAATCGAGAACAGGGAAGGATCCCTATGGCCTGCGGACAGAAACGGTTGAAGGAACACAGAGGCTGGCAGAGCTTCCCACAGGAAGCGGTCACTACGGTGTTTCTGCAGGGCTTACATTTGTGAAATCCAGTGACCCTGCCGTTCTCTTCTTCAGCGTGGGGTATTTTTACAACTTTAAGAGGACTGTGGGTGTACAGGGTGGGGTTGACTATGGCAAGGTAAAGCCCGGAGATAGTATAGAATTTGGGTTTGGTATGGCCTATGCCTTGAGCGAAAGACTTTCAACAAGCCTTTCATACCAGCAGAGGATCGGCTTCAAGACCAAGCAGAACGGTTCAAAGGTGGTCAACTCAGACGTCAATGTGGGGACCGTCTATATTGGTATAAGCCATGTGGTCACTGAGAGGGCATCAGTAAGTGTTTCCGTTGGGATAGGGCTGACCAAGGATGCCCCTGATGTGACCCTGGAACTGAGGGTGCCTTTTACCCTTTGATCTTGCAGGTATCGCTATGAAAAGGGTGATCTTCGGGAAAGTGCTGGCTGGATTGGCTGTCTTTGTAATGGCAGCATCTGCATCTGCCGGGGAAAAGATAGGTATCTTCAGCATGTCGAGGGTGGTGAATGAATCCCTGAAAGGCAAGGAGATGCAGGCCCAACTTATAAAGTTGAGGGAGAAGCAGCAGAAGACCCTTCAGGGGATGGCGGAAAAGATAAAAGCAGTGAGGGAGGAGATGAGGACCCTTGATCCCTCTGATCCAAAGCTGGATAACCTGAGAGAGACCTACAGGACGGAGCTGGAAGAGTACAGAAGGGTCCGGCAGAGACTCAAGAAGGAGCTGGATAAGAGGTTCAGGGAACTCAGTGCCAGGATAGCCCAGGATGTGAGGAGGCTCGTAAGGGAGATAGCGAAGAAGAAAAGGATGGAATATGTCTTTGAGGAGCGGGGAAGCGGGGTGGTCTTCTTCCCTGCCAGCAGGGATATAACCGATGAGATCATCAAACTCTATGACAGGGAATACAAAAAGAGGAAAAGGTAGAAATAACCCCTTGAGATAATGGCTGAAAGGCTTTTGTGTCCAAAGTGTGGCAGACCCTCCTATACGGCAGCAACCGCTGCCTACCTTCCCTGTCCTCACTGTGGCTGTGTCTTCAGTAAGGCAGGACCTTCAAGGAGGGAGAGGGAAAGGGTAAGGAAGGAACTTTCCTTTGCTCTTGTCTACAGCGGTAGATCCATACCTTCCCGCACGGTGGACATCTGCGGAGACAGAAGGATAAAGGGTTTGAGGATCTCTGTGGAGGGGATCCAGCCCCTCAAGGAGGGGGAAACCCTGACCCTCGACATACCTCAACTCGGCCTCAGGGGCGCAAGGGCAAGGGTGGTCTGGAAGGCCCTTGAGGGGGAAAACATGGCCCTTGGTCTATCATTCCTGTAGGATTTGCATTTCCCTCTAAAGGTGTTATAATTTAAATAGAGGATGGGGTTGTCCCAAACTAACGCGTGTGTGCGTAAGTCCCATCCGCAGGGTGCGTGAAACCACCTAAGGAGGCCTGAGGTTCCTGGAGTTGCTACTACCTGCCCTGCAAGGCCTCAAAAGACCTTACAGGGAAGCGTGGATGCTCCTTCGGGATGAGGCCTCGGGCCGGCGGATTGGAAGAAAGCTGTTTGGGACAACCCCTTTATTTTTATGGAAATAAAGGTTTCCACATACTCGGGCTACAAGGCCGATGAAAGACCCCTTTCTTTCACCATAAGGAAGAGGGAGTTTCGGGTGGAAGAGGTGATTGACAGGTGGTACGGTGTTGACCACGACTACTTCAAGGTAAGGGCTGATGATGGTCATATCTACGTGTTGAGACACGATAGAAACGATGGATGGGAGCTTGTGATGATGGAGAGGGCGAGGTAGCGAATTCTCTGCTATAATTTAAATAGGGCTATGAGAACGGTGGAAGGGAGGGATGGCCATGAAGGAACTGAAGGCAAGAGACATAATGGTAAGGCCTGTAGTGGCTGCGAAGCCTCACGCCTCTGCAAGGGATGTGGCCCTTCAACTCCTGACAGGGCTTTACAGCGGTATGCCTGTTACCGATGACGATGGACGGGTGATAGGGGTTATTACCGAACTCGATCTCCTCAAGGCCGCAATGGAGGGCAGGGACCTTATGAAGACCTCGGCACAGGAGATCATGACAAGGGAGGTCATAACTGCCGATGTGGATACCCCTGTAAAGGAGATCGTGAGGATAATGCTCGAAAAGAACATCATCCGTCTCCCTGTTACAGAAGAGGGAAGACTTGTGGGTGTGGTTGCAAGGTGCGATATCCTGAAGAGCTACATCGAACCCGAGTTTGTCACCTACATGTAAGCTAATCCCCGTAGACCTCTGCAGGGGGGAGGCTTTCGCACAGACCTCGAGGGATGGTGAATCGATCCGGGAGGCCCTGCATGTAGGCAGGGCCTTTTTCTATGGAACCTCCTGCCTTCCTCCATCCGTCTATGCCACCCTCGATATAGTAGGCATCTATGCCCCTTTCCTTGAGTATCCTCAGGGCTTCCTTGACAGTCCTTTCGTCTCCGTAAAGGAGTACCTTTGCCCGGGATGTTACCACCCTGTGGGTCTTTCTGAGGGTGTCAAGGGTGATGTGGATGGCCCCTGGTATCCTGCCTTCCCTGTAGCTCTGCATGTCTCTAAGATCCACAACGATGTAACCCTCAAGTCCTTCCTGCCTTAGATGGAGGGGATCTATCCCGCCTCCACCGAAGGCAAGGCCAGGGATGAGGAGGAGAAGAAAGACCATTATCCCTCTCATAAAAAAATGATATCATAGAGGAGGTCTCTGGTAAATCCCGAATCTACCATGAGGATAAGGGGTTTCTTTTCCTTCTTTGAAGGTTGTATAATGTAACAGGGAGGTTCGGTTGAGACCGAAGATAGGGATCGCTTTAAGCGGAGGAGCCGCAAGGGGACTCGCCCACATAGGGGTTCTCAAGGTCCTGGAAAGGGAGTCGGTACCCCTTGATATGATAGCTGGAACAAGCAGCGGGGCTATCGTTGCAGCCATGTATGCTGCAGGAATGGGGGCAAAGGACATCGAGGCCATAGCAAGAGATCTCAAGTGGATGGACCTCATAGCCCCCACCTGGCCAAAGGATGGACTCCTTTCAGGGCAGAGGCTTTCAACCTTTGTCAGGGAAAGGATACCGGTGTCCTCTTTCTCCCGCCTGAAGGTTCCCCTGGCCATCCCTGCAGTGGATATCCTTTCAAGGAGGATCTACATCTTCAGGAAGGGAAGGCTTGATACAGCCATCCAGGCAAGTTGTGCTGTCCCTGGTATCTTCAGACCTGTCCGGTACAGGGGTATGCTCCTTGTTGACGGTGGCGTCCTTGAGAACCTGCCTTCAAAGACGGTGAGAGAGATAGGTGCAGACCTGGTCCTGGGTGTGGATGTAAACAGGAGGGGCAGGCTCTTTGACAGGGTGGATAACCTCTTCAAGATACTCCTCCAGTGTCAGTACATAATGATGGAAGCCACAACAAGAGAGTTGAGGAACCTCTGCGACTATCTGGTAGAACCGGATGTGGGCAAAGGGGGGTTCCTCTCCCTTGAGAGGATGGAGGACTTTATAGAGGCAGGTGAAAGGGCCGCCATCCCGGTGGTAAAGAAATTGAAAAGGAGGCTTGAGGGATGTACGAAGTGACTGTAATCTGTGATTTTTCTGCTGCACATAGCCTGAGAGACTACAAGGGGAAATGTGAAAACCTCCATGGCCACAACTGGAAGGTGGAGGTCTCAGTAGAATCGGAAGGGTTGAATCACCTTGGCATGGTGATTGACTTCAAGATACTCAAGGAAGAGACAAAGGGACTCCTTGAAGGACTTGATCACAGGTACCTCAATGAGATCGAACCCTTTGACAGGGTGAATCCATCTTCCGAAAACATTGCCAGATTCATATTTGACCGTCTCTCAGAGAAGGTAAATGGGGAAGGAAGAAGGGTGAAGGAAGTAAAGGTGTGGGAGTCTGAAGATGCCTACGCAACGTACAGAGAATAAGAAGGAAGGCCTCAAGCGAGATATCCAGGCCCTAAAGGATCACCGCAACATCGATATAGACAAGGTCGGGGTGAAGGACATAAGATACCCCATAGTGGTCCTTGATAAGGCCAAGGGGATACAGCACACCATTGCCAAGATAAATATGTACGTGGACCTTCCGAGGCACTTCAAGGGGACCCACATGAGCAGGTTCATAGAGATCCTGAACGAGTACAGGAGGGAGGTTACCATTGAGAACTTTCCGAGGATACTGGAGAAGATGAAGGAAAGACTCAATGCAAACTCGGCACACCTTGAGGTTGAGTTCCCTTACTTTGTCGAGAAGGAGGCACCTGTGTCAGGGGCCAAAAGCCTCATGGAGTATGGATGCAGGTTCATAGGGACCCTCAGCGACAAGAGGGATATAGTGATCGAGATCATGATCCCCGTAACCACCCTGTGTCCCTGCTCAAAGGAGATGAGCGAGAGGGGTGCCCACAACCAGCGCGGCCTTGTAAAGGTGGCCCTGCGGTTCAAGGGCTTCGTCTGGATAGAGGATATCATAAGCCTTGTGGAGTCCTGTGCGAGCAGTCCTGTCTACGCCTTGCTCAAGAGGGAGGATGAGAAGTTCGTCACCGAACATGCCTATGACAATCCCATGTTCGTTGAGGATGTGGTGAGGGAAGTGGCCCTAAAACTCAAAGAGGACGGCCGGATAAGATGGTTCAGGGTGGAGGCTGAAAACTGGGAAAGCATCCACAACCACAGTGCCTATGCATCCCTTGAAAGGCGTCTCTAAGTAGAGGCCGGAACCTCCTCCTTTATAGCCTCAACCCTTTCCACAACCCGTTTGGCAATCTCCATGAAGGCCCGGGCATGGGGGGAGTCAGGTTTGGCCACCACAATTGGTTCTCCCCTGTCACCGCCTTCCCTTATCTCTGCATCAAGGGGGACCGTCCCTATAAGGGGTATGCCATACTTCTTGCTTGCCTTTTCTCCTCCCCCTTTGCTGAATATCTCTGTCTTCTCACCGCAGTGGGGACAGACGAAGTAGCTCATGTTCTCAACTATCCCTATGACAGAGGACTTGACCTCATGGAACATCTTGATGGCCTTATAGGCATCGATAAGGGCTATGTCCTGAGGGGTTGTTACAACCACAGCACCTGTGAGGGGGATGGTCTGGACGAGGGTCAACTGGGCATCCCCTGTGCCAGGTGGAAGGTCTATAACGAGGAAGTCAAGATCCCCCCATATCACGTCCTTCAAGAACTGTCTGACAAGTTGCATCACCATAGGCCCTCTCCATATCACGGGGGTATCCTCTTCGATGAGAAAGCCTATGGAGACAAGCTTCACCCCCCACTTTTCATTGGGGACGATCCTCCCATCCACCGTGGCCTTGAGGGATTCCTTGATGTTCAGCATCATCTGGAGGCTTGGACCGTATATATCGCAATCGAGGATACCCACCCTGTATCCCATCCTGTGAAGGGCAAGGGCAAGATTCACCGTAACGGTGGATTTCCCAACCCCTCCTTTGCCGCTTGCCACGGCAATGGTGTATCTGACACCGGGGATGGGCTCCCTTGGGGGGAGTCCTCCATGAGGGGGCTGTTGACCTCTGGACTCGGCTCCAACCTCGATATTGACCTTCTCCACCCCTGGAAGGGCCATCACAGCCTTCCTTGCGTTTTCTTCCAGTTCCCTTTTCAGGGGGCAGGCACCTGTGGTGAGGATGAGCTTGAAGCTCACCTCCCCGCCTTCTATCTTCACATCCCTTATCATGTTCAGGGTGACAAGATCCTTTCCCAGTTCAGGATCCATCACCTGCCGAAGGGCATCAAGGACCTCCTTTTCGGTTACCATTGCTTACTCTCCTTTTATCCTGTAGCGATCCTCGCAGTAAGAATCGCCACGAACCAAGGCCTTCACCCTCTCATGATCTATGGAGGGATCGGCAGAACAGACCCCCTTTATCCACTTCTCAAGGTAGGAGCACATGAAGGTTTCGGCTATACCTGCACTTTCCCAGTACCCCCTGTGGAGACAATCGGTGTGCTTCTCTACAAGGAGATCCGGTGAGGGGCTTTCAACCTCCGTTACATGATCACAGGGCATACCATCGAGGAAGGTGTTCTTTATAAGGTTGTAAACAGACTCGATCCCGCTTCCCTGGTTTTTGCCCTGTTCTATTGCCTCCTTTCCGATCTTCTGCCCGTGCCTGAAGGCCACATCCATGGCGAGTTCCTTTGCCTCATCACCGTATCTGTCGATCAGGCCCTTGAGGAGGGCAGCCTCCCTTGTCTCTGACCTCTCAATGGCGCTCTGGAGCCAGTAGTGGATCGCTGCATCACCTATGAGGTTTTCAAGGGGTGTATTGTCAAAGGGTACACCATACCTTTGCCTCACATCTTCAACGATCCCGTTGACCTCATCCCCGAACCTTTCTGTGAAGGCCTTGATAAGGGCCTCCTCCCTGTCTTCCACATTCCTTATCTTCTGAAAGAGCCAGTAGTGGATAGGTCCTAAAAAGGTGCTCATCCTCAAGCCTCCTTGTTGGCGATCACTTCGTTCAGTTCCTTCACGATGACATCTGCATCCATGCCATGCATGGTTGCACCAAAGGCTATGTTCTCAAGCCTTGAGCCAGGGCAGGTAAAACAACCCTGACCGAAGTACTTTTCAAAGACCTTTGCGGTTTCAGGGTACTTGTCTATGACCTCTCCTATGCTCATCTCCTTTGTTATCTTGTCAGCCATTGCTGCACCTCCCTGTATATAGATTTCACCTGCCACCGCCGGGCATCGGCATGGTAACAGGTCTTACCGTTCTGAACATGTTGTAGACAAAAAGCAGTATAGAGATGACCTCTACGAGGGCAAAGAGGAAGAGAAGGTTGCGGTTGTAAAAGGCCCAGAATATGGCCATCCCTATGAGGCCTATGTTTGATAGCCAGAGATGGACCTCTGCCATCTTTTCGCTGTAAAGGGGTCTTCCGCTGAACCTCGGGAGGATGTGGTATGCCACCCCGTAGATCATCATCGACATCCATCCAAGGAGGTTGAAATGGGCATGGATCGGAATATGGGTGAGCTTCTGGGGGAAAAGGATCATCTCAATACCCACAAGGGCAGCCAGAACGAAGTAGATCATGGCCAGCCGTATAAACCATACCGTAACCTTACTCAACGACACACCTCCTCTTTGCAGGATTAAAATAGGTCAGGAGCAAATCGGATCTGCTCCTGACCTTAACGAGAGGGGATGGAGGGCTTAGGGGACGGCGATAACCCTCTTTATCTCAGGAACCTCTTCCATAATGGCCCTTTCAACCCCCATCTGGAGGGTCAGCTGGGCACTGGGACAACCCGAACAGGCCCCCATCAGCCTTACCTGAACGATACCGTTATCCTCATCCACATCTACCAGGGTTATATCGCCACCATCGGCCTGAAGGGCAGGCCTGATCTTCTTCAGTGCCTCTTCTACCTTCTCTCTCATCGGTCACCTCCTTGATGTTCTCAACCGGGCCACTACCCGTCACCTATAGGATACCCAAAATTGAAGGTATTTTCAAGTATACCCGGAGGCTGGGAGGATAAAAATGACAATTATCAACTTTTCCTCCGGGGTTGGTTCCGTGTTTTTGGGAGGCCCTCAGGGTCTTGGGGTGTTATAATAGTAAGGTGAGGTACTGGACGCTTCGCTCCCCGGTGGGCAGGATCTGGCTCCTCCACAGTGGCAGGGGGCTTTCCCGCCTTTGCTTTTCAGAAGAGGCCTTTGCCAGGGCCTTGAGGGGTTCTGAAGGGCCTCTTCTCAAGGATTACACACCCTTCAGGGAGGTGGTAAAGAGGCTGGAGGCCTATTTCGCCGGTGAAAGGGTGGATTTCTCCACCCTTGCCCTGGACCTTCAAGGAAGCCTCTTTGATGTCAGGGTCTGGAAGACCCTGCAGAAGATCCCTTACGGAGAGGTCAGGACCTATGGATGGGTGGCGGATAAGGTCGGCAGGCCCGGGGGAGCACGGGCTGTGGGGCAGGCCTGCAGGAGGAATCCCCTTCCCATCATCGTGCCCTGCCACAGGGTGATCAGGGGAAGTGGTGAGGTCGGTGGATACAGTGGGGGAAAGGGGGTCAAAGAGGCCCTTCTTCGCATAGAAGGCTATGAAAAACTTTCTACTCACAGGGTTGCCAGGGGTAGGTAAGACCACCGTTATAAAGACCCTTTCACGGCTCCTCAAGGATCTTAACCCTTCCGGTTTCTACACGGAAGAGATCAGGGAGGGAGGTGTAAGGAAGGGGTTCAGATTGAGGTCCATAGATGGGAGGAAGGAGGGGATACTTGCCCATGTGGAGATAGATGGGCCAAGGGTGGGGAGATACGGTGTGGATGTAAAAGGCTTTGAGGGCTTTCTTTCCACCCTTTCCTTTGGGTCATCCCTTGTCCTCATAGATGAGATAGGGAAGATGGAATGCCTTTGCCCAATGTTTCCAGAGGTCATAAAGGGCCTTCTTGATTCCCACAGGGTGGTGGTGGCAACCGTTGCCATGAAAGGCAGGGGCTTTATTCAGGAGGTGAAGAGACGTCCGGACTGTGTGCTGGTTGAAGTGGATCGCAGGAATCGGGATAGATTACCCCTTGAGCTTGCTGAAAGGATAAGATCCCTTGTAAAGGGGCCTTAAGGATGGCTTCTATTATCATCATCCCCGTTGATATTAGGGACCCTTCCATCCTCTTAAAGATAGCTCCCCACATAGAGAGGACCTTCCATAGGGAAGTCTCCTTGGGTCCTTCCATCTTGATCCCTCCTTCTTCATACGATCCCATGAGGGATCAGTACCACTCAACGGCCATCCTCCGCAGTCTCATCCCTTTGAAGAAGGGATGGGGGAGGGTCCTTGGTGTAACAGATGTGGACCTCTATGTGCCCGGCCTGAACTTTGTCTTTGGAGAGGCAGATGTGATCAACGGTGTGGCCCTTATCTCCCTCAAGCGTTTGCGGGAAGGATTCTATGGTCTGCCAGAAAGGGAAGACCTTTTCCTTGAGAGGGCCGTCAAGGAGGCAGTCCATGAACTGGGTCACACCTACGGGCTTGCCCATTGCCCGGATCCGGGATGTGTCATGCACTTTTCAAATAGCCTGAGAGATACCGATATAAAGGGAAAGGGATTCTGCCCCCTCTGTGAGAGGAAGCTCAGATCTTCCATTTGATGGAGCATCCCATAGAGGGGTATTGATCCTCTGGAACAGGTCTTCCTTCCAGTATGGCTTCTATGGCCCTCCTCAGATCCCTCCTGGTTACCTTTGATTCATCCTGCCAGTTATCATCTATCCTGCCCCTGTAGAGGAGCAGCCTTTCCGGACCATAGACAAATATGTCCGGGGTGCATACAGCCCCGTATCTGCGGGCCACTTCCTGACACTCATCCCTCAGGTAGGGAAAGTTCATCCCCCACTCCCTGTAGTAGCGTTTCATGTTCTCAAAGGAGTCCTCTGGATAGCTTTCATCATCGTTCGGGTTTATACCCACAAGCTGGACCCCCTTGGGACCATAGTCCTCCTGTATCTTTATCAGCCTCTGGATGGTGGCCTTTACATAGGGGCAATGGTTGCACATAAAGACCACCACAAGGACCTTTTTGTCCTTGAAGGACTCCAGGGAATAGGTCTTTCCATCCACACCTGGAAGCACAAAGTCCGGGGCCTTTGTGCCAAGGGGTACCATCCTGGACTTGAGAAGGACCATCTCTACCTCCCCTCAACTTTTTTAAACAGATTACCATAAAGAAGGCCCTGTGTCATCACTAAAAGGCATTGGACCTTGACAGGCCCTTTCCTAACATAATATCATTCAACAGGTTATGGAAGGACAGAGGTACATGGTAGAGACTCCTTTTGAGGTTGACCCTGCTACCTTCCTCCTTTCAACCTGGAAGGGGAGGGATGCTTTCCTTTCCCTGCATGGTAAGGAACTTTCAGAGAAAGGGAGGCTACTCCTCTTCTCCGATGGCTCGCTGGTGAAGTCCCTGGAGGCCCTGTTGATGAAGGACATCACCATTGATGTGGAGGAACAGCACAGGGAAGGGGAGTGGCTCAAAAGGGGGGTGTGGCTGCAGGGTGATGGGAAGAGGCTTGTCTTTGCCTTCTCCATCATCCCCATGGACTCCCTTTCGCCCCGGATGCTGGAGAGAATCCTCAAGGGTTCAAGGCCCCTCGGGCTTATAGTGGAGGAGAGCATGCCTTTCCACCGTAAGGAGGACCTCAGGTTTGGCATCGTCCACTGGCCGGAAAAGGCGATGGCCTTTGGTTTCCATGGCAACTGCAGGCTATGGGCCAGAAGATACAGGATCGCAACCGATAAAGGCCACATCGCATCTATCCTGGAGATCTTTTCACCTGCCCTGATGGAGAGGACCCGGGAGGATGTCTTACCCTAAGGACCTGACTTCCTTCAAGGCCTTCAAAGAGACCCGTGCCATGACCATGCGGGATAAGATCAGGGCTGTGGCGGATCTCATAAGGCTTTCCAAGCAGTACGGGACCCTTCTACTGCTCCTTCCCACCCTCTGGTCCCTGATGCTTGCCTCGGAGGGAAGGCCACCTCTCCACATCCTTCTCATCTTCATTGCAGGGACCTTCCTCATGAGAAGTGCAGGGTGCGTTGCTAATGACATGGCCGATATGGATTTTGATAGGTTTGTGGAGAGGACGAAGGACAGGCCCCTTGCCTCTGGAAGGCTTACAAGGAAGGAGGCCTTTGGTGTCTTTGTGCTGCTGTCCCTCCTTGCCTTCTTCCTCGTTCTCCTCCTCAACAGGCTCACTGTGATGCTCTCCTTTGTGGCCATAGCCCTTGCCACACTCTACCCCTTCATGAAGAGGATAACCCATCTTCCCCAGCTCTTCCTGGGATGTGCCTTCGGATGGGGAGCTGTGATGGCCTGGGCTGCGGTAAGGAATACGGTGGAGATCCCGGCCTTCCTTATCCTTGTTGCCAATGTCTTCTGGTCAACAGGTTATGATACGATATACGCCCTCATGGACATAGAGGATGACATGAAGATCGGGGTTAAATCCACAGCCATCCTCTTTGGAAGGCACGTATACACCCTCACTTTCCTTTCCTTTTTCCTCACCGTTGCGGTCCTTGGAATCCTGGGGATGTATGCAGGGCTCGGGTGGATATACTTTATGTCCCTCCTGCTGGCCCTTGCCCTGTTTGCCTATCAGGTCTACATGGTGAAGGCCTCACCAACGAGGCAAACAGCCTTCAAGGCCTTTGTATCCAATGTGGTGGTGGGTGCCTTTATCCTTCTGGGCCTTTCACTGGATATAACGTTAAGGGGGCTTTGAAGCCCCCTTAACCTCCCCCGGTTTTACTGGGTTGCCATAGCTTCCCTTTCTTCCCCGGTAGAGTCCTTTACTGTTATCCTGTCCCTGATCTTCTCGAAGGTCTTTTTGCCGATACCTCGGACCTTCAGGATGTCTTCTATCCTTTCGAAGGGTCCTTTTTCCTCTCTATACTTCACTATCCTTCTGGCCAATCTCTTTCCTATCCCCTCCAGACCCTGCAGCTCCTCTACCGTAGCCTTGTTGATGTTGATCTTCTCTTCCCCTTTCGCCTGTGGCAGGGCCAGGATGAGGATAAGGATGAGAGAGGCCGTAATAACGAGCACGCCTCTGCATCTTCCGCCTTTTAACAATCGTTATCACCCCCTTTCATTGCATGGTTCCACCCGCTACAAGCCTGAGAGAACGGGGCTTGTATACGGGACCACCCAGGGCCTCTTTGGTAATCTTGCGCAGTTCATCGATATCAAACGGCTTCCTGAGCAGGTAAACGCCTTCCAGCCTTTCATCCTCTTCTCGTACATCCGAGGCGGTGATAAGGACTATCCTGGAATCCTTCTTCATATCCCTTATCCTCTCAAGCACTTCAAAGCCATCCATGCCAGGCATGAGAAGATCGAGGAAGATGAGGGATGGAACCTCCTTTCTGAAGAAGTCAAGGGCCCTTTCGGGGTTGCGGAGATATACCACCTCGTACTCATCACCGAAGAGGACTTCAAAGGATTCCAGGATGCATATGTCATCGTCCACCACTGCCATCTTCTTCTTCATTGGCCTCCCCCTTTTTGGCACATGCCTGTGAGTTTGTGGAGCAGGTCTTTCATCCCGAAGGGTTTGCCCAGGTATTCATCACAACCTGCTCCAAAGGCAAGTTTCCTGAGGTAGGGGGTATCCATAGGGCCTATGGCAAGGATAGGGATAGACCCTGTTTCTGGATCTTCTTTGAGGCGATAGGAAAGACCAAAGCCGTCCTTTGAGGCCCTGCTCACATAGACGCTGGGTGTCTCACCGAGTAGTTCCTGTCTTATCCCATCGAGGTAAAACTGGACATCACTGTTTTTAGTAGAAAAGAATAGATCCACTATGATAGCTGACGGATGTTCTTTGACAGCCTTTTCCCTTGCATCCTCAAAGGTTGAGGCGACAAGGACATTCACACCACTGCTCTGAAGGATCTCTGAAAGGAGCTCCAGCATGATAGGGTCATCCTCTACAAGAAGGATCCTCTTCATGCCTGAAAAGGCAAGAAGCATCTTGTTGTTCTTTTGAAACCTGCAATCTGGAGCCATACCCATCTTGATTCACCTCCTTCCTATAACCTTTATAACTGCAAAGCCTGTGCCACAATGACCTGCTTTTGATTTTTCCAGTAATTACAAGAGGTTAGGGGAAGAGGATGGTCCTTTCAAGAAAAGATCCTTCCAAAATTGCACATTTTTATGTGCAGTAGGAACTATACCCGATGCTCGAGGGTTGGAATATTTTCGGCAGGGAAGTATATGGTGAAGGTTGTGCCTTTGCCCGGGGCACTTTCCACCGTGATCTCTCCCTTGTGTTCTTCTACGATGTTTTTCACTGTAACCAGCCCCAGGCCGGTCCCCCTTTCCTTTGTTGTATAGAAGGGGTTGAAGAGGTTCTTTGCCGTCTCCTCGCTCATCCCCACCCCTGTATCGGAGATCCTTGCAAAGACCTTACCCTCTCCAACACCTGTGGAGATGGAGATCCTTCCACCATCAGGCATTGCCTGGAAGGCGTTTACCAGGAGGTTGGAGAAGACCCTGGTGAGGTATTCAGGATCACCTTTTATGTGGAGAAGATCGGGATCAGGGTCAAAGTCCACCTCCACACCCCTCTGATCGAATTCAACGGTGTAGAGTTCGATGGTCTTTTGCAGGATGTCGTTGAGGTTTACAGAGGTAAGGGTGAGCCTTGGTTTTCTGGCGAGATCGAGGAGGTTTTCTATGATGGTGGAGAGTCTGTTCACCTCCCGTGGAACGGTTCGGTTGAACCGCTCTATAAAGGCCGGGTTGTCCGCCCTTTCCGGGAGGAGCTGGACAAAGGTCTTTATTGCCGTGAGGGGGTTCTGTATGTCATGGGCAAGGGAAGCTGCTATCACCCCCACAGCGGCAAGTCTGTCGGCGTGCCTCATCCTCTCTTCCAGGGCCTTTATCTCCGTGAGGTCTTCGAAGATGACCAGGGTCCCTATCCTTTTATCTTCCGTATCAACAAGGGGGGTAGCACTGAAGGCAAGGATAAGCTCTTCTTCCCCTTTGCGGTAGGAAACCTCGAGTCTCTTCGATCCGTTGCCTCCTACGGCATCTTCTATGGCCTTGCAGAATTCAGGATTGTCTTTGAAACAGGTCGTAAAGACCTTTCCAACCATCTCTTCCTTCCTCACGCCGATGATCTCTTCACATCCTCTGTTCACGGTCACTATCACCCCTTCGCGATCTACGGTGAGAAGGCCGTTGCTCATGGAGGCAAGGACATAGTCGGTATACCTCTTCAGGGAGGCAATCTCTGCCAGTCTTGCTTCAAGTTCCTTTCGGTGCTGGAGTATCTCATCCACCATCCTGTTGAAGTTCCTTGCAAGTTCCTCTATCTCATCACCGGTGGAGAGATGGATCCTGTGCTCCAGGTTGCCCTTTGCCACCTCAACCGTTGCACCTACAAGCTCCTCAAGGGGCTTTGTTATCTTCCTTGCAAGAAAGACGGATCCACCGTATCCAAGAAGGATTGCAAAGGCCGCAATAAAGGCCAGAAGGCCTCTGGTGTACCGGATATCTGCATACATCCCTTCGAGGGAGAGACCAACCCTGATGACACCCCAGCGTTGTCCTGAATTCTCCATGAATACGGGGTAAGAGATGTCCAGGACCCTTACCCCCTTCTCCTTGTAAAAGGCCTCCTGCAGGAGGAGCCCCTTTGCCGTGGCGGCCTTCAGGCTAACGGGATCGGTGAGTTTCTTGCCCTGGAGGTCGTCCCTACCGCTGTAGGCGGCGACATTTCCCTCCTTGTCAAGGATGATCACATAGACCACATCCTCACCTGTGACCCTTTCGGCATTCTGCTTCAGGGCTATGTAGTTGTATGAGACGAGGTATCCCATGCTCACGGCGGCAAGATTCCTTGCGATGGACTCCCCTCTCTTCTTTGCTTCGGAGAAGAAGGTCTCCCTTTGCCTGTTTTCGACTATCAATGTAACGAGGATCATGAGAAGGACGATGAGGAAGGTGGAGGAGAGAACAAAGCGGTAGCGCAGAGGCATCCGGAGGAAGCGTTTCATGCTTCAAGTATAATACGTAAAAGGTGTAAAATCAAGGTATGTCAAGCCAGACCTTGTTCATGGGTATGTAGGGGGCTCCAAGGGGGCTCACCTCTATCCCCTTGACATAGGGCTGGTAGACCATCTCAAAGGTCCTGTGGAGGATGGGTATCACAGGGGCCTCTTCCAGTATGATCTCCTCTGCCTTTCTGTACATCTCAACCCTTTTCAGGGGGGCCAGTTCCTTCCTTGCCCTTTCCAGGAGTCTGTCCACCTCGGGGTTGCTGTAAGAGGAGAAGTTGTACCTTGCCCTGGAGTGGAAGAGGATGGCAAGGAAGTTTTCCGGGTCCGGGAAGTCAGCATACCAGGCATACCTGTAGAAGGGTATCTTTCTTTCGAGGAGGAGTCTCTCATAGGTGGGCCAGTCCTCCTCGTATCGTATAACACACTTCACCCCGATCTGCGTGAGGTTCTCCCTGACGATCTCAAGCTCCCTTACCGTTGCCTCTGCCTTTGAGGCAGACCAGAGTTCTATGGTGGGAAGCCCCTTTCCCTCCGGGTACCCCGCTTCTGCAAGGAGCCTTTTTGCCCTCTCCGGGTCATAGGGGTAGGGCTCCCTTCCCGGGTTGTAGCCGGGCATGCCCGGTGGGAGGATCCTCTCTGCCTTCACATCCTTGCCCCTCATGGCCTCCCTCACGATCCTCTCCTTGTCTATGGCCATGTTGAGGGCCTGCCTCACCTTCCTGCTGTCAAAGGGAGGGGTGGCTATGTTGAAGCCGTAGTACAGGAGGTTGAGGAGGGGCCTTCTAACCACCTTGAAGTTGCTTGCAAGCACCTCCTGTCTCCTCTTTGAGGGAATTGGGCTTTCCTCAAGACCACCTTTGAGGAACTCCTCGTACATCTCATCATACCTTGCCCCGGGGAAGATCCTGTAGACAACCCTGTCCAGATATGGACGGCCTCCGAAGTAATCCCTGTTTGCCTCAAGGATGATCCTGTCCTTCTGCCAGCCTGCAAACCTGAACGGACCGGTGCCTACC
>WGFJ01000153.1 GCA_015492305.1 Deltaproteobacteria bacterium
CCCTTTCCCTTGAAGAGGTCTTCAACAGGATGGTGAAGGTGATTGATGAGAGAACAGGGTCTGGAGGTTGATATGGAGGTCTATGTGGCCAGGAAGGCGGGTTTTTGCTTCGGTGTGAAGAGGGCCATAAACCTTGCTCAGGACACCGCAAAGGAGGCCAACGGGGTCTATACCCTTGGTCCCCTCATCCATAATCCCCAGGCAGTGGAGGAACTCAGGCAATCCGGGATAGAGAGCATAGGTTCTCTTGAGGAGATGGATGGAGGGAGGCTTGTTATAAGATCCCATGGTATCACCCTCTCAGAGATGGAGGAGATCAAGAGGAGGGGGATCGATTTCGTCGATGCCACCTGCCCCTTTGTGCGGAAGGCCCAGGAGCATGTAAGGAGGCTTGCGGAGGAAGGATACTTCATCGTCATAGTGGGGGACAGGGATCATCCCGAGGTAAAGGGCCTTGTGAGCTATGGAGGGGATGATGTGGTGGCCATAAAGGGTGTTGAGGAGATAGAAGCCATCCCCAGGAAGAACAGGGTGGGGGTCGTTGCCCAGACTACCCAGACCATAGATACCCTGAAGAGGGTGGTTGAGGCCCTCCTGCCCAGGGTCTCTGAACTCAGGATCTACAATACCATCTGCAATGCCACCTCTGAGAGACAGAGGGAGTCCCTTGAGCTGGCAAGAAAGGTGGACTGCATGGTGGTTGTGGGTGGATACAACAGTGCCAATACGAACAGGCTGGCCAGCATGTGCAGGGCCATCCAGCCAAGGACATACCATGTGGAGGTTGCCGGGGAGTTGAGGCCTGAATGGTTCCAGGGGATAAGAAGGGTTGGTGTCACTGCGGGTGCCTCCACACCTCAATGGATAATAGATGAGGTAGTAGAGCGGATAAAGGGGATGGGTTCATAAGGATTGAACCACCCACCCCTTTATGTTATAAAGAGCCTGAGGCATGATGGCCTTTAAGTACAAAAAGGATTTTTCAGATCCAGAGGAGGTAGAACCTGTGATAAAGGGTGAAGATGTGATGGAGGGAAAAGAGGACCTTCAGGAGCTCTACGAGAGGAGCGTTGAAGGTATAGAGGAGGGGGAGATAGTAAGGGGTAGGGTCCTTTCTGTAGGAGAAGACTATGTGATCGTTGATATCGGCTACAAATCGGAGGGAAGGATCCCCCTGAGGGAGTTCCTTGATGAGGATGGTCGCATCGAGGTCAGGGAAGGGGATGAGGTGGATGTCTTCCTGGAGAGGAAGGAGGGGAGGGAAGGTTTTGCCATCCTCTCCAAGGCAAAGGCTGACAGGATAAAGATGTGGGATACCATAGAGGAGGCCTACAGGAAGGGGGGAATTGTAAGGGGAAGGGTGGTCCAGAGGGTGAAGGGGGGATACACGGTAGACCTTAAGGGTGTGAGGGCCTTCTTGCCGGGGTCCCTTGCCGTTACAAGACCTGCCGAAAGGGATACCATAAGCGGAAAGACCTTTGAGTTCAAGGTCATAAAGGTGGACAGAAGGAGGGGCAACATAGTCCTCTCCAGAAAGGCCCTGCTTGAGGAGAGGAGGGAGAGGCTCCTTGAAAGCCTTAAGGAGGGACAGGTGGTGGAAGGGATCGTCAAGAACATCACCGATTACGGGGTATTCGTCGATCTTGGCGGTATAGATGGCCTCCTCCACGTAAACGACATATCCTGGGGCAGGGTCTCCCATCCTTCCAGGTTCTTTGCCCCTGGTGAGAGGATAAAGGCCAAGGTCCTCAAGTGCGACAGGGAGAGCGGAAGGATCTCACTCGGTTTCAAACAGCTGAAACCGGATCCATGGATAGGGATAGAGGAGAGGTATCCCCCTGGCTCAAAGGTGAAGGGGAGGGTGACAGGTATCACCGATTACGGTCTTTTCGTCGAGATAGAGGATGGGGTCGAGGGGCTTGTCCACCTCTCGGAACTGTCATGGGCAAAGAGGGTCAGGCACCCCTCCCATATCGCCTCTGTCGGTGATCATGTGGATGTGGTGGTCCTATCTGTGAGTGAAAAGGAAAGGAGGCTCTCCCTCAGCCTGAAGCGGGCAAGACCGAATCCCTGGGACCTCCTTGTTGAAAGGTACAGAAAGGGTGATGTGGTCACAGGAAAGGTGAGCAGCATAGCCGACTTCGGTATATTTGTCGAGCTCGAGGAAGGGGTTGAGGGACTGGTGCATGTATCCGATGTCTCCTGGGACAGGGAGATAAAGGACCTTTCAGAGATATTCAGTGTAGGGGATGAGGTCTCTGCCGTTATACTGAATATGGACAGGAAGAACGAGAGGCTCTCCCTGGGTATAAAGCAGCTTGAACACGATCCATGGAAGGATGTGGAGGAGCGGTATAAGCCGGGGATGGTGATAAGGGGGAAGGTGACGAATGTAACCGACTTCGGTGCCTTTGTGGAGATAGAGCCAGGCCTTGAGGGACTTGTCCATATCTCGGAGATGAGGAACAGGAGATTCAGATCCGGCGACGAGGTGAATGTAGAGATCCTTAACATCGATCCTACAGAGAGGAAGATGGGTCTCGGGCTCAGGAAGGAGGGGTGAGTTGCAACTCTCCCGTATCCTGAAGGGCTCCATAATCGTAGCCTTCTTAATCCTTGCCCTCATCGTCTTCTCTTTCCTCCTTTCCTTACTCGGTTCACCCCCTTTACCCTTTGGTGAGAAGATCGGTGTTGTGGAGGTAAAGGGGGTCATAGTCGACTCGAAGAAGATAAATGAAGACCTCATAAAGATGAGGGAGAGGGACGATGTAAGGGCCATAGTCCTCAGGATAGACTCCCCCGGGGGAGGTGTTGCACCATCCCAGGAGATATACGAGGAGGTCAGGAGGACAAGGAAGAAGAAGAAGGTTGTAGCCTCCATCGGCTCTGTTGCCGCCTCGGGTGGTTACTACATAGCCCTTGGGGCAGACAGGATAGTTGCCAACCCTGGTTCCATTACAGGGAGCATAGGGGTGGTTGTAGAGTTTGCAAACATAAAGGAACTCCTCACAAGGATCGGGATAAAGGGCTATGTGATAAAGAGCGGGGAGTTTAAGGATATAGGCTCCCCTTTAAGGGAGATGACCCCCCGGGAGAGGGACTTCCTCCAGAGGCTTGTAAAGGAACTGCACCAGCAGTTCATCGATGTTGTGTCAGAGAACCGGGGTATAGAGAGAAAGAAGGTCGAGGCCCTTGCTGATGGGAGGATCTTCACAGGGACCCAGGCCCTGAAACTGGGTCTCATAGACAGCCTTGGCAACTTCAATGATGCTATTGACCTTGCGGCCCGGCTTGCCGGCATAAAGGGAAAGCCCGTGATAGTCTATCCGGAGAGGAGAAGGGGGATATGGTCCCTCCTCTTCGGGGAGGTGGAGGCCCTCCTCAGGAGGGTCTACATGGATTCCCAGTATCCTGCATTCAACTACAGTGTCCAGTGAAGGAGGTAAGGGCATGACAAAGAGCGAGCTTATCGAGGCGGTGAGTCAGAAACTCAACAACTTCACGAAGAAGGATATGGAACTCATCGTGAACAGCATCTTCGAGAGCATAAAGGATGCCCTTGCAAGGGGTGAGAAGGTGGAGATCAGGGGTTTTGGAAGCTTCAGGGTGAAGGAGAGGAGGGAGAGGAACGGCAGAAATCCAAGGACAGGGGAAGAGATAAAGATAGAATCGAAGAAGATACCCTTCTTCAGGGTAGGCAAAGAACTGAGGGACAGGCTCAACAAATGAAGCAGCTGTGGGCACCCTGGAGGATGGAGTATATAAAAGGACCAAGGTCCGGGAATTGCTTCTTCTGCAAGGGCCTTGAGGAGAAGAAGGACAGGGAGAACCTCATCCTTTACAGGGGTCTTCACGCTGCCATCATCCTCAACCGCTACCCTTACAACAATGGCCATCTTATGATCTTCCCCAGGAGGCATACAGGGGACCTTTCCTGTCTCAACAGGGAGGAGCTCTTCGAACTCACCTGGCTTACAAGGGAGACGGTGGAGGTGCTCAAGAGGGCGATGGGACCTTCCGGTTTCAACGTAGGGATAAATCTTGGCAGGAGTGCAGGTGCAGGGGTGGAGGACCACCTCCATATCCATGTGGTGCCCAGGTGGGAAGGGGATACGAACTACATGCCTGTTATAGGGGAGGTGAAGGTGATATCGGAGCACCTCCTTGCCACCTATGACAATCTTGCTCCCTACTTTGAAGGGCTTGAGGTAGAGACCCTTGGATAGGAGAGCAATTATGGAGAGGTAGTCTATGAAGGTGATAAAGTCCATATTTATTGCGGCGATCTTTGTTGTTGCCCTCTTCTTCACCGCCATAAACACCCACTTCGTTGATGTCTACTACCATTACGAAAGGCCACCCCTCAAGGTCCCCCTCTTTCTGGTAGTCCTTGGATCGGTCCTCCTCGGTATGCTGATAGCCGGCATCATAGCCTCTCTTGACCGCTTCCAGCTGAAAAGGGAGATAAGGTCCCTCAGGAGGACCATAAAGGAACAGGAGGCTGAACTCAATACCTTGAGGAACCTTCCACTTGAGACAGAAGCGGAAAGGGAAGGGTGAGTGTGGAGATCGTTCCCTACATAGGTTATCCCATCGCCTTTGCTGCTGGATTCCTTGCAGCCTGGATCTTTGCAAGGGTCCTGAGGCCCTCAGAGGAGCAGAGGGGAGGGACAGAGAAGGAGATATACCTGAAGGGGATAAACTTCGTCCTCTCCAATGAACCGGACAAGGCCATTGAGGAGTTTACAAAGGCCGTCCGCATAGACTCAAGCACCATAGAGACCTACTTTGCCCTGGGAAGCCTCTTCCGGAACAAGGGTGATGTGGGAAGGGCAACGAAGATACATCAGAGCATAACCATCAGACCCTCTGTGGATGAGAAGACCAGGATAAAGGCCCTCTATGAGCTCGGCATAGATTTCAGGAAGGCAGGGCTTCTCAAAAGGGCCATAGGTGTCTTCGAGGAGGTCATCCACAGGGCACCGAACATGGTTGAGGCCTACGAGCAACTGGGTTCCCTCTATGAAGAGATAGGGGAGTGGGAGAAGGCCTTCGAGACCCGCACGAGGCTCTCCCGTCTCAGGAGGGAGGAGAACAGGAATGTCCTTGCCCACATAAAGACAGAGATGGGCAAAAAGCTCCTTGAGGAGGGGAAGGAAGGGGAGGCAAAGAAGGCCTTCAAGAAGGCCATCTCCATCGACAGGGGCTGTGTGGATGCCTATATAAGCCTCGGTGACCTCTACTTCTCAACCGGTGAGTACGAGAAGGCCATAAAGACCTGGAAGGAGATAACCGATGTGGCCCCTGCCTTTTCCTTCCTTGCATACCCAAGGATGGAAGAGGCCTACTTCAAGCTTGGAAAGTTCAACGAGATGGAGGGGTTTCTGAGGGATGTGGCCCTCAGGAACCCTTCCGATCCCTACGCCCGTCTCTACCTTGCAAGGTATCTGTACAGAAAGAACCATGTGGAAGAGGCCGTGAAGGAGTTGAGGGAGGTTGTGGACTCGAATCCAGGGTTTGTGGAGGCAAGGAAGGAGCTTCTCAGGATAATAGTGGATAAGGGGTTGAAGGAAGAGGCCTTGAGGGAACTGGAAAGGGTCCTTGAGACGGATCTTACCTATAAACCATTTCAGTGTGGTTCCTGTGGTTACAGGTCCGAGAAGTTCCTGTGGAAATGTCCCCAGTGTAAGAGGTGGGACACCATCACCCTCAAGGGGAAAGAGGCCCCCTGAGGGTTTTTGACACCTTCTCTCTCCAAGCAGTCCATATGTCAGAGCTTACCCCTATGATGAAACAATACCTGGCCATAAAGGAGAGGTACAGGGATTGTATACTCTTCTTCCGGATGGGAGACTTCTACGAGATGTTCTTTGAAGATGCCGTCACTGCGGCCCCTATCCTGGAGATTGCCCTCACCACAAGGGATAAGAACAAGAAGGACCCCATACCCATGTGCGGTGTCCCATGTCACTCTGCAGACACTTACATCCAGAAGCTCCTTGAAAAGGGCTACAAGGTGGCCATATGTGAGCAGGTAGGGGAACCTGGATCAGGAAAGATAATGGAAAGGGATGTGACCCGTGTCGTGACCCCGGGTGTCCCTGTGGAAGAGGGGGTGGACCCGAAGGAGTCGAATCACCTCCTTTCCATATATCCTGGAAAGGGAGGGTTCGGCATTGCCTATGTGGATCCAACGACAGGGGAAGGTGGTCTTACCGAGGCAAGGGAGACCCTGGAACTGGAATCGGAGATAAACCGCCTCGAGCCGAAGGAGATACTCCTCCCAGGGGACGATGATACCGCATCCCTCCTGGGTTCCATGGGGATCCAGAGCCATCTCACCATCCTTGAGGAGGGGGAAAGGGACCATTTCCTTTCTCTTGAGAGGTGCTTTGGGAAGGCATGGGTCAGAGAGACCCTTTCCCTCGGGATGGAAAGGGCCCTTAAGGCCATGGGTCTCTTGATCCAGTACCTGAAGGATACAAGGAAGGTGGAGCCCCATTACCTGAGGCCCCCGATGGTCTACAGGCTCAGGGAGTACATGGTCCTGGACAGGGGTACGATGAAGAACCTCGAGATCCTTGAGTCCATAAGGGACCGCACAAGGAAAGGATCCCTCCTCCATGTACTGGACCGGACGAGGACCGCCATGGGTGGGAGGTTGATAAAGAAGTGGCTGGCCTTCCCCCTCCTCTCCAGGGAGAGGATAGACGAAAGGCTTGAGGCCGTAGAGGAACTCAAGGAAGAAAGGGAGGCAAGGAGGGGGATAGCCAATGAGTTGAAGGGCATGTACGACCTTGAGAGGCTGGTGAACAAGGTTGTTGTTGGGGTGGCAGGCCCAAGGGATCTCGTCTCACTGGCAGCTTCCCTGAAGAGGGTTCCAGCCCTTTCCTCCCTCCTTGAGGGCTTTCGATCGACGATGATCAGGGATCTGAGGAGGGGTCTCAAGGACTGGGGGGAACTGGTGGACCTCATTGAAGGTGCCATAGTGGATGATCCACCCCCTTCCATAAGGGATGGAGGGGTAATAAGGGATGGCTTCTCTGCAGAACTCGATGAACTGAGGCTTATAAAGCGATCTGGAAAGGAGTGGCTCCTTGAGCTTGAAAGGAAGGAGAGGGAGAGGACAGGTATCGCCTCGTTGAAGGTGGGCTACAACCGGGTGTTCGGTTACTACATAGAGGTGACCAGGTCCAACCTCTCCAGGGTGCCTGCCGACTACATCAGGAAACAGACCCTTGTGAATGCCGAGAGGTTCATAACACCCGAGCTAAAGGACTACGAGTCCAGGATCCTCCAGGCAGAGGAGAGGACCCTTGAGGTGGAGGAAAGGATCTTCAGGGAGATCCTTGAAAGGATAGGGCATAAGACAAAGGAGATACAGGAGACAGCGGCCTCCATAGCGACCCTTGATGTCCTCCTTTCCCTTGCGGATGTGGCCGATGAGTATGACTATGTGAGGCCCAGGGTGGATGAGGAAGGGACCCTCTTCATAAGGGAGGGCAGGCATCCCGTTGTGGAGAGGATGATGGATGAGCCCTTTGTGCCCAACGACACCTTCCTTGACGGGGATAGTAACAGGCTCCTCGTCATCACCGGTCCCAACATGGCCGGCAAGTCCACCTATCTGAGACAGGTGGCCCTCATCACCCTCATGGCCCAGGTGGGGAGCTTTGTCCCTGCCAGGGAGGCGAGGATCGGTATAGTGGACAGGATATTTGCGAGGATAGGGGCCATGGATGACATCTCAAGGGGACAGAGTACATTCATGGTTGAGATGTGTGAGACGGCCCACATCCTCCGCTTTGCAACCCCGAGGAGCCTCATCATCCTCGATGAGATAGGCCGCGGGACAAGCACCTTTGATGGCATAAGCATAGCCTGGGCCGTTGCCGAGTATATACACGACCACCTGAAGGCAAAGACCCTCTTTGCCACCCATTACCACGAGTTGACGGATCTTGCCTTGACGAAGGAAGGGGTGAGGAATTACAATGTCTCTGTCAAGGAGTGGGGGGACAGGGTCATATTCCTGAGGAGGATAAAACCAGGGGGGATGAATAGGAGCTACGGGATACAGGTTGCAAGGCTTGCAGGCATACCAGAAGGGGTGATAAGGAGGGCAAAGGAGATCCTCTCCAACCTTGAGAGGGAAGAGCTTGATAACAGGGGGTTGCCCCGTTTCTCCGGTCCCTCGGGAAAAGGGGTCTATCAGATGAGCCTCTTTGCCCCTGTCCACCCTGTCATAGATGAGATAAAGAGGCTTAATCCCGATAATATCACCCCCCTTGAGGCCCTGAAGAAGCTCTACCACCTGAAGGGCCTTGTGGAGGATGATGTATAGGGCAAGACCCCACATCCTCGGGCCTGCAGGATTCCTCCTCCTGATCCTCCTTTTCCTGCCCGTCATTGCCCATGGTGGTATTGCAGATGAGTACAGGGATGCCAGGAGGGCCTACCAGAGGCTCCTCAACTCCGGAAAGGAGAAGAGGTACCGCCACAACTGGATCAGGATCATAGACAGGTTCGAGGGGATCTACAAGAGGGGAAGGAGGACCGAATACGCCCCCAAGTCCCTCTACATGATCGGCAGGGTCTATACCGACCTCTACAGGTATTCAAAAAACAGGAAGGACCTTGAGAGGGCAATGGAGTTTTACAGGCTCCTTGTGGTGACCTATAGGAGCAGCCCCCTTGCCGATGATGCCCAGTTCCACATAGGGGAGATCCTTGAGGACCTTGGTGACAGGGAGGGGGCTTACAGGGAGTACAGGAAGGTTGTAGACCTCTTCCCCAGGGGGGATATGGCAGGCCCTGCCAGGGAAAGGCTCAAGGCCCTCAAAGGGTATGCAAAAGGTAGGGGTATTGCTTATGTCTCCTCCATAAGGCACTGGTCCAATCCAAACTACACAAGGGTTGTAATAGACCTTACGGACAAGGCCTCCTACGAGCCCCACCTCCTCAAAGAGGATCCAAGGCTCGGCAAGCCTCCAAGGCTATTCATAGACCTCTCAAGGGCAAGACTCAAGGACGGGGTGGAGGGGTCTATCTCCATAAAGGATGGCTTCCTCAAGAGGATCAGGACGGGTCAGTACGACAGGGACACGGTGAGGGTGGTCCTTGATCTGGAGTCCCTCTTCGATTACAAGGTCTTTTCCCTGAACGATCCCTTCCGGATCGTTGTGGACATCAGGGGGGATAAAGGGGCGGGGGAGAGGCCTCCGACGATTGCGAAGCAGCTTGGCCTGAGGATAAAGAGGATAGTGATAGACCCTGGCCACGGGGGCAACGATCCAGGGGCCATAGGCAGGGGTGGGTTGAAGGAGAAGGATGTGGTCCTGCGGATAGGGAGGATGCTCAGGGATAAGCTGAAAAAGAAGGGGTTTCAGGTCTTCATGACGAGGGAAGACGATACCTTCATACCCCTTGAGGAGAGGACGGCCTTTGCAAACACGAAGGAGGCGGATCTCTTCGTCTCCATCCATGCCAATGCCAGTCCCAAGAGGAGTGCCTCTGGCATAGAGACATACTTCCTCAACCTCACAACCGATGAAGAGGCCATGAGGGTTGCGGCAAGGGAGAATGCCACATCAGGCAAGAAGATGAGCGACCTCCAGTTCATACTCTTTGACCTCATGCAGACATCGAAGATAAACGAGTCGAGCAAACTTGCATCCATGGTTCAGAGGTCCCTTGTCTCCACTGTAAAGAGGAGATACCGTGGTGTGAATGACCTGGGGGTCAAACAGGCCCCCTTTTACGTCCTCATAGGGGCCAACATGCCCAGCATCCTTGTGGAGGTCTCATTCATAAGCAATCCCAGGGAGGAGAGGAGGTTGAGGAGCAGGAGATACCTTGAATGCCTTGCAGATGGTATAATGAAGGGCATCGAAGGGTACATATCAGAACTGGAGTCCATGGCAAGAAGGTAGGATGGAGAGCCTGAAGGTAGATCAAAGGGATATAAAGGGTTATCTGAGGGACTTCCGGGCAACCCTCCTTTCCAGGCATCTAAAGGGAGAATCAGGTCTCTCCCTTGTAAGGAGCTACACAGAGGTCATTGACCATCTCCTCAAGGACCTGTACAGGTCCTTCCTCAGGGGAGGGGAGGAGGGTTTTTGCCTCGTGGCAATGGGGGGATACGGGAGGGGGGAGTTGAATCCAGGATCCGATGTGGACGTGATGCTCCTCTACAGGAAGGGGCTCAGTCCCCAGATCGAGTCCCTTGGGAAGGATCTCTTCTACACCCTCTGGGATGGTGGGCTTGATGCAGGTTTCAGCGCAAGGTCCATAAATGAGTGCCTTGCCCTTGTGAGGGATGATCTCAAGACCATGACAGCCCTCCTTGACAGCAGGTACCTTATCGGTGATAGAAGGGTCTACGATGACCTCATGAGGGCCTTTAAGGGCAGGGTCCTGAGGAGAGAGGGGAAGCGGTTCATAGAGGAAAAGCTCCGTGAAAGCGAGATAAGGCATGAGCGATACGGCGATTCCATCTATATCCTGGAACCCAATGTGAAGGATGGGAAGGGAGGGCTGAGGGACCTTCACACGGCCCTGTGGATAGGGAAGTTGAAGGGTCTTGAAGGGTGGAAGGACCTCGTGGAGAGGGGTTTTGTCAAGGAGGAGGAGTGGAGGGAACTTGAGAGGGCCATGGA
>WGFJ01000154.1 GCA_015492305.1 Deltaproteobacteria bacterium
GACACAACAGGGGTGATTACGGGAGGAATGCAGATGCCCATTTCAAATCCACCCTTGTCGGAAATTCCGTCACCCTTCCTGTGAGGGAAGGGAGGATTGTCCTGGGTAAGTGGCAGACCATCTACTTCTCGGAGTTCCACGGACCGAGGAAAAGGGAGTTCGTGGTGAAGATCATAGGGGAGGGATGAGGGTTGTTGGTGGTGTATGCAGGGGAAGGAGGCTCTTCCACTTCAAAGGTCGGTCCATAAGGCCCACCACCGACAGGGTGAGGGAGGCCATCTTCGATACCCTTTCTGCCCTCTTCCACCACACCCTTGAACCATCGGCAGTGGCCTTCGATCTCTTTGCTGGAAGCGGGGCCCTTGGTATAGAGGCCTTGAGCAGGGGCACAGGAAGGGTTGTCTTCGTAGAGAGAGAAAGGGAGGCCCTGGATGTGATAAGGAAGAACCTGGAGATATGCGGCCTCGTGGACAGGGCCCTTATCCTTCCCGTGGATGTGAAGAGGGGGCTCTCCATCCTCTCCCAGAGAGGGGAGGTTGCGGATCTCATCTTCCTCGATCCTCCCTATGGAAGGGGCCTTGTAGAGGATACACTTAAGGCCATAGGTGAGAAGGGGCTCCTCAAAGGTGGAGGCGTTGTTGTGGCCGAGCATTCAAAGAAGGAGCTTCCTTGCCCTGTTCCGCCTTTAAGGCTTGCTAAAAGGGCGGGTTACGGTGATACAGTGGTCTCTTACTATGTAGGAGAAGTGTATGGAGAGGATAGCCGTCTTCCCGGGGACCTTTGACCCCATAACAAACGGCCACCTTGACATCATCGAAAGGGGGCTCAAGATCTTTGATCGTCTTGTTGTGGCCGTTGCTGAGAATCCTGGCAAGTCCCCCCTCTTTACCGTGGAAGAGAGGGTGGAGATGGTCCGGGCCTGTGTTGAGGGAAGGGAAGGGGTGGAGGTGGAGAGCTTCAACAACCTCCTTGTCGACTACCTCAGGAAGAGGGGAATAAGGATCATCCTCAGGGGCCTCAGGGTGATCTCCGACTTTGAGCACGAGTTCCAGATGGCCCTTACCAACAGGAAGCTCGCCCCTGAGATAGAGACGGTCTTTATGATGACCGGTGAGAGGTTTGCCTACACCAAGTCAAGCCTTATAAAGGAGATATACGATCTTGGTGGGAGGATAGATTGTTTTGTCCCTCCACCGGTGGTAAGGATGTTTGAGAGAAAGTTCGGAAGGAGGAAGGGATGAAACTTGCCAGGCGGGTAAGGGGATTGAAACCCTCACCCACCCTTTCCCTCACCGCAAAGGCCAAGGCCCTGAAGGCCTCCGGGAGGGATGTGGTGGACCTTTGTGCAGGTGAGCCCGACTTTGAGACCCCGGACAATGTCAAGAGGGCTGGCATAAAGGCCATAGAAGAGGGCTTTACGAGGTATACCCCTGTAGGCGGGATAGATGAACTCAAGGATGCCATCATAGAGAAGCTGAAAAGGGACAACGGACTTGAATACTCCAGGGAGGAGATCATCGTCTCCTGCGGGGCCAAGCATGTCCTTTACAACATAGCCCAGGCCCTCTTCGAGGAGGGAGATGAGGTGATCATACCTGCCCCTTACTGGGTATCCTACCCGGAGATAGTGGCCCTTGCAGGTGCAGAGCCTGTGATACTTCCCACCCTTGAGGACGAGGGATTCAAGGTCACACCCCAGGAGATAAAGGGAGCGATAACGGAAAGGACGAAGGCCATAATAATAAACAGCCCCTCCAATCCCACAGGGATCGTCTACACAGAGGAGGAGCTTTCAGCCATCTACGATGTCATAAGGGATACGGATATAGTTGTCATCTCCGATGAGATATACGAGAAGCTCACCTACGATAGCCACGAGTTCTTCTCCTTTGCCAGCCTCTGTGAGGATGCAAAGGAGAGGACCATAGTGGTGAACGGGCTTTCCAAGAGCCATTCCATGACAGGGTGGAGGATAGGCTACGGGGCTGGCAGGAAGGAGTGGATAAAGGCAATGATCAACATCCAGAGCCAGAGCACATCGAACCCATCATCCATAGCCCAGAAGGCCGCTGTTGAGGCCCTGAAGGGGCCACAGGATGCCCTTGAAAGGATGGTTGAAGAGTTTGACAGGAGGAGGAGGTACATCCTTGAGAGGTTGAACTCCATGGATGGAGTGAGGTGCACCACCCCGAGGGGGGCCTTCTATGTCTTTCCAAGCGTGAGGGGGGCCATTGGAAGGACCTACAGGGACAGGATGATCAACTCCTCAAAGGACCTTGCTGAACTCCTCCTCGAGGAGGCCATGGTTGCCGTTGTTCCCGGGGAGGCCTTCGGTGCGGATGGGTACATCAGGATATCCTATGCCACAGGGATGGAGGATCTGAAGAAGGGACTGGACAGGATCGAGAACTTCCTCAACCACCTTGAGTAGCCCCTCCAAGGTCCGATTCACTGAAGACATCGGCCGTGAAGGTGTAGATATCCGCTCCTTCCTTCCATGCATCAGGGGGGAGGCCTGCCTTGAGGCAGGTATGGGCAAGGAAGGTCTCCCTGTCCCATCCCTGTTCGGTAGCAACCTGGGGGAGCAAGACCCCCCTGTTCAACCCCTTCACGATGTAGAGACCGTGCCTTCCCACCTCTACCTCCTTCACATCCTCTATCCTCTTCAAAGGTGAGAGGACGGAGATCTCTATCTCCACCTCAGGAAGCTCTTCAAGTGTGAGGGGTGGGAACCTCGGGTCCTGTGTGGCTGCGGCAACTGCCATCTCCTGCACGGTCTGATAAAGGGGTCTGGTTGAGAGGAATGTGCCTATACACCCCCTTAGCCTGCTGTCCTTGTGGAGGGTTACAAAGGCCCCCCTCTGGGTAAGGAGTCCCCGGGAGGGTGGTTCGTAGGCGGGGATCCTCCCTTCTCTGAGGTAGGTCTCTATGGTCCTTCTTGCCAGTTTCAGCAGGGCCTTCTTCTCTTCCCCTGTCAGGAGGCCTTCCTTCTCTTCCATCTAAAGTAGTCCCTGAGTATCCTTTCATGGTCAAAGGCGATAGGGTGGGGCAGGTTGTCCTCCCTGAAGATCCCTATGGCCTTTGCATCATCCCTTGCCCTTGGTGTGCCCTCTGCCTCTGCTATGTAGACGGTGGTGATGGTGTGTCCCCTTGGATCCCTTCCAGGGTCTGAATAGGTGTGGAACTGCTCCTTCAGCCTCACCTTTAGGGATGTCTCCTCAAGGGCCTCCCTTACCGCTGCCTCCTCAAGGGACTCACCGTATTCGACGAATCCTCCAGGAAGGGCCCATCCGTAAGGGGGGTTCTTCCTCTCTATCAGGACTATCCCGTCGCCAGTCTCTATGATGATGTCCACAGTGGGAAGGGGATGTCTTCTCTCCACATAGATTACCTACCACTAAAGGCCGAAAACTTCAAGCACCTTCTGCCTTCCTTGACGCATAGCCCCTTTGCTGATAGAATTTGAGAAACCCTGCTGGAGGTCAGATGTGAAGGCCATCATCATGGCCGGTGGCTTTGGCACCAGATTGAGACCCCTCACAAACAACCTTCCCAAGCCGATGGTCCCTGTTGCCAACAGACCTGTAATGGAGTACATAGTGAACCTCCTCAGGGAAAGCGGCATAAGGGATCTCTACTCCCTCCTCTTCTTCCATCCAGAGGCCATAGAGGGTTACTTTGGGGACGGATCTGCCTTTGGTGTGAGGATGCGGTATATAGGTGCCATCGATGACTATGGTACGGCAGGAAGCGTTGGTAACACAAGGGGGATCATGGATAGCACCTTCCTTGTTATAAGCGGTGACATCCTCCTTGACTTCGACCTCTCCCTTCCAATAAGGTTCCACAGGGAAAAGGGGGCCATGGCCACCATAGTGCTTACAAGGGTCCTGAATCCACTCCCCTACGGGATCGTGATCACAAATAAGGAGGGCAGGATCCTTCGTTTCCTTGAAAAGCCCACATGGGGGGAGGTGTTCAGCGACACCATAAACACCGGTATCTACATCCTTGAGCCATCTGTATTCGAATACATCCCGGAGGGAAGGGAGTTCGACTTCTCCAAGGACCTCTTCCCCCTCCTCCTCAGGGAGGACAAGCCCCTCTACGGCTATGTGGCAGATGGCTACTGGAAGGACATAGGGGGACTCGATGAATACCTCACAGGGAACCTGGATGCCATATCCGGAAGGGTGAAGCTGCCCATCCCCGGTGAGAGGGTGGAGGGGAGGGACCTGTGGCTTGGCAGGGATGCAGGTGTGGACTACACTGTCAGGATAGAGGGGGCCGTCCTTGTTGGCAACAACTCCACCGTAGGGAGGGGATCGCACCTGTCCAATGTGGTCATAGGTGATAACTGCACCATAGGTGAGAATGTGACCATCACCGATTCGGTTATATGGGACGATGTCTTCATAGGTAACGAGGCCCTCCTCCAGGAGAACATCGTCGGGAAGGGGACCAGGATAATGGATCATGCCTGCCTTGGTGAAGGGGCC
Organism: Deltaproteobacteria bacterium; assembly: GCA_015492305.1. Taxonomy (GTDB): domain Bacteria; phylum Desulfobacterota; class GWC2-55-46; order S146-80; family S146-80; genus S146-80. The sequence goes on from WGFJ01000154.1 coordinate 4,500, forward strand.
GTTGTCAGCGATCACTGCCACATAGGCCATGGCAGTGTGATCAAGGCCAATGTGAAGGTATGGCCCCACAAGGTGGTGGAGGATGGGGCAACCCTCTCATCGAGCCTTATATGGGGTGAGAGGTGGAGCAAATCCATCTTCGGTACCTATGGGGTGACCGGCCTTGCAAACATAGAGCTATCCCCTGAGTTTGCCTGTAAACTCGGGGCAGCCTATGGTGCCACCCTCAGGAAGGGCAGCACCGTCTCAACGAGCAGGGACAGCCACAAGGCCTGCAGGATGATCAACAGGGCCATAATGACGGGACTCCTCTCCACAGGTGTGAACGTGAACGACTACGGTGTCATCCCCATGCCCGTTGCAAGGTACCTTGCCAGGATATCCGATGAGGAAGGGGGCATACACACAAGGAGGTCCCCCTTTGATCCAGAACTCATAGACCTCAAGTTCTTCGACGGAAAGGGCCTTGATCTCCACCCATCAAGGGAGAAGGCGGTGGAGAGGCTCTTCTACAGGGAGGACTTCAGGAGGGCCCACCTTGAGGAGACAGGGGAGCTGAGGTTCCCCATCCATGCCCTCGAGTCCTACAGGAACGGTTTCCTCTCCCTCATAGATGAGGCCCTTATAAGGGAGGCCTCCTTCAAGGTGGTGATCGACTACTCCTTCGGCAGCTCTGCCACCGTCTTCCCTTCCATCCTGGGAAGGCTCAATGTGGATGTGGTGGCTGTGAATGCAAACCTCGATGGCTCAAGGATAACCAAGTCCCCTGGAGAGTTCGAGAAGGCCCTTTCCCAGCTGTCCAACATTGTGCGCTCCGTTGGGGCCCATATGGGGATATTCCTCGATGCAGGGGGGGAGAAGATATACATCGTAGATGAGAAGGGGGATGTGATGGATGGAGACGGGGCACTCAAGCTCTTCTGTCTCCTTGTATTCAGGACCTGCGAGAGGGGCAGGGTGGCTGTTCCGGTCACAGCCTCCAGTGCCATAGAGGAGATGGCAGGGCTCTACGGTTTTGAGGTGATAAGGACGAAGGTCTCAGGACGGTCCATAATGGAGGTATCTTCTGCTGAAGGGGTCGTCTTTGCAGGCGAGAACACGGGTGGCTACATATTCCCACAGTTCCAGCCCGCCTTCGATGGGATGTTCTCCATAGTCAAGCTCCTTGAGATGAGGGCAAAGGTGGGCCTTGGTATACACGACCTTGTAAGGGAGATACCCCCGAGGTTCCTTGCCCACGAGAAGGTGGCCTGTCCCTGGGAGATGAAGGGGGAGATGATGAGGAGGCTCATAGAGGAGGCAGAGGGGAGCCCCCATCAGCTCATAGAAGGGGTGAAGATCTTCTTTGGCAAGGACTGGGTTGTCGCATATCCAAGCCATGATCACCCCCACTTCCATATCATCGCTGAATCCTCCACAAGGGCAAAGGCCCACGAACTTGCCATGTACTTCGTGGAGAGGCTCAGGTCCTGGCGTGACAGAGAGGTTGGATGATGGAGGTGAAAGGGCTTGTTGTCGGTGAACTCGGTGTCAATACCTACATCATTGCTGGGGATGGAGAGGGGGTCGTGATAGATCCAGGGGCAGAGGGGGAGAGGATAATGGCCATGATAGAGGGGATGGGACTCACGATAAGGTACATCATCAATACCCATGGCCACTTCGATCACACAGGTGCAAACGGCCTTATCAAGGAGAGGACAGGGGCCACCCTTGCCATCCACAGGGAGGATGTGGAACTCCTTGAAAGGGCCCCTTATCAGGCCTCCCTCTTCGGTCTCTCTTCGCCACCTTCCCCGGGGCCGGACCTTGTGCTCAAAGACGGGGACAGGATCAGGGTCAAGGACCTTGAGATGGAGATCATACACACACCGGGACACACGAAGGGAAGCATATCCATCCTTGTAGGTGGGGTCCTCTTTACAGGGGACACCCTCTTTGCAGGCTCTGTGGGGAGGACGGATCTTCCTGGCGGCTCTTACGATGACCTCATAAGATCCATAAGGGAGAGGATCCTCCCCCTGCCGGAGGACACCCTCATCTATCCAGGTCACGGTCCATCCACTACCCTGGGACAGGAGAAGGCGGTCAATCCATTCCTTGCTTAAGGAGGTTCTCTTGGTAAGGCTACCCTGGGAAGAGATCGAGTGGGTCCTCCTCGATATGGATGGGACCCTCCTTGACAAACACTTTGATGACTACTTCTGGGAGGAGTACCTCCCAAAGGTCTATGCAGAGAGGGAGGGCATACCCCTTGAGAAGGCAAAGGATGTGCTCTTCAAAAGGTACCTTGAGGAGGAGGGGACCCTCAACTGGACGGACCTCGACTACTGGTCAGAGGAGTTCGGCATAGATATACCCCTCCTGAAGAGGGAGGTGGAGCACCTCATAAAGGTCCATCCCTATGTGATACCCTTCCTTGAGGCCCTGAGGGAGAAGGGAAAGAGGGTATACCTCGTTACCAACGCCCACTCCAAGACCCTTGATCTCAAGATGAAGAAGACGAGGATAGGTCCCTACTTCGATGCCATCATATCTGCCTTTGACATCGGTCTTCCGAAGGAAAGGGTCGAGTTCTGGCAGAGGCTTCAGGAGATGATAGGCTTTGATAAGGAGAGGACCCTCCTTGTTGAAGACAGCGAGGACAACCTTGAGAGTGCATCCAGGTTCGGGATAAGACACCTTGTCTACATGGCCCTTTCGAGCACAAAGAAGCCTCCCACCCCTTCAAGGAGGTTTCCATCCATAACCTACTTCAAGGAGATAATGCCTTGAGCCTCAAGGGAAAGAGGATAACCCTGGGTGTAACGGGTGGGATAGGGGCCTACAAGGCGGTGGAGGTCCTGAGGCTCCTTGTAAAGGAGGGGGCCTGTGTCACGGTGGTCATGACAAGGGGGGCAGAGCAGTTTGTAACACCCCTTACCTTTTCCACCCTTTCAGGGGGCAGGGTCTACAGGGAGGTCTTTGACCCCCATGACCCCCTTTCCCACATAACCCTTGCCCAGGAGGCAGACCTCATACTCATAGCCCCTGCAACGGCAAACACCATAGGGAAGATCGCATCAGGCATAGCCGATAACCTGCTTACCACCCTTGTGATGGCTGCATCCTGTCCTGTCCTCATGGCCCCTGCCATGAATACGAGGATGTATGAGAATTCCATCGTCCAGAGGAACATAAAGGCACTCCAATCCCTGGGCTACCACTTCATAGGTCCTGAGGAAGGGGAGCTTGCCTGCGGGTACACAGGCAGGGGGAGGATGAGCGAGCCTGAGGAGATAAAGGAGATGGTGGTAGATATCCTCACCTCAAAGGACCTTGAAGGCTTGAGGGTCCTTGTTACAGCAGGTCCCACGAGGGAGTTCATAGACCCTGTCAGGTTCATATCAAACCCCTCGACAGGGAAGATGGGCTTTGCCATTGCCAGGGTGGCAAAGAGGAGGGGCGCCTCTGTTATACTTGTAACAGGCCCTACCTCCCTGAAGCCCATAAGGGGTGTTGAGACCATCCATGTGGAAGGGGCCTTCGACATGAGGGAAAAGGTCCTTGAGAGGGTGGGGGAGGTGGATGCGGTTATAATGGCTGCCGCTGTCGGTGACTTCTACACAGAGAGGATGGAGAGGAAGATAAAGAGGGAGGGGCAGTTGACCCTCTGCCTGAAGCCCACCCCGGATATACTGAAGGAGCTTGGAAATCTCAGAGAGAGGCCCATCCTTGTAGGCTTTGCCGCTGAAACGGAGGACCTCCTCAAGGGGGCCAGAAGGAAGCTTGTGGAAAAGGGGCTGGATCTTGTAGTGGCAAATGACCTCAGGGATCCTGATTCTGGTTTCGGGAAGGATACGAACAGGGTCATCATTGTGGAGAGAGAAGGGGAGGAGGAGCTACCCCTCCTCTCCAAGGAAGAGGTGGCATGGAGGATACTGGACAGGGTAAGGACCCTCTGGAAGAGAGATTGAAACTTCTAAGGGATATAAGGAACTACCTCTGCTACCTCAGGGAAATGGGGGTTGAAGGGGTCCCCGCCCCACAGGGGGGTCTCACCCTTGAGGACATCAGGAGGGAGATCGGTGACTGCAGGAGGTGCAGGCTCCATAAAGAAAGGAGGAACATCGTCTTTGGTTCAGGGAATCCCCATGCTGTCCTTGTCTTTGTCGGGGAGGGACCTGGCAGGGAAGAGGATATTCAGGGCCTTCCCTTTGTTGGTGCTGCAGGGGAGATGCTTACAAGGATCATAGAGAGGGTCCTTGGTCTGAGGAGGGAGGATGTCTACATAGCCAATGTGGTAAAGTGCAGGCCCCCTAAGAACAGGACACCCTATCCAGATGAGATAGCCACCTGTCTTCCCTTCCTTGAGAAGCAGCTCGAGGTGATAAGACCGAAGATCATAGTTGCCCTCGGCAGTGTGGCCGCCCAGAGCCTGATCGGGACAAAAGAGGGCATCACAAGCCTCAGGGGAAGGTTCCACTACTACAGGGGGGATACGGTGATCATGCCAACATACCATCCGGCATACCTCCTCAGGAACCCGGGCAAGAAGAAGGAGACCTACCATGATATGCTCATGGTGAAGGAGAAGCTAAAGGAACTGGGGGTGGTCAAGTGAAGGTTCTGGTATACCTCCTTCCCCTCTTTCTCCTCCTTGCCAGGCCTGCCTACGGCGCCAGGGTGCACCTCCTTGAGATAAGCGGCATAGTCAACCCCGTCATGGCTGAGTTCATAACAAAAGAGATAGATGTGGCAGCGAAGGAGGATGCCCAGGCCCTTGTGATCGAACTCGATACACCTGGAGGACTCGACCTTGCCATGAGGGATATAGTTAAGGCCATAATGGCCTCCCCTGTACCTGTCATCGTCTATGTTGCCCCTTCAGGTGCAAGGGCCGCCTCGGCAGGTGTCTTCATAACCCTCTCTGCCCACATAGCGGCTATGGCACCGGGGACAAACATAGGTGCTGCCCACCCTGTTGCCATCGGAGGTGGCCGCCAGATGGACGAGACCATGAAGGAAAAGGTGGTGAACGATGCCGTTGCCTACATAAGGGGGATAGCTTCAAAGAGGGGGAGGAATGCCGACTGGGCCGAGAAGGCCGTAAGGGAGAGTGTTTCCATAACCGCTGAGGAGGCCCTGAAGCTCAAGGTCATAGATCTCGTTGCAAAGGACCTCAATGAACTCCTTCAAAGGATAGAGGGTTGGAAGGTGGATACGGCCTTTGGAGAGAGGGTCCTGAAGCTCAAGGGTGCACAGGTCGTTACAAGGAAGATGGGATGGAGGCTGAGGGTCCTTGACACCATAAGCAACCCCAATGTGGCCTACATCCTCATGATGATAGGCCTTGCAGGCCTCTACTTCGAGCTCTCAAACCCCGGGGCCATCCTTCCTGGGGTGATAGGGGCCATCTCCCTCATCCTCGCCTTCTATGCCTTCCAGACCCTTCCCGTCAACTACGCGGGGGTGCTCCTCATAATCCTTGCCGTCATACTCTTCCTGATGGAGATATACATTACAAGCTATGGCCTTCTTACCCTTGGCGGGATCATCTCCCTTGCCCTGGGTTCCCTCATGCTCTTTGAGTCCCCTGTGCCCTATCTCAGGGTCTCCCTCTCGGTCCTCCTTCCGACCCTCATCTTCATAAGCCTCTTCTTCGTTGTTGCCATATGGCTTGCTGTGAAGGCGAGGCTGTCGAAACCGATAAGTGGCATGGAGGGCCTCATAGGGGAGGAAGGGGTTGCCGAGACGGACCTCCTGCCGGAGGGCAAGGTCTTCATCCACGGTGAGATATGGGATGGGGTGGCCGAGGGGTCTGTGAAGAAGGGGGAAAGGGTGAGGGTCAAGGCGGTCAGAGGGCTTAAGCTCATAGTGGAGAAGGTGGAGCCTTCTCAACCCCAAGAAAGGAGGTAAGCCATGCCAGGTTCTATGTTGGCCTTTCTATTCCTGATCGTCCTTATAATCTATCTCCTTGCAAGCGCCATAAGGATACTGAACGAGTATGAGAGGGGTGTTGTCTTCAGGCTTGGAAGGGTGATAGGTGCGAAGGGACCGGGCCTTATACTCCTCATCCCTGTCATCGATAAGCTGGTGAAGGTGTCTTTGAGGGTGGTCACAATGGATGTGCCACCCCAGGATGTGATAACCAAGGACAATGTCTCTGTGAAGGTGAATGCCGTTGTCTACTTCAGGGTCATGGATGCCACAAAGGCCGTTGTGGAGGTGGAAAACTACCTCTATGCCACATCCCAGCTTGCCCAGACCACCCTGCGAAGCGTCCTCGGACAGTTCGAGCTCGATGATCTCCTCACATCAAGGGAGAAGATCAACCATCAGCTCCAGAGCATACTGGACAGGCAGACAGATCCATGGGGTGTGAAGGTCACAACCGTCGAGGTGAAGCATGTGGACCTGCCAGACGAGATGAGGAGGGCAATGGCAAGGCAGGCAGAGGCCGAGAGGGAGAGGAGGGCAAAGATCATCCATGCCGATGGTGAGTACCAGGCGGCCCAGAGGCTCTCGGAGGCCGCAGAGATCATAAGCAAGAACCCGGCGGCCCTGCAGTTGAGGTTCCTCCAGACCCTTATAGAGGTGGCATCGGAGAAGAACTCCACCACCATATTCCCGGTGCCCATAGATCTCATCAAGCCCTTTATGAAGAAGGGGAAGGAGGGGTAAGGTATAGGGACCTTCCTTACCTCCTTCCTTTCCGTGTTCCTTGCAGAACTCGGGGACAAGACCCAGCTTGTGGTCTTTGCCCTTTCCATGAGGTACGGTTTCAGGTCTGTCCTTGCAGGTTCCATCCTGGGCTTTGCCATAATAAACGCCCCTGTGGCCTTCCTTGGTGTTACTTCAGCCCTCTTTCTGCCCCGGAGGATCATCCTCCCCCTTTCTTCCATCCTCTTTATGGCCTTCGGTGTCTACCTCTTCACAAGGGAGGGCATATGTGAAACAGGTGAGGTGAAGGGGGAAGGGAACAGGGGATTCCTTGCAGC
>WGFJ01000155.1 GCA_015492305.1 Deltaproteobacteria bacterium
ACCCAGAGCACGATCCTGTTCACCCTCTCCCCCTTCGTGGGGCCGCATCCATCACAGCCCTTCTTCCTGTAGGTGAGGAAGAAGGCGACCCCCAGGAGGAGGAAGGTCAGGATGGTTAAGGGGGTCCTGTAGGGTGTCACGAGGCCTATGACGCCGATCCCGCCCACGCCAAGGACCATGAAGAGGACAGGCAGGGTGCAGCAGGCAGAGGCAAGGAGGGCCGTGAGGACGGACCCGATACTGAGGAGCCTCTCCTTCACCGCCCAGACCTCCCCACCTTCATGAAGAGGATATAGGCCAGGGATGCGAGGAACAGGCCGGCCATGCCCGCAAGATACCCTTCGCCGGCCAGGTATCCGAGCATGCCCAGCCCTCCAAGGAGGTAAAGGGCCAGCAGCCCGCAGCAGATGCCGTGGAAGGCGATCAATGTGTAGAAGACCCCCCTATCCATCGGTGCCCGTCAATCCCTTTTCAAGTTCCATGATGTCCCTGAGGCAGCACCTGCCCGATGGATTCCTCACCTCGCAGGCGCAGTTGCCCTTCTCCACCTCCTCCCTTATCCTCGAAGAGAAGGTGGACCTGCCCTTCCGCTTCACCTCATCCTCGATATCCCCCCTCGCCACATCGAAGCAGTAGCAGATGGTTGCAGATGGGTGGGCCTCCTTTGTCCCCACCCTGACCCTCACATCCTCCCTCCCGAAGAACTCCTTCTGCGAGAAGTAGACCACGTTGCACCCCCTGCCCGGGCAGAAGCGGTAGGCCTCTTCCCGGAGCTCGCGCAGGAGCGGCTTCTTTAAGGCGTGCCGCAGGGTCCTCTCGGTTACAGGGATGCCCCTGGCCCCGCAGGAAGGGCAGAGTGCAGGGTCCCTACCTTTTCCTTCCATCATCCCCCTCTACGGTGGCCCTGAATCCGGTCCTCTCCACGGCCCTGACAAGGTCAGCAGGGTCAACCCTTCCCTCCTCGTACTCCACCACGGCCTCCTTCCTCTCGTAGATCACCTCCGCCCTCTTCACCCCGGGCACACCCTCGAGGGCCACCTTCACGGCAGGGGCACAGAGGGAGCAGGTGAGTCCCTCTATCTTGAGGACGGCCTTCTTAAATCCTCCTGCACCCGCCGTTGAGGCGAGAAGGAGGAAGACCACAAGTACCGATGCGATCCTCCTCATCTCCCTTCCCTCACAACCTCGCAGGTGAGTATCCCCTCGAGGAGATCCCTTATGTGGCTGTCGGCCATCTCCAGGAGCCTCGATATCCTCTCGTCCCTGAGGGAGTAGATGGTGTTCCTCCCGTCCCTCTCGGCCTTAACGATCCCGCAGTTCCTGAGGCAGGCAAGGTGATGGGAGACGAGGTTCTGGCTCTTTCCGAGCCCCTCGCAGATCTCCGAGACCGATAGACTCCCCTTCTCCTCAAGGAGCCTTACGATATCGAGCCTCGTCCTGTCTCCGAGGGCCCTGAAGAGGTGGGCCCTGGCTGTGGTAAGGTCTGCATGTATCATTTGTATCAACCTATCAATATATTTTGATACTTTGATCTTATACCGCCAGCCCATGGATGTCAAGGGGAAAATGCCGCGGCCATCCGGGAAGAGGTGGGGCATTTCTTGCTGGAGTTGCATCTTTTTTGCATCCGTCCCTTGCAATATACCCCATGGGGGTATATAATTGTGGAAAAGGAGGCCTGAACAGGAGGCCTGGATTGAGGAGGTATGGAGGATGGCGTTGAAGGCCGGGGTAGAGAGTGTGGAGTCTGTAACCCTTCCCGTTGCGGGGATGACATGCTGGCGCTGTGCCAGAAGGCTGGAGAAGGCCCTGAAGGGCATGGAGGGCGTGAAGGATGCGGTGGTCAACTTCGAGCGCGGTGAGGCGTTCATATCCTATAACCCCGCAGAGGTATCCATTGCCCGTTTCGCAGAGGCCGTAAGGCAGGAGGGCTTCGAGCCGGGTGTAAGCCATGTCACCATCGGCATAAAGGACATACGCTGTGCATCCTGTGTCTCCAGGATAGAGGAGGCCCTCCGGAAGACTCCGGGTGTGGTGGAGGCCTCTGTAAACCCTGCTTCAGGCACTGCCCATGTGGGGTATCTCCCGGAGTTCACAAGCCTTGAGGCCCTTGAGCGCTCTGTTGAGGAGGCGGGCTACACCGCGGGCAAGGCCCCGGGGGAAGAGCCCGAGGACAGGGAGCAGGCCGAAAGACAGAGGGAGTACGCGACCCTCATGAGAAAATTCTGGTTCAGCATCCTGATCGGCATCCCTGTGATGGCCCTCTCCTACCCCGACTACATCGGCCTTGGAGGACTGCTCCCAAGGGGAAGCACCGCCCTGCGCGTGGTATGGGCCTTCATGGGGGTTGCCACCCTTCCCGTGCTCCTGTGGGCAGGCAGCCAGTTCTTCGTGGGTGCATGGAACGCCTTCAGGCACCGCTCTGCCGACATGCACACCCTCATAGCCATAGGCACCTCGTCTGCATGGATCTACTCCACCGTGGCCGTCATCTTCCCCGGCATATTCCCACGGGCAGAGCTGGCGGATGTATTCTACGATGTCACCGCCATAGTCATAGCGCTGGTTGACCTCGGCATGGCCCTTGAGCTCAGGGCAAGAAGCCGCACCAACGAGGCCATAAAGAAGCTTATGAGTTTACAGGCCCGGACCGCCAGGGTCATAAGGGACGGTGAGGAGAAGGACATCCCTGTCGAGGAGGTGGTGGTTGGAGACGTAATCATAGTGAGACCGGGTGAGAAGATCCCGGTGGACGGAGAGATCGTAGAGGGCTCATCCGCGGTGGATGAATCCATGGTAACGGGTGAGTCCATACCTGTCGAGAAGGGCCCAGGGGACGAGGTCATAGGGGCCACCATAAACAAGACGGGCACATTCAGGTTCAGGGCATCGAAGGTCGGCAAGGACACCCTCCTCTCCCAGATCATACGCATGGTCCAGGATGCCCAGGGCTCGAAGGCACCCATACAGCGGGTGGTTGATCAGGTGGCGGGCTACTTCGTCCCCTCTGTCATAATAGTCGGTATCCTGGCATTCATGGCGTGGTTCACCTTTGGTCCGGAGCCGCGGCTGGTATATGCGGTGGTGGTCTTCGTCACCGTCCTCATAATAGCCTGTCCCTGTGCCCTCGGGCTTGCCACACCGACGAGCCTCATGGTGGGTGTGGGCAAGGGGGCGGAAAACGGGATTCTGATAAAGAGCGGAGATGCCCTGGAGACGGCCCACAGGCTCGACACCATAGTACTGGATAAGACCGGCACCATCACGAAAGGAAAGCCCTCCCTTACCGATGTGGTAGCCCTCGGGGAAGTGCCGGAGGAAGACCTGCTCCGCTATGCAGCCTCCGTTGAGAGGGGATCGGAGCATCCCCTCGGAGAGGCAATCGTAGAGGGTGCAAAGGCAAGGGGGATCGAGCTTGCAGAGGCAGAGGACTTCCGTGCAATCCCTGGCAAGGGGGTCGAGGCCCGTGTGGATGGCAGGGAGGTGCTCCTCGGGAATGTAAAGCTCATGGGTGAGAAGGGTATAGACCTCGGTTCTGTAAGTGGCGAGGCGGAAAGGCTTGCAGACGAGGGGAAGACCCCCATGTATGTTGCCGTGGACGGCAGGCTGGCAGGGCTTGTGGCCGTTGCCGACACGGTCAAGGAGGACTCCAGGGATGCGATAAGGGCGCTGAGGAAGATCGGGCTTGAGGTGGTCATGATCACAGGGGACAACGAGCGCACCGCCCGCGCCATAGCCCGGGAGGTCGGCATAGAGAGGGTCCTGGCAGAGGTGCTGCCAGAGGACAAGGCGCACCAGGTGAAGCTCCTCCAGCTCGAGGGGAAGAGGGTTGCCATGGTTGGAGACGGGATAAACGATGCCCCTGCACTGGCACAGGCGGACATAGGCATGGCCATAGGCACCGGCACGGATGTTGCCATGGAGGCGTCCGACATAACCCTTGTGAGGGGGAGCCTCACCAAGGTGGCAACAGCAATAGAGCTCTCCCGCGCCACCATGAGGAACATAAAGCAGAACCTCTTCGGCGCCTTCATCTACAACGGTCTCGGCATCCCTGTAGCGGCAGGCCTGTTCTACCCCTTCTTCGGGATCCTTCTCTCCCCCATCATAGCAGGGGCGGCCATGGCATTCAGTTCGGTAACGGTGGTAACGAATGCCAACCGCCTGCGCATGTGGAAACCAAGGGAGGTATGACCATGGTTACGATAATAGTGGACATAGCGGGATTTCTCCTCATAGGGCTCGTTGCATGGTACTTCTGGTTCTCCACGAAGGAGGGCGAGGCGGCAAGGGTGGCCGGCGGGGTGCAGGAGGCCCTCGTGACGGTAAAGGGTGGCTACACCCCTGATGTGATCATAGTGAAGAAGGGGAAGCCGGTGCGCCTGGTGTTCGAACGGCTCGAGTCATCCCCCTGCTCGGAGCGTGTGGTATTCAAGGACTTCGACATCTCCAAGCTCCTTCCCGAAGGGGAGAAGATAACCATAGAGTTCACACCCGAAAGGGCCGGCGAGTACGAGTTCACCTGCCAGATGGGCATGTACAGGGGAAGACTCGTCGTAGAGGAAGATTGAGGGGGGTTGACATGGCAGTGGATCCCGTGTGCCACATGGTCGTAAGGGAAGAGGGCTCTGAGAGGATAGAGTACGGTGGAAGGGCCTACTACTTCTGCGGCAGGGGGTGTAGGGAGAGATTTGAGAAAGATCCTCAGAGATATGGGAAGAGAAAGCCTGTGCCCACCGCAGGGAAGCGCTCGATCGCCTACTTCTCCATGGAGATAGGCCTCGAGGCCGGCATGCCCACCTACAGTGGAGGGCTCGGTGTGCTCGCAGGCGATACCATCCGTGCCGCAGCAGACCTCGGTGTTCCGATGGTGGCGGTGAGCCTTCTCTACAGGGGCGGATACTTCTACCAGAGGCTTGCCCCTGATGGCTGGCAGACCGAGGAACCCGTGCGCTGGGCAGTGGAGGACTTCCTCCAGGAGATGGAGGATCGCGCCGCAGTTACCATGGAGGGGCGCACGGTGTGGCTCAGGGCATGGCGGTACGATGTGAAGGGTGCTGGAGGATACGTGGTGCCCGTCTACTTCCTCGATACGGACCTTCCCGAAAACTCCGAACAGGACAGGACCCTCACGCACTTTCTCTACGGCGGTGATCAACGCTACAGGCTCTGCCAGGAGGTGGTCCTCGGCATGGGCGGGGTCAGGATGCTCCGTGCCCTCGGATACGAGAGGATAAAGCGCTTTCACATGAACGAGGGACACGCTGCACTGCTTGCCCTCGAACTTCTCGACGAAGAGGCGAACAGGGCCGGAAGGGCCTCCTTCAGCCGTGATGACATCGAGGCAGTAAGGGCAAGGTGCGTCTTCACCACCCACACGCCCGTTCCCGCAGGGCACGACCAGTTTCCCGTGGAGCTTGTAGAGGCCGTGCTCGGCCGCCGCGAGGATGTATCTGGGATGAAAGAGCTGTTCTGTGTGGACTGCATGGAGCTTGTGGGGCGCGATGTGGAGCACCTCAAGGACTTTTCCGAGCTGAAAGACATATTCGGCACGGGCGAGATGTTCAACATGACCTACCTTGCCCTCAACTTGAGCCGCTATGTCAACGG
>WGFJ01000156.1 GCA_015492305.1 Deltaproteobacteria bacterium
ATCGGCAGTTCAAGGGCCCCTTCTTTCCTTACCACCTTCCCATCCCTGTCCATGTAGAGACGCAAGAGGAAGGGTCTTCTTGGAGGGTAGGTGTAGAAGCGTAGATCGAAGTATTCCACCATCCAAAGCCCATCCACCTTCTTTGATCTGATGAGGGGAAACTCTGCGAACCAGAGGTATGTCTTTGCTGCCTCATCCTTCATGGAGATCTCTATGTATGGGTCCATTACCTTACGGTAGATCTCAAAGGGACCCGGGTTATTACTGCTCAGGGTGTTCATCCTCAGGATGTAGTACCGGTCACTGCCCTCTGAGATGGTCATCCAGTTGAAGGGGGAGAAGGGGGCTGGATAGGCCTCCATCCTTTCAACCTTTATGCCTTCGAGTCTTGCCTTTGATCGGGTCTCCTTCAATGCGGGTTCCCTGTTTACCGTTGCAAGGAGGAGGTAGAGGGAGAAGAGTAGCAAAGAGGCCCTTGCAGGGTGGGGTTTTTTGAAGAAGAGGGGTATGAGGAAGAGGAGGGTTACATAGGGGTCTATGATGAAGACAAGGTTCAGGGAGAACCTCTCTTTGCTGAAAGGGTAGAGGAGCATGGTCCCGAAGGAGGTGATGAGATCAAGGAAGATGTGGGTATACACACCGAGGAGGGAGAGAAGGAAGAGGATGGGGAAGGGCACCCCTTCTTCCCACAACCTCCTTCCAAGCCCCTTCGTGATAAAGGCAAGGCCAAGGGAGAGGGGGATGCTTCCAAGGAATGAATGGGTCAGGCCCCGGTGATACTTCAGGTAGAACTCCCCGCCCATGAGCCGCAGGGGGAAGTGGTCGATATCAGGGAGGAGGGCTCCTATGACAAGGGCAAGGAAGGCTGTCTTGCCCCACCTTTTGAGATCGGCCTTTGCCAGTAATGCACCTGAAAGTCCATGGGTGAGTGGATCCATCTCGACCGTAAGGGTATCAGGGAGGGAGGAGGAAATCAAGGCATAGGAAAAGGCTTGCCTGGTTGCAACAGGTATGGTATAAACAGCCTTCTCAAGACCTGATTAAAGGAGGCTATAGATGGCTCAGGTATGTGAGATATGTGGAAAGGGGCCTGTGACGGGCAATAACATAAGCCACGCCCACAACAAGACAAGGAGGAGATGGCTTCCCAACCTGCATAAGGTCAGGGTAAGGTACAAAGGGGTTGTAAAGAGGATGAGGATCTGCACCCGCTGCCTCAGGTCAGGGGTGGTGGAAAAGGTTATCTGAGGCAGGGGAGGCCTTAGGCCTCCCCCTTTTTCAATCCCTTCCCTTTTTCCATAATCCTCCAATAATCATACCGAGGACCATGGCCAGGAAAAGGCCCTGGATGTGGAGCGGTATCTCCACCGTGTACCTATCCGGCTTTATCAGATGCAGGAACACACCGGGTATGAAGAAGACAAGCCAGATGGCGACAGAGAGGACTATCCCCTTTGCCACCGCACCTTCGAAGGGGAGCCTCTCCCCCAGGACCTCCATGAAGGCCCCAACGATGAGGCCCATTCCGGCCCCTCCTGCCATGAATATAGGGATGTCGTGGAGGATCGTGAAGTCAAAGGCAAAGAACTTTAGATAGGCTGACACAGCGAGGACCACAAGCCCCCATACCATCCCTCCGTAAGCCCCTATGGATATCCCTCTCTTAAGATCTACGGCATGCATAGAATCACCTCCTCAGTGACATAGAAAACCGGCGGAGTGTCTGAAGTCGTGGAAGGCATCATGGATGCCTGGCACCACACTATCCAGCCCGTAGATGACAAAGACCATGAAGATGGCAAACCCTATGAGGACCAGGGCGTGGATGATGTTTTCTGCCGTAAGCACCCTGTCTTTGCCGAGCCTTTCTGCCTTTTCCCTTCCATTCATTTTTCTATCCCTCCTTTACTTTGGTTTTACATAGTGGTCTCTAAGACCTTCCACCCCCTTTCTTCAAAACTCCCAGCCTATCATGGCGAGGTATTCTGATGCTGTATCTTCCGGGGTCCGGGTCGATGTGGACGGGTACATGCCCTGGGCAGGGAGGAACCATGCCGCCTGGAGATGGAGTGTGAGGCCCTCTGAGAGGAGGTAGTCCGCAGTGAGGGTGATCTCATCCCCAAGGTGGTTCTTCTTGTAGGTGGTCCCTGAGGTGGTGTTGAGGTTTGCATCCCTTTCCTGGGTGAGCCAGAACCTTGCCACAGAAAGGCCGAGATCAAGTCTTTCAGTTGCCCTGTAGGTGAGATCGATGGCAAGGATCCTCTGGTTGCCTATGCCCTGTGCCTCAAGGCCTCCGTGGTTCAGGGCCTCTGG
>WGFJ01000157.1 GCA_015492305.1 Deltaproteobacteria bacterium
GAACTACCAGGGCAGGAAGGGGCTTACCGTGAGATTGATAAGGGAGGGCAGGGTTGTCAGGACATGGCCCTTGAGGGGAACCCTCAGGGTAGAGTGGGAGGAGCCTGCCCCTCAAAGGACCTACTACAGGGTCGATGTGATAGAGAAGGAACCCCTCTTGATAAGCAACCCCATATTTGTTAAAAGGGTGGAATGATCGTTGCCATACACCAGCCCCAGTTCATGCCGTGGCTCGGTTACATAGACAAGATAGACAGGTGCGATGCCTTCGTCTTCCTCGACAATGTCCAGTTCAAGAAGAACGAGTATCAGAACAGGAACAGGATCAAGACGGCCAGTGGATGGCAGTGGCTCACCGTGCCTGTCACCTACAGGTATCCGGAGAGGATAATCGATGTGAGGATAGACAACAGGACCGACTGGAGGAGGAAGCACCTTGCCGCCATAAGGACAAACTACAGCAGGGCACCTTACTTCAGCGAATGCTACGAAGAGATAACAAAGCTCTACATGAAGGAATACGAGTACCTATGCGATATCAATATAGAATCTGTCAATATGATCCTCGGGCTCTTCGGGATAGAGAAGGAGATCCACAGGGCCTCTTCCATGGAGGGGCTGAGGGAGGATCCCACTTTGAGGCTCGTGGACATATGCAGGTACCTCGGTGCGGATACATACCTCTCCGGGGCAGGTGGAAGGGACTACCTCGATCTTTCGGCCTTTGAGAGGGAGGGGATAGGGGTGATCTTCCAGGACTTCCATCATCCCCGATATCCCCAGCTCTACGGGGAGTTCCTGCCATCCATGTCTGCCATAGATCTCCTCTTCAACTGTGGGAGGGAGGGCTTGAGTATCCTCAGGGGAGAGAGGGATGGCTGATCTGAACATCCTTGCCATAGGTGCCCATCCGGACGACATCGAGTTCGGCTGTTCAGGGACCCTCATGAAGTACGCCAGGAAGGGGGCCAGCGTCTATCTCCTCATCCTTTCAGGTGGCGGGGCAGGTGGTGATCCCGGGGAGAGGAGGAGGGAGCAGGAGGAGTCGGGCAGGATCATGGGGGTGAAGGGGATATTCTGGGGGGACTACGAGGATACCAGGATACCTGTGGACAAGGGGCTCATCGATACCATAGAGCACTACATGGATCTGGTGAGGCCTGAGTTCATCTTCACCCACTATCCCGAGGACACCCACCAGGACCACAGGAACCTGGCCAGTGCGGTGATATCGGCAGGCAGATACACGAGGAATCTGCTCTTCTACGAGGGACCCACATCGGTCAATTTCGATCCCAATGTCTTTGTGGATATATCCAGTGTCTTTGATGATAAGGTGAGGTGCCTTGAGGCCCACAGCTCCCAGGTGATGAAGACCAATATCGAAGGCCTCTCCATCATCGACATAGCAAGGGCCTGTGCCCACTTCAGGGGAACCCAGGGAAGGGTGAGACTTGCCGAGGGCTTCCGTTCCTTGAGGCTCTTCATAAACATATGAGGTCCATACCCCATTCAAGACCCACCCTTGGCGATGAAGAGGCCCGGGCCGTATCCCGTGTGATCCTCTCCTCCCATCCAGCCCAGGGACCTGTGGTGGAGGCCTTTGAGAGGGCCATGGCCGACTACATAGGGGTGCGGTACGGTGTTGCAGTGAGTTCAGGCACTGCGGCCCTCCACCTTGCCCTCCTTGCCCTCGGCATAAAGGAGGGGGATGAGGTGATCATACCCGACTACACCTGTACGGCCCTCCTGAACGCCGTCCTCTACACAGGGGCAACCCCTGTGGCTGTGGATGTCCTCCCCAGGGAGTACGCCATGGACCCTTCCGAGGTGAAGAAGGCCCTCTCAAGGAAGACGAAGGCCGTAATCCTGGTCCATCCCTTCGGACTGCCCGCACCTGTGGAGGAGATACTCTCCTTCGGTCTCCCTGTCATAGAGGACCTGGCCCAGGCTGTGGGGGCCTCCTTCGAGGGGGTGATGGCTGGAAGGTCCGGTCATGTCTCGGTTGTCTCCTTCTATGCCACAAAGATGATCACCACAGGTGAGGGAGGGATGGTCCTCACAAGCTCTCCCGAGATCGTGGAGAAGGTGAGGGACTTAAGGGACTACGACAACAGGGAGGACCACAGGGTGAGGTTCAACTACAAGATGACCGATATGGGAGCGGCCATGGGGCTTGTCCAGCTGAAGAGGTTACCTGAATTCATAGAGAAGAGGAGGGAGATAGCCCTCTACTACAACAGGGCCTTCTCCA
>WGFJ01000158.1 GCA_015492305.1 Deltaproteobacteria bacterium
CCCTCCCCTCAAGGCCGAGGTCCCTGATCTGCCTGGTGAGGTTTCTCCTCTGGGGCCCGTCACCCACTATGTAGATGGTGGCCTCTCCTATCTCCTCCAGTATCCTGGGGGCAGCCTCGATGAGATGGGAGTGGCCCTTCCAGTTCCTCAGTACCCCTATGGCCCCTATCTTGAAGCCAGGGCCTTCTATCGACGGCCTCACCCTGAGGGGATCGAACCTATCGAGATCCACCCCTGTCGGTATGGAGACGATCCTCGAGGGATCGAACCCATTGATCTCGACCATCTGCCTCTTTATGGCCTCCCCTGTGGTTATCACGGCATCAGGGAGGGTGCTGTAGATGAACCTGTTGAGGATACCCCTTCCTATGGGTGTGCTCAGGTGCCTCGTCCTTACGACCCTGCAGTGCCATCCAGAGAGCCTCGCGGCCATGGAGGCAACCCAGCTGTCGGAAGAGCTGTGGGTGTTGAGGATATGGGGCCTCAACCTCCGTATCAATCCCATAACCCTCAGGAGGGACAGGGGGTTCCTCTTGTTGAAGTCCATGGAGAAGGCTGGTATCCCAGCCCCCCTGGCCCTCTCGAAGAGGGGAGAGTCTTTGGGGGTGGCGATCATCACCCTGTAGCCCCTCTCCCTCAATCCGATAGCCTCCTGGAAGATCCGTATCTCCTGTCCCCCCCAGCCCTTAGAGGCCTCTGTGTGGAGGATGGTGAGACCCTTATGCCTTTCCATATCCCTTCAACAACTGGAGGAGCCTCTCTACAATCTCCCTGTCCATCATCCCCCTCTCAGGGCCCTCCGCAGCTCCTTCATATATCGTCTGTGATAAACAAGGAAATCGAAATACCTCTTCCTTGAAAGGATCTCATACCTTATCCTCTTCCCCCTATCCCTCTCGAAGAGAAGCCTTCCGTACTTCCTGACCTGATGTTCAAGGACAGGGTCTGCTTCGCCGAGAAACACAAGGTCCACCTTCCTTCCTGCCGCATCCTCCACTTCCCTCATGAGCCTCAGTTTTATGTCGGAAAGGAGATCGGGTGGAATGGTCCTGTCAAGGAGGATGGCAAGGTCTATATCCCCGGGCCTCTCCTTTCCTCTGGTTGCCGAACCGAAGAGGTAGACGGCAACCACCTCCTTTACCCCTGAAAAATACCTCTTAAGGCCTTCAGCCAGGGCCTCTTCCTCCCTGTTCCTGGCCTTGAAATACCTTCCCATCTGTGACCTCCCCCAGCCTCTCCTCTGAAAACAGGAGGGATCAAGCCTTCGAGAGTATAACCTTCTCTGCCAGATCGAAGACCAGTTCTGCATCTCTCAAGGCCTTACAGGCATCTTCCTTACTGTATTCCTCGGTGGGTATGAAGTCCACATCACCATAAAAGGCAAACTCCCGTTCCTTTCTCAGCCATTTTGAGATGCCTGCAATCCTTTCAAGGTCTTCAGGACCTACCCCTTGAAATCTGTCGCGATGCTCTATCAGTAGAAACCCTACATCGTGGAACTTAGGGGGTTCGATTCCCACCGATCTAAGCATGCCCTTTACACACAACTCCACCACCTCCTGGGCCTCCCTCACAACATCAGAATAGTCTTCCTCCTCCAGTAAGAGGCGCAGCACCTTGAGCCTCTTACCGGCCTTGAAGAGATAACTTTCTGCAAGATCCCTGGCTGTCACAACTCTATCCTGTCGCCAGGTTTAAAGTCAGGTTTGAGATCCCAGTACCAGGCGTTTGCCATCCATACACGCCTTGCACCCATGGACCTAAGCCTTTCACTAAGCCTCTTTAGGACACCTCTGAAGAACCCTCCCTCATCGTGGAGGATTACTCCATCCTCCACCATATCAAGGAAGAGAGGGCTTCCCTTGAGGGCCTCTTCAGGGGTCTTTATCACTGGAGATACCTCTGCAAAGATCCCCTCCTTCCTCATGGCCTTGAGGGTGCCTTCGACCTTTCTCTCCACCCCTTCATAGAACTCCTTTACCCTCTTCATCCTTCCTGAGGGCAGGTCCCTGGCTATAATCAGAAGGTCTACATCCGAGTCCTGCCGGTAGGTTCCCCTTCCGACGGAACCGAAAAGGACAACGCTTACAAGCCTCTCTCCGTAGAAGGTCTCTATCCTCTCAAGGAGAAGCTTGATCAGCCTCTCGTAGCTATCCTTTATGGACACCGGCCCCTTCCTTGTCGAACCTGTTGCGGCCATCCAAACCCCCTACCATCTCCAGCCTCTCTTTTAGAACCCTTATCACCTCCCCCACACCCATCTCCTCAAGGCACCTGCTCCTC